>DAINSI010000006.1:0-10174 GCA_036741395.1 Candidatus Dormiibacterota bacterium
CGTAGAGAACTGGTGCAGCGGCAATGAACAGGACTTCGAACAGTACCCCGACCACTGGGTTGATCTGGGCGTCTGCCGTCCCCGTCCGGCTTCCGGCGGCTGCTCCAACACTGCCGAGCAGCAGGACGAACACCGCAACGATGATGAAATAGCCGAGGGAAAGAGTCCGCAGCCGGGCCCGTTGCACCGTGGGCCGCCGTCGCGACACTCGCCACAGCCGGTAGGCCGGCTCCGCCACCATGCCGCACCAGTAGCCGAGAAAAACAACGGCGAACAACAGGACATAGCCGGACACCGCACCGCCGGGACTCGACCGGTTCGGGAACGTGAGCGCCCAAACGCTCACCGCTGCGGCGCCGACGGTGACCGCGACCAGGACCCGCCGAGAGTACGGGATCAGGTGATGCCGGAATAGGAAGAAGCCGTACCCGCTACCGATCAGCCCCACCGCGGTCAGATCACCGGCGGCAACCGAGTAGCTCGTGCCCATCAACGTTTTGACCTGGCCCACCAGGATAATCAGGCCGAGCAGGCCGAGCGCAATCGCGAGGTATCCCCGGCCCCGCTCGCGCTTGCGCAGCCAGTCGAGGACGGCGACGAGCCCGAGGAATGTGTAGGCGACCACCGATACCCACTGCAGCGTGCTCGTCAGCTGTTGCATGTAGCCCTGATGATCGCCCGGGATGAATTTGGCAATGTCAATCTAATCTAATCTAGGAGGTCCGTCTCGCGAGCGTGATCCGATCCAGCGGCGTGGCATGCCGCCGCCATCTTCTCATCGGCAGTGGGTGATTGCCGCATAGCCTGGAGCACTGCAGCGCACCCTCGCCACGCATCTCGTGGTTGACGTCGGCAACCAAGGAGTGGAGACTGCGGACTCGTGGAGCTTCTCTCGGTAGAGGACGTGACCGTCAGGTTCGGCGGCATTGTGGCCGTGCAGAACGCGTCCTTCGGCGTTGACGAAGGCGAGATCGTCGGCCTGATCGGTCCCAACGGGGCGGGCAAGACCACGCTCTTCAACGTCGTCACCCGCTTCTACCAGCCGACCTCGGGGGACGTCAAGTTCGAGGGCCAGAGCCTGTTGCACACGCGCCCTCATGACGTGATTCGGATGGGGATCTCCCGTACCTTCCAGAACGTCGAGCTGTTCCGGACGATGACGGTCCTGGACAACGTGCTGGTGGGCGACCACATGAACGTTCGCGCCCCGTGGCCGGCGGCCGCGGTGCGCCTGCCTTCAGTGCGGCGTTCTGAGGCGGCCGCACGCGCGGCTGCGATGGAGGCCCTCGACCATGTCGGCCTCGCGGCCATCGCGGGGCGCCCGGTCGCCGGCCTTCCGTTCGGCAGCCTCAAGCGCGTGGAGCTTGCGCGCGCGCTCGTCTCCAAGCCGCGCCTGCTGCTACTCGACGAGCCCGCCGGAGGCCTCAACAATGAGGAGGTCGGCGCGCTGGGCGACCTGATCCGCTCCGTCCACGTCGATTACGGCGTGACCCTGCTGCTGGTCGAGCACCACATGAACCTGGTGATGGGCGTGTCGGACCGCGTCGTCGTACTCAACTTCGGCAAGCGCATCGCCATGGGGACCCCGGCGCAAGTCCGCAGCGACCCAGCGGTCATCGAGGCATACCTGGGGGCCGAGAGTGGCGCTGCTTGAGCTCCAGGATGTCACCGCCGAATACGGACCGATCAAGGCCCTCCACGGCGTCACCCTGGCGGTGGAGGCAGGCGAGATCGTCGCCCTCCTGGGCGCCAACGGCGCCGGCAAGACGACCACCCTGCGGGCGATCTCCGGCACCGTCACGCGCGGCGGCAACATCGCCTTCGATGGCCGTTCCTTGCGAGGCGTCGCGGCCCAGGACATCGCCCGCCGCGGTATCGGTCACGTTCCCGAGGGCCGCGGCACCCTGGTGCAGCTGTCGGTGTTCGACAACCTCCGCATGGGCGCGTACACGCGCAGCGACAGCGACAGCGTGAAGAAGGATTACGAGGTCGTCTTCGACTACTTCCCGATCCTCCGCGAGCGCCGCGACCAGCGCGCGGGCACTCTCAGTGGAGGCGAGCAGCAGATGCTGGCGATCGCCCGCGCCCTGATGGCGCGCCCCAAGCTGCTGCTGCTCGACGAGCCGTCGCTGGGCCTCGCGCCCCTGACGGTCAAGGCCATCTTCGAAATCGTCACGACGATCAACCACGACCAGGGCGTGGCGGTGCTGTTGGTGGAGCAGAACGCCGGCCTCGCGCTGAGGGTCGCGCACCGCGCCTTCCTGCTCGAGACCGGCCGCGTGGCCGCCAGCGGCGACGCGGACTCCCTGGCCAAGGACGAGTCAATCCGGCGCGCGTACCTGGGGTACTGAGGCGAGATGACCTACTTTCTGCAGCAGTTGGTTTCGGGACTCGCGGCGGGCGGCGCCTACGCCAGCCTGGCGCTGGCGCTGGTGCTGATATACAGCGCCATGGGCATCGTCAACTTTGCCCAGGGCGAGTTCGCCATGTTCGCAACCTTCATCGCCTGGAGCCTGCTGGTGTACCTCCACGTTCCATACCCGATCGCGTTTGTGATCGCCGTAGCGACGGCGATGGCCGGCGCTGCCGCGATCGAGAGGCTGATCGTGCGGCCCTTCGAGCGCGGACCGCAACTCGGCGTCGTCATCGTCAGCCTTGCCCTGCTCTCGATCGTCAACGGCATGGCCGGTTTCATCTGGGGATACGTGCCGAAACCCTTCCCGACTCCGTTCCCACAGAGCCCGGTGGTCGTCGCCGGCGTCTACATCAGCATCCAGGACCTCGGGGTGATCGCGGTGAGCATCGTTGCCCTGGGGCTGATCTATGTCCTCTTCAACCGCACCAAGCTGGGGCTGGCGATGCGCGCCGCGGCCCTCTACCCGGACTCCGCCCGGCTGCTGGGTGTCAGTGTCGGCGGGATGCTGGCGGTGGGCTGGGCGCTCGCCTCCGGCGTGGGCGCGGTATCGGGGATCATGCTCGCGCCGACGCTTTTCCTGGAGCCCAACATGATGCAGCAGGTGGTCATCTACGCCTTCGCGGCAGCGGTCCTGGGGGGAATTGAGAGCCCCGTGGGCGCGGTTGTCGGCGGGCTGCTGCTGGGTGTGATCCTCGCCCTGGTGGGGGCGTACATCCCGGCCCTGGCCGACCTGCGCCTGGCGGTCGCCCTGATGCTGATCGTGGGCATGCTGGTGATCCGCCCATCCGGGCTCCTGGGGCAGGCCCACACGAGGCGCGTCTGATGGTCCCGTCGACCGCGCCGACAACGCGGGCGAGAAACATGCCGTCGTTCGGCATGCTCGGCTTTCTCGTCGTGATGGCGGTGGTCGCCCTGGCAGCACCGTTCGTGGTACCCGGCTACCAGGCCCTGAACCTCTCCTACGCGTTGATCTTCGCCATCGCCATCCTCGGCCTCAACATCCTCACCGGCTACAGCGGCCAGATATCGCTCGGTCATGGCGCCTTCCTGGCCATCGGCGCCTATGCCAGCGCGATCGCGCAGCAGAAGATGGGGATCAACTACCTGGTCTCGATACCGATTGCGGGTGTGATCTGTGGTCTGCTGGGCTTTGGGTTCGGCTTCCCCGCGCTGCGCCTGGAGGGCATCTACCTGGCGCTGGCCACGTTTGCCCTCGCGGTCGCCGCCCCGACCCTGCTGAAGAAGCCCGAGGGCATCACCGGCGGGGTCAAGGGGATCATCCTGCCCCCCTACACCAGCCCGACAGCCCTGCTCACCGACGACCAGTACTTCTACCTGCTCTGCCTGGCGATCGCCGCCGTCTGCTTCCTGCTGGCGTGGAACATCCTGCGGGGCCGCACCGGGCGCGCCTTCCGGGCCATCCGCGACGGCGACCTGGCGGCGGTCGCGTTCGGCGTCAACCTGGCCAGCTACAAGACTCTCGCGTTCGCGATCTCGGCGTTCCTGGCAGGCACTGCGGGAGCGCTCTACGGTATCGCCACGGGTTTCGTGAGCGCCGACGCCTACCCCTTCCAGCTGTCGATCCTGCTCCTCGTGGGGGCGGTGATTGGCGGCCTTGGCACCCTGGAAGGGGCCCTGATCGGAGGGTTCTTCTCCCAGTTCCTGCCCCAGTTCTCGCAGCAGGCGCTGAAGGGCATCAACACCCAGGTGGCGAACGCGGCGCCCACGGTCACCCAGGGTGTCCTGCTGCTGGTGGTGATGTTCGTAGCCCGACAGGGGGTCGCCGGTCTGATCCGCGCCAACATCCATCGCCTGCGATACCCGGTCCAACAGAGCGCAGGTGGGGCGCCCGAGGAGCCGCCCCCTGAGCAGACCGGGCCGTTATAGGTCACACTTGGCGCAAACAAGGGAAGTTGTAACCCGTCGACGTATCCCCAAGATTCGGAGGTAGAGAAGTCCAGTGATATACCAGTCAGTCGTCAAGAGGGCGGTGATCGCCCTCTCCATTCTGGCCATCGCCGCGTGTGGTGGCACCACCAGCAGCGGCCCCGCGGCCAAGACCGCCAGTGATACCGGCATCACCAAGGACCAGATCCTCCTTGGGGGCACGATCGCCCTGAGCGGCCCGGCGGCAGCGTACGGGACCATCGCCAAGGCCAGCAACGCGTACTTCCAGTACGTCAACGACAGCGGCGGCGTCAACGGCCGCAAGATCAAGTACAACTACCTCGATGACGGGTATAACCCTGCCCAGACGGTGCCCCTGACCAAGCAGCTGGTTGAGGGCGCCGACCCGGTCTTCGCGACGTTCGGAGGACTCGGTACCCAGCCCCAGGTCTCCGTCGAGCAGTACCTGAACACCAAGAAGGTGCCGCAGGTCTTCGTCTCGACCGGGGCGACTCAGTTCTCGGCCGAGCGCGAGAAGTACCCCTACACGTTCGGCTGGCAGCCGACGTATCGTGGTGAGGCCATGCTGTACGCCCAGGCGCTCCTGAAGCAGACCCCTGCACCCAAGATCGCGGTGATCTACCAGAACGACGACTATGGCCAAGACTACCTCACCGGCTTCAAGAATGGCCTCGGGAGCAAGGCATCGTCGTTGATCGTCGCGACTCAGAACAACGAAGTCGGCGCGCCCGACGTCAAATCCCAGGTGGCGGCCCTCAAGGGATCTGGAGCGGACACGCTGATGATCTTTGAGACGCCCAGCCCGGCGATCAAGACCATCGCCACGGTCGCGGCCGTTGGTTGGCATCCCACCACCTACCTGAACATCGTTGCCAACCCCGTCAACTACGTCAAGGCCGCCCAGAAGGCGGTGGGATCCCCGGCGGCGGTCGACGGACTGATCAGCGTTACGGCCTACAAGGATCCGCTTGATCCCGCCGCAGCCGGTGACAGCGGGGTCAGCCTGTACAGGACCATCATGTCCAAGTACTACCCGGACGGAAAGGTCGAGGACGGTTTCAACATCTACGGAATGGCTGTCGCGTTCACGATGGTCGACGTCCTCAAGCAATCAGGCGACAACCCCACCCGCAAGTCGCTGATCGACGCTCTCAACAACTTCAGCGAGGCCGACAACCCGTTCCTGGCCAAGGGTGTGGTGGCCAAGAACACCCCCAACGACCACTACACCATCACCCAGACGGAGTTCATCAAGTACGACGCGGCGCAGGGTCGCTACATCGCCCAGGGTGGCCTGATCGATGTGCGCGGAAAGATCAAGTACCCATGAGCCGCTAGCCGAGGCAAGATCACGGGGGGCGCCGCGAGGCGTCCCCTTTTTCTTTAGCCCGGGTTAGACCTTGAGGCCGCGGCGCGCACGGGCCTGGTCGGCCTCGCTCAGCCAGCGCTTGCGCAGCCGGACGTGCTTGGGCGTCACCTCGAGCAGCTCGTCGTCCTCGAGGAAGTCCAGGCATTGCTCCAGGCTCATCTTGGTCGCGGGCGTCAGGCGCACCGAGATGTCCGAGGTGGAGCTGCGGACGTTGGTCTTCTTCTTCTCCTTGCAGACATTGACCGCGATGTCGTCGGTGCGCTTCTGGACGCCGACTACCATGCCCTCGTAGACCTGCTCGCCGGGCTCGATGAACGTGGTGCCGCGCTCCTGGGCGTTGGCCAGCCCGTACGCCACTGCGGTCCCCGCCTCAGAGGCGGTGAGCGCGCCGTTACGGACGCTCGACAGGTCCCCGGCCCAGGGACGATACCCCAGCAGCAACGACCCCATGATGCCGTTGCCGGCGGTGAGGGTGAGCATGGCATTGCGGAATCCGATCAGGCCGCGGGTGGGGATCTTATATTCCAGGCGCACGCCGCCGCGGTCGTCGTAGCTGATCTCCAGCATCTCGCCCCGGCGCATTCCCAGGGCCTCGGTGATGGCCCCGACATAGTCCTCCGGGACATCGATGGTGAGGTGCTCGACGGGCTCGTGTTTGCGGCCGTCGATCTCCTTGACGATGACCTCGGGGCGCGAGACCGAGAACTCGAATCCCTCGCGGCGCATCGTCTCGATGAGCACCGCGAGGTGCAGCTCGCCGCGCCCACTGACCAGGAAGCGGTCGGCGGAGTCGGTCGCCTCGACGCGCAGCCCGAGGTTCACGTCGAGCTCCTTGAAGAGCCGCGTGCGGAGCTGACGCGAGGTGCTGAACTGGCCCTCCCGCCCCGCGAAGGGGGAGTCGTTGACCGCGAAGGTCATCCGCACGGTGGGCTCCTCGATCGCGATCCGGGGTAGGGGCTCGGGATTGTCGACGTCGGCGATGGTGTCGCCGATGGTGACGTCGTCGAGCCCGGTCAGGACCACGATGTCGCCGCTGCGGGCAGCCTCCACGATGTCCTGCATCAGGCCACGGTGGAGGAGGACGTTGTTGATCTTGCCGCGCGTCTCGGTGCCGTCCGAGCGCAGCACCAGGACCGACTGGCCGGGCCGCACCTCCCCCCGGAAGACGCGGCCCTCGGCCTGGCGACCGGTGTAGTCGTCGTAGCCGAGGTTGGCGACCAGGATCTGTAGCGGGCCGTCCTCGACGACGGGGCAGGGGACGTAGCGCAGGATCGCACTGAAAAGGGGCTCGAGGTTGTCCTCGAGCGCGTCCGGGTCTTCGCCGGATTTGCCCTGGCTGGCGATCGCGTAGAGCACGGGGATGTCCAGCTGGTCGGCGTTCTCGGCCAGCTCCAGGAAGAGGTCGTGGGCTTGCTCCAGCGCTCGCCTCGGATCGGCGAGGGGGCGGTCCAGCTTGTTGATGACCAGGATGGGACGCAGCCCGACCTCGAACGCCTTGCGCAGGACGAAGCGGGTCTGTGGCATCGGACCCTCGGCGGCGTCGATCAGCAGCAGGCAGCCGTCGGCCATGTTCAGGACCCGCTCCACCTCGCCGCCGAAGTCGGCGTGGCCAGGGGTGTCGATGATGTTGATGGTCACGTCGTGGTGGCGGATGGCGGTGTTCTTGGCCAGGATGGTGATGCCCTTCTCGCGCTCGAGGGCGTTGCTGTCCATGATCAGCCGGCCCATGTCCTGGTTCTCACGGAAGGTGTGGGACTGCTTCAGCAGGGCGTCAACCAACGTGGTCTTGCCATGGTCGACGTGGGCGATGATCGCCAGGTTGCGCAGGTCGTGCCGAAGAGGTGAGGTCACAGCCCGCGAATCCTAAGGGTCGGACACCACTGCTATCGTGAGCCGGGGCCTGAAACACGGCGGCGCTGCTCCCGCCGCTGCAACCGAGGAGCGGACATGATCGGCAGGCGCACGCTGGGTAAGCCGGGGCTTGAGGTTTCGGCGTTGGGGCTGGGCTGCATGGGCATGAGTGAGTTCTACGGCGAGCTCGACGACACGGAATCGGTTGCCACCATCCACCGCGCCCTGGACCTCGGGGTCACCCTGATCGACACCGCCGACATCTACGGCCCCTTCAAGAACGAGGAGCTGGTGGGGCGGGCCATCCAGGGCCGGCGCGACGAGGTCCAACTGGCCACGAAGTTCGGCATCGTACGGGACGCCGACGGAAAGAGCGGAGGCCTGCGAGGGGATTGGGAGTATGTGCACGCGGCCTGCGAGGCCTCCCTCAAGCGCCTCGGAGTGGACCACATTGACCTCTATTACTGCCACCGCGTGGATCCCCGCACCCCGGTCGAGGAGACGGTGGGGGCGATGGCTGAGCTGGTGAAGGCAGGCAAGGTGCGCCACCTCGGTCTCTCCGAGGCGGCCCCGGAGACCATCCGCCGGGCCGTGAAGGTCCATCCGATCACCGCGCTGCAGAGCGAGTGGTCGCTGTGGAGTCGCGACATCGAGGACGAGGTCATCGCCACGGCCCGCGAGCTGGGCATCGGCATCGTTCCCTACAGCCCCCTGGGCCGCGGGTTCCTGACCGGCCAGATCCGGAAATTCGACGACTTCGCCGCGGATGACTACCGGCGCTTCTCGCCGCGCTTCCAGGGTGAGAACTTCGAGCTCAACCACCAGCTGGTGGAGCGGGTCAAAGAGATCGCCACCGAAAGGGGGTGCACCCCGGGCCAGCTGGCGCTGGCGTGGCTGCTGGCCCAGGGCGCGGACGTGGCGCCAATCCCCGGGACCAAGCGGCGCCACTACCTCGAGGAGAACATCGGCGCCCTTGACGTTCAGCTCAACCATGCCGACATGGAGCGCATCGAGCAGGCGGCCCCGAAAGGTGGTGCGGCCGGGGATCGCTACGCCAACATGCGCGGCGTCGGAGGGCTCACCCCGCAGGCAGGCTGACGCGGGCGCCCCGGCGCACACGTGTTCGTGATATGCTTGCGCAAACTGAATTTCGCGGTCGTCCAGGTCGCGCGTACGTCTCCAACGTTCCTTGAGCCCGGCTAGCGCCGGTGCCGTTGTGGCCGACGAAGAGCAATCACAACTCAAGGAAGCCTTGGAGAACACCATGACAGAACCCATAACTGAGCCGCATCCCGGCGCACCCACGCCC
Organism: Candidatus Dormiibacterota bacterium; assembly: GCA_036741395.1. Taxonomy (GTDB): domain Bacteria; phylum Chloroflexota; class Dormibacteria; order DASZGP01; family DASZGP01; genus JAXDLW01. The sequence goes on from DAINSI010000006.1 coordinate 8,854, forward strand.
ACCTTTTCCGAGCTCGGCCTCAGCGCTCCCACGCTGGCCGGCCTCCAGGGGATGGGCATCACGACACCGACGCCGGTACAGACGCAGAGCATCCCGGCACTCATCGCCGGCCGCGACGGTTTGATCCAGGCGCCCACGGGTAGCGGCAAGACCGCCGCGTTTGTCATCCCCATCGTCGAGCTCTGCGAGAAGCTCAACGACAAGAAGCGCACCGTCGCTCTCGTCCTCTGCCCCACCCGCGAGCTGGCGACCCAGGGCGCGGACGTGGCTGACGCCCTGCTGTCGCCCCACGGCTTCCGCTGCGCCTGCCTCATCGGCGGCGTGGGCTACGACGCCCAGCGCGTGCAGATGCGCCAGAACCCCCAGGTGGTCTTCGGATCGCCGGGACGCGTCATCGACTTCATCTGGGACGGCAAGCTCGACGTCTCCGGGGTTTCCATCGCGGTGATCGACGAGGCCGATGAGCTGCTGGACCAGGGGTTCGCGGAGGACGTCATGAAGATCCTGTCCTACCTGCCCTCCCAGCGCCAGACCATCCTCGTCTCCGCGACCCTGCCCGAGTGGGTCCAGGGCGTCGTCCGCCAGGAACTGCATGACCCCATCAAGGTCGCCGTGGCCTTTGACCCCGCCAACGAGGGTGTCATCGAGCACCGCCTCTTCGAGACCACCCAGGCGACCCGCTTCGATGACCTCTGCCGCCTCCTGGACGAAAACCGCGACGGCTCGGCGCTGGTCTTCGGACGCACCAAGTGGGGTGTACAGAAGCTCTTCTCCCAGCTCCGCAAGGCCAGGTACGAGGTCGAAGCCCTCGAGGGCAACATGACCCAGGGTCAGCGCGACCGCGCCCTCGACCGGTTCCGTGACCGCAAGGCGCACGTGCTGGTGGCGACCAACGTGGCCGCCAGGGGCATCGACGTGAGACACCTCGGGCTGGTCATCAACTACGAGCTGCCGGAGTCGGCGGAGCTGTTGACCCACCGCATCGGACGCACCGGCCGCGCCGGCGCCGACGGGGTCGCTGTCACCCTGCTGACGCCCCAGGACGAGAACAAGTGGCAGCGCCTGCGCAAGGGCGGCGCCCCCAACCTGCCCCGCGAGGAGCACTGGACCTCGAGCGATCGGGCCCAGGCGGCAGAGAAGCCCGCGCGGGGCGCGGGCGGCGGTGGCCGCGGCGGCCAGCGGTCCTTCCGCCCGCAGCGCCCGAGGTCAGCCGCAGCGCGCTAGAAGACTCTAGGAGACTCCCATGCGGAGGGCGCCGTCGAGGCGGATGACCGAGCCGTTGAGCATCGGGTTCTCGACGATGTGCCGGACCAGGGCGCCG
>DAINSI010000006.1:10184-11330 GCA_036741395.1 Candidatus Dormiibacterota bacterium
CGGCTGGGGTGGGGGATGTCCGATGCCAGCTTCTGGACCGCCTCGGCCGGCAGCCCCGCCAGCATCGGGGTGTCGAAGGTCCCGGGCGCGATCGCCATGCAGCGGACCTGGTGTGCCGCCATCTCCCGCGCGATCGGCAGCGTCATGGCGATGACACCGCCCTTCGACGCGGAGTAGGCGGCCTGGCCGATCTGGCCTTCAAAGGCGGCAATGCTGGCGGTGTTGATCAGGACACCACGCTCCTCGTCGACCGGCTCCTGCCCGACCATCGCCGCGGCCGCCAACCGCAGCACGTTGAACGTGCCCACCAGGTTGACCTCGATCACCGACCGAAAGGAGTCCAGGGGCAGCACCCCCTTACGTCCTACGACCTTGCCGGCGCGCCCGATGCCGGCGCAGCTGACGGCGACCCTGAGGCTGCCGAACCGCTCCACGACGAGTGCGACGGCGCCGGCGACGGCATCCTCATCGGTGACGTCGGTCGCGCTGAACGCGGCGCGCTCGCCGAGGCCCGCGGCCAGTTCCGGCCCGGGGGAACCGGGAAGGTCGGCAATGACCACGCAGGCGCCGGCGCCGTGCAGGGCCTCGACCGCCGCCCGGCCCAGGCCGGAGGCACCCCCGGAGACCAGTGCCCCGATTCCGTCGAGCCTCACAGGCGGACGAACTCTCCCATCAGCAGGTTGTACCAGTCGTTGGGCTTGAAATCCCACCGCTTGTTGATCTGCGGAGGGTTTGCCCCGTAGGCCCTCAGCACGTTATACGTGTCCTGCATGCAGTTGTGCAGCACCAGGTTGAAGAACCGGCGCGACACCTCGCCGACCGCCGCGCGCGCCAGGGCGATCCCGGGCGCAGCCACCGGGAACTCCTTGAATGAGTCGTAGTTCAGGGTTCGCATCCGCGGGTTGGGATCCTCCATGACGATGGACCAGTAACCCGACTTCCCAGGTGGGGTGACCAGGCCCCCACGCTCAACCGCCCCAACGTCCCAGAGCCCGTCATCCGACAGGAAGGCCCAGCCGACGTGGCCGGCCCCGTGAGCACCGGTCCGGCGGTTATAGACCCGGGCTCGACCCTCCTTCAATGCCATCATCGTCGGTCTTACGAGAGCTTAGGGCCCTCCGCGGAATAACCTTCACATATCTCATC
>DAINSI010000006.1:11340-54903 GCA_036741395.1 Candidatus Dormiibacterota bacterium
GGTCTATGTAAACGTTATTTCGCGGAGGGCCCTTAGAGCGTTCTATATTGGATTCATGTCCAGAACGAGCTCCCGGCGTGCCAGCAAGCTGCTGATCCTCAGCAGCACGGCCGGGAGCATGACCACCAATGTCGAGGACAGGCTGCGCAACGCTTTTGCGGACCACGAGGTGGTCGAGTTCGACCCCGAGATGGAGCTGCTCTCGATGCTTGCTCCGAGGGCCCGGGTGGTGGTCGCCGGTGGCGATGGCACCGTGGGGTGGGTCACGCGCCAGTTGGTCCACAGCGATCATTCGCTGGGAATCCTGGGACTGGGGACCTTCAACAACTTCGCAGCCTCGGTGGGGATGCCCACGAACCTGACCAGCGCGATCAGGGCCATCAAGGAGGGCGCCTCGGTACCGGTGACGATCGGCAGGATCAACGGCGAGACCTTCCTCGAGGTCGCGGCGATCGGGATGTTCGGCCAGGCCCTGCAGCTGGGCGAGGCGGTCAAGGGCATGGCCTTCGGCAAACTCTCCCAACGCTTCCGGGAGGTCGCCAGCGCAGAGCCGTTCGAGTACCGCCTGAGCGGTGACATCGAGGGCCACGGAGCGGCCCTGTCACTGGTTTTCGCCAACACGCCCTCGACCGGCGCGCACCTGACCGTGGTCACCGGCAAGACTCCGATCGATCCCTTCCTCGAACTGGAGGTCCATGCCGGCGAGTCACGCCGTGACGTGCTCAAGCGCGTGGTGAAATCGGCCCTCAATGCGGGCGGGCACGGCCACGACCTGGGCATGAGCTTCAAGTTCAGGCATCTACGCGTCGAGACCAAGCCGCGGGCCCGTGCCTTTGCCGACAGCAGCCGGGCCGGCCGCACCCCGGCGGTCATCGAGGCCGGTGTGGGCGCCCTCCAGCTCATCCTCCCGGCCCATGCGGCCCGGAAGCAGCGGACCAGTGGCGGCCGGAAAGCGAAATAGCCGGCTCCGGCGTCAGGCGAGGCAGACCGGCCATGCCGTTGAATCGGGCGCCCACACGGTCGAAGGGAAGATCAAGAAAGGTGCCTCCAGCCCCTGGCTGGCCCGCACCGCCCGACTGGGATACATCATCCGCGGTCTGCTCTACGGGGCGATGGGGGTCTTCGGCGTCGGCTTTTCGATGGGCATCTGGCACCAGACCACCGACCAGCGCGGGGCCCTCTACCTCGTCCGCACCCTGCCCGTGCTCGAGGTCGTCCTCCTGGGCGTCGTCATCGTGGGGCTTGCCGGCTATTCGGCCTGGGGCTTCATCAGGGCGGTGTACGACCCCCTCAATCGGGGCGACGAGGCCGCGGGCATCGCCGCCCGGTTGGGGTTTGCCTGGAGCGGGCTGAGCTACGCGGGCCTGCTGCTGTTCACCGTCCAGTTCCTGCTCGGCCTGAGCAAGGGCGGCGGCTCTGACACCATCGAGAGAACGGTGCGCTTCGTGATGGCCCACCCCTTTGGGGTCATCCTCACGGGCATCGCCGGGGCGATTGCGGTGCTGGTTGGCCTGGGGCAGTTCGTCGACGCCTACAAGGCAGGGTTCCGCAAGGACCTCCAGCGTCAGAAGATGAGCAAGCAGGAGGAGGCCGTCGCCGACAGCCTCGGCCGCTTCGGGATGTTCTCCCGTGGCGTCATCTTCACGCTCCTGGGCTGGTTCGTGGTGCTGGCCGCGATCCACCACGACGCCGCCCAGGCCCACGGCATGGGCGCGGTGTTCCAGGACATCGCGCGGCAGCCCTACGGCCACCTGATGCTCTTCGTGGTCTCCGCCGGCTTCATCGCGCTGGGCCTGCACTCGATGGCCTGCGCGAAATGGATCCGGATGTCGCCCCGGAGCTAGCCCCTGGGCCGCGGGTCAGACCGCGCGCAGGCCTCGCTGGAGCCAGGATTCCAGCGCCGCGGGCTTGCCCAGGGCCCACCCCTGACCCAGTTCGACCCCCAACTCCTCGACCATGACGCGCTGATGCGAGGTCTCGATGCCCTCGGCAATCACCCTGCTCCCCGACACCGCGGCGAACGCCACGATCGCGCTGATGGCGGCGCGGCCGCTGCGCTGGTCGACCGACTGCACCAGCTTCCTGGCGATCTTGACGTACTCGGGCTCAGCCGCGGCCAGCACCTCAAGCGTGGAATGACCGTCGCCGATGTCGTCGACGGCAAATCGGAAGCCATGTCGACGGTAATCGCGGAGCCGGGCCTGGAAGGGCTCGAGGTCGGCGACCAGGTCGCGCTCGGTGATCTCCAGGATCATCGTCCTCGGCTCCCGCTCCGCCCATTCGGCCAGCATCAGGAGCTGGTCGACGGGGTGTACCGCCGCCATGAATGCCGCGACGCTGATGTTCAACAGCAGGTCCACCGACGCGGGCAATCGCCGGGCCGCGTCGAGGCACGCCCGGCGGCACAAAAAATCGAGGTCGCGGCCGAGCCCCATCCGCTGGGCGGCGCTGAAGAGTCCCTCGACGCTCAGGGTCGGAGAGGCGTCGGCGCTGGGGCGGGCCAGTGCCTCGTAGCCCACCACCGCCTCGTCCGCCAGCCGGACCAGGGGTTGGAAAACGGCGGTCATGCTGTGGTTCTCGAGGACCTCGGGCAGAAGCCTCACCCAGGCCTGCGGCAGGTGGATATCGGCCGCGCTGCGCTGTTCCTCGGCGGCCAGAATGGCTCGGTCCCGGCCCGCTACCTTGGCCTCGTAGAGAGCCGCATCGGCGCGGTCCAGTAGGGCCCGTGCGGATTCCCTGCGGTTCCAGGCGGCGACCCCGACCGAGGCGGTCTGGCCGTGGGGTGTCACCGCACGCAGTCGCTGAACGACCTCCATGGCGCCCTCGCTCTGGGTGCGCGGCAGCACCAGCGCGAACTCCTCGCCACCGTAGCGAGCGAGGACGTCGCCGGGTCGCAACAGCGAGGACCAGCTCCGGGCGGTGAGCTCGAGGTGGCGGTCGCCCATGTGGTGGCCCATGTCGTCGTTGAACCGCTTGAAGTGGTCGAGGTCGAAGATGGCGACGCTGATGGGCGCCGAGTCGCGCCCGGCACGCGAGAGTTGGGTCGCGAGCTCATCGTCGAAGCGGCGCCGGTTGGCCAACTTGGTCAGCGGGTCGGTCAGCGCCAGTGCCGTCGCGAGCTGGACCAGGCGGTGGGTCAACAGCCCGCTGATGGCCAGCGTGCCGAGGATGACCGCCCAGCGCACGAAGGCGTCATCGACACCCTTCACCTTGAAGGCGATGGCACAGGCCAGTCCCACCACCAGGGTGTGGGCGATCGCGGCGCGCAGGGCGAAGAAGTTGTAGACCCAGAGCGCCACCCAGATGTAGAGAAAGGCGAAGGCGCTGGCGCGCGCGCCGTCGAAGACCGTCAGCGCCGACACCAGCACGGTGCCTACGATGAGGAGCAGATGGAACATCCACTCGGGCACCCGCTCGCCCAGCCAGAGAAGCAAAAGGGCGGTGGCCACCGCGGCGGTCGCGATCGCCAGCATCCCCGGGATGAAGCTGCCGGGCGCAGGCCGCAGGGCCACGCTCGCATAGACCAGGAATGCACCGCCACCCCAGAGGAAGGCCGCGGCCCTGGCCCGTACCGTCTGGTCGGCGGGCAAGCGGTCCCTTACCTGGGTCGCGTCCAGACCCAGCTGGTGCAGCACCCGCTGCAACCGACTTCCTCGATCCACGCCCATCATGTTGATGCTTCGTCCACGACGCCTCCAGTAGACCACCCGCCGGAGCCTCTTGACCAGACTGAGGTTCGCGCCGGACCGGCTCATCCAAGTACGCTGAGGCTCCGATGAGTGAGCGGCCATCCCGGACAGGGATACGGAAGGCGGAGCACCTGCGGATCAACCTTCAGGCGGACGTCGAGTCCAGCGTGACCACCGGGTTCGAGAAATGGCGGTTCGTCCCCAGGGCAATGCCGGAGCTCAACCTCGCTGACGTGAGGCTGGCTTCCGAACTATGCGGCCGGGCACTGTCGGCGCCGATCGTGGTCTCGTGCATGACCGGCGGCACGCCGCAGGCCGGGACGGTGAACCACACCCTGGCCGCGGTGGCCCAATCAGCTGGGCTCGCTCTCGGCCTGGGATCCGGCCGCGTGTTGCTGGAGGAGCCCGGCGCCCTGGCGAGCTTCGACGTCCGCGATCAGGCCCCCGACGTGCCCCTGCTTGCCAACCTCGGCGCCGTCCAGCTCAACCGTGGCGTCACAACTGACGACTGTGCGCGCATGGTTGCGTTACTGCGCGCGGATGCCCTGGTCCTCCACCTCAATGCCCTGCAGGAGGCCCTCCAGCCGGACGGGGATGTCGTCTTCGCGGGACTCCTCGCGGCAATCGAGACCGTCTGTCGTGAACTGGACGTGCCCGTGATCGTCAAGGAGGTGGGCTGGGGGATACCGCCCGACGATGTCCGCCGGTTGGTCGACGCGGGGGTCCACGCGGTGGACCTCGCGGGCGCCGGCGGCACGTCGTGGAGCGAGGTCGAACGCCACCGCGCGGAGCCTGGGGTGGCCGCGGTGGCAGCCGCCTTCCAGGGCTGGGGCCTGCCCACCGCCGAGGCGGTCCGGCGCGCCCGCGCCGAGGTGCCGTCCGCCCGCATCATCGCCAGCGGCGGAGTCCGGGATGGCATGGACGCCGCCAAGGCCATCGCCCTCGGAGCGGACCTGGTGGGCATCGCGGGTCCGTTCCTGCGTGCGGCCGCTGAGGGCGAGGAGCACGCCCGGGCCTTCGCCGCGCAGGTCGTGGAGGTGCTCCGACTGGCGATGTTCTGCACCGGCTGCGCCAGCCTCCAGGAATTGCGCGGCAGCCCGCGGCTGGAACTGGCCGACCGGGCTTAAGGTCAGCCGACCGCCTGCTTGGTCTTGGGCGCGGTTCGCGCTGGTTTTGCCCTGGCCGCCCCTGGCGTAGTCGCGGGCTTCTCCGCGGTGGGGCGCTTGCGGAGAGGCCGGTCCTGTTGCTCGTCGAGCAACCTCCGCCAGGTCGCTGCGCTGACGTGGGATGCGCGCGTGGAACGCATGAAATCGTCGATCAGGCCGACGAAACGATCCGGCACCTCGGCGTGCGGGAAATGGCCCACCCCCTCGAGGATCTCCAGGCGGCTGCCGGGCATCTCCCGGTGGGCGGCGCGGGCGTGCTCCACGGGGATGATCGCGTCCCTGGCGCCCCAGACGATCATCACGGGGACCTGGGAGGCTAGATACAGACGGTCGATCGCGCTCACCTTCTGACCCTGGAAGTCGATGACCTCACGGAGGGTCGCGAGGAACGCCCCTCGGGCGTCCGCGGTCCCCAGCGCGTAATACGCCTGCCAGATCTCGTCCGCCACGGGCGAGAGCCGGAAGCCGAGGCGCCCCAGCAGCGACCCGGCGCGCCTGGCGGCGGCGGTCAGGCCTGGCCACGTCCCCAGCGGCACGATGTACTCCGAGCCGGGCAGGCTCAGCAGCCTGAGCAGGGGAGAGACGTCGGGGCCCAGACCGCCGGCGTCGACCAGCACCAGGCGTTCGCAGCGTTCGGGAAACTGGTAGGCAAAGACCATCGCAACTCCACCGCCCAGGGAGTGACCGCAAACGGTCACGCGGTCATGCCCGAGCTTGACCAGCAGGTCCCGCACGGTGCTGGCATGGGCCCCGAGAGAGTAGTCACCTCGCAACCGGGCCGAGGCGCCGTGGCCCAGGAGGTCGGGCGCGATCACCGTGTACCGCTGGGCAAGGCGAGCGATGACGTGCTTCCAGGTTAGGGCGCTGCCGCCGATGCCATGCAGCAGCAGCAGCGTGGGGCCCTTCCCGGCCATGTAATAGCCCACGCGGTGACTGTGGATGGTGGTGGTCTTCAGTTCCATGGGGACTCCCTTGTAGAGCGAAGTGGCATCGCCTCATGTGACATGAAACGATGTAAGAGTCTACCCTCTGCGCCCCCCTTGGTCAGGCGCGACTGGGGCTTGTGCCGGAGCAGCCATTGATCCATTATTCAGCCTACAAGAACCGGAGGGACCCGACGTGACCGGAGCTGCAAACTTCGGCGCAACCAACGGCAAACGACACCGCAACGGCCAGGCGGCCGCCCGACCGGGGCGGGGGGGGATGCGCCCGGACGACGAGACCGTGGTCCTGGTTGCCGAGGACGACCCCGACATGGCCGAGCTCTACTGCCAGGCGCTGGGTCGGCAGGGGTTCCTGGTGGTCATTGCGGAGGACGGGGAGAAGGCGCTTCGGCTGGCGGAGGAGATCGCGCCGCGCCTGATCTGCCTCGACGTGAGAATGCCCAAGCTCGACGGCCTCCAGGTGCTGGATCGTCTGCGCACCGGGGAGCGCACCTCGACCACCCCCGTCGTGATGGTGTCGAACTACGACGAGCCGGCGATGATGGAACGGGCGGGACGGCTGGGGGCGGTCAGGTTCTTGATCAAGCTCGACACCCAGCCCAACGAGCTTGCCGAGATCCTCAGCGACATCCTCGAGCTGCCGGAGCGTCGCAAGCCGGGGCGGCTGCCGGTGACGCTGGGGGCCCACCCTGTCCAGGAGGCGGAACAGATGATCGCCGCCTACCGTCACCTCCTCGAGGCGACCGACACGATTCTGAGCGAGCTCGGTCCGACCGCCGACGAGCAGCGCCGCCAGATCTCTGGTTACGCCGCCCAGTTCCGGGCCCAGCTGGCGTACTGGCATGCCGTGATGCACCGCGCTGATAAGACCCCCCAGCGCGCGCGGGGGAACATCAGCAGGCCCGGATAGGCCGCCGAGCACAGCGGCATTGCGTGTAACATCATTTCATGTCGCATAGCCTCAAGGACGAACCAGGCGCCCTCATCCAGGCAGTCGCCAAGCCGTTGCTGCGCGGCTACTCGCACGCCATCGCGGCACCCGCCGCCGTGGTGGCCACGATCCTGTTGCTGCGGACCTCCGACGGTCATCCCGACCGCCAGGTCGCGCTGGCCATCTACGGGGTCACCCTGGTGTTGCTCTTCGTGGGCAGCGCCACGTACCACATCGGCCGGTGGGGGCCCACCGCGGGGCGCATCCTCCAGCGGGTTGACCACGGCAACATCTTCCTGGTCATCGCGGGCACCTACACGCCAGTGGCGGTGGCCCTGCTTGCGGGGTCCTCCCGTGTCCTCATCCTGGGCGCGGTCTGGGTCCTGGCCCTGACCGGGGCGGCGATCAGCCTGCTCGGCCTGACGGTGCCGCGCGGGGTGCTCGCGGGCCTCTACATCGGGGTTGGCTGGGTCGCCATCTTCGTGGCGCCGACGATCTTCCGAGCCGTGGGAATCCCGGGCTCGGCGCTGCTGCTGGGGGCGGGCGCTGTGTATACGATGGGGGCACTCTGCTACGCGTTCCGATGGCCCAACCCCTGGCGGCGGGTCTTCGGCTTCCACGAGGTCTTCCACCTCATGGTGATCGCCGCCAGCGCCCTCTTCGTGGCGTTCATGGCGGTCTACGTCGCGCCCCGAGGCTAAAGCCGGGACCCACCTGAGACCGGCTACATCTCCAGCTTGGGGTAGTAGTTCTCGGCCCCGATCTGGCGCACGTCGCTGAGCCAATCGCCGTCGTATAGCTCCGTGGGCGCCTGGCGTCGATCGGCGATGCTCCAGGCTTCGCGCTTGTAGGTCCAGTTATCGGGCTGGAGGCGGTGGGCCGCGCGGAAATGCGGGACGGCCGCATCGGGCTCGCCTCGCCGGTACAGGTGCTGTCCCAGCTCGAAATGGGCGGCCGCCTGGGCGACCTCGCGGGGTCTCGGCCGCGACCGCTCGACCACCTCTTTGGGTTTGAGGGCGAATGCACTCTGATTTCCCTTGTCGGCCCAGTCGCGCAGCGCGGCGACGTACCGGCGCGGCTGGGCGCGGATCTTCCGCGACTCGTCGATAACCTCGCGGAGGTATGGATCCAGGCCCTCGACGGGGACATCGAGGTCGGACAGGGCCAGGGTCTGCTCGGGGAACGCGGGTTCCGGCGGGCGCACGATCCGGCCCTCCTCGTCGATCCAAATCCCGCTGGGAACGTTGACCACCCCGAAAAGCTCGTCCGTGCGGTGCGCCTCGTCGATCAGCGACGGGTGCTCGGGCTGTGCCCGCTCGATGTATTTGCCCGCCTTGCTCAGACCACGGGTGTCGAGCGCAATCGTGACGACCTCGAGGCCCCTGGGGCGGAGCTCACTCCGCATTGCCTGCCACCCGGGCAGGTCAAGCCGGCAGCCTCACCACGACGCCCAGCACAGCAGCAGCACCTTCAGCCCCCGCAGGCCCGCCAGGCGGAACTCCTGGCCGCGCCAGTCTGGCAGCACGAATTCAGGCGCCACCGCGCTGGCCAGGGCCCGGCCACCGGACTCCGGCCCCAGGGCCCAGAGCCCGTGCTCCTCGTCGGCGACCAGGGGCATCGACAGGGATTCCGCGAGGGCAGCGACATTCAGCCGGTCGCCGCTGCGGACACCCTCAGGCAGGGGGACGCAACGAACGTCCTTGCAGGCGCCATCCGGCTTGATTTCCCAACCAGTGCGCTGCGCGAACTCGGCGACGTCGACGTCCAGTCGCTCCAGGATCACGACCCCACTCTAGCCGGGTTGGCGGGAGGTGTTGGGGAGGCCACCGGGAAGAGGCGTCGCGATCCCCACGGGAGCGGGCACCACCAGGTAGACCGGGTATGGGGAGGCCTCGAAGGTGGCGCCGGCGGGCACCTCGCGGCCGTCCATGGCGACGATCGAGGTGACCCCGACGGGTGTCCGCACCTGGACCCGATGGTCTGCGGACGGCAGGGCGCCGGTGTCGGACGCCAGCGACTCCGGCGCCAGCCAGACGACGGTAACAGAGTGACCGGTCGACGCGAAGCGAAGGGCGCGCCCGTCCGCCGGGAGCCCGAGGTCAGTCGTGACGTCCCCCGCGTACGGCAGCGGGAGCACCAGCCGGTTGAGCGTGGCCCAGGCGCCGTAGGCCGGTTTGGCGATGCCGCTGGAATCGACGACCCCGAAGGCCGCCTCCTGGTTCACACATGCCTGGGTGGGATCGCCGCCGTCGGCGTAGGTGTACCAATCGACCTGGTCGATGCCGTGGGCCCACGCCAGGGCATAGGTGCGCACCAGGTAGGAGGCCGACTTCAGGCGCGAGACACCATAGGAACAGGTGTTGTTGGGCCAGCCCACCTCCGTGATCCATAGCGGCTTGGATGCCAGTCCGTGGCGGTCGAGGACGCCGCGGACCTGCACCATGGAGTCCTCCGTCGTGCCCTCCAGGGGAATGTTCACCTCCGGGCCGTAGTAAGGAAAGTGGTATGGGTGGTAGGCCATGACGTCGAAATGGAGGCCCAGGTCGGGGTGGGCGGTCAGCGCGTCCTGGATGAAGCCGACGCTGCCCCGACTGGGCAGCGCGAGCGTGCTGCTGACGGACGCGGGCACCCCCATGAGGCCAAGCGCATGGGCGTCCACGGACGGGTAGAACGTGCCCCCGAAGGCCACCGTGGCATCTGGTGCCGCCCGCTTCACGGCATCCGCGGCCGCCGCCAACAGGTCCCCGTACCAGGCCGCGTTCTCGCGCGGCTCCCAGAAGCGGTAGCCGCCGTTCTCCTCGTTCCAGACCTCGAAGAGGTGCGCCCGCCCGTGGGCACCGTGCCGGTAGCGCGACGCCAGCGCCCCCGCCCAGCGCGCAAAGGCGCCAAGGTCGCCGGCGTTGTCATCGGGGGGGAAGTAAGCCGGCGAGCCGATGCCGAATGGCGGCAGGCCACCGAAATTGCGCCCGGCTACGCCGGCAACGGCGGCCCCGCGCGCAGAGTAGAAGGGGTTCCCGTAAGCCAGGATCACTCGCGGCGTCAGCCCGGCAACGTTGGCCTCCTGGACTCGGTAGTCCAGCGAGCTCCAGTCGTAGACCCCCCTCACCTTCTCGATGTCGATCCAGTTCGCGTCAACACGGTCCACGCCGACACCGATGGCCGACATCCGGCGCAGCGCCGCCAGCCGCTGCGCCTGGTTGCCGAAGCCGCTGTTGAAGTTGAAGCTGACGCCCGGGATGCGCGCCCCGGTCGCGCCGCTGGACGGCGCTGCCGACGCCAACCGGCCGGCGGCGGGCTGCCAGAGGGCCACCGTCACCAGGCCGGCCAGAGCCACCAGCCGCAGCCGCGTCATCGCCACAGAGTCTGCCAGACCGCGGGCACCTGCCGGCGCGGCCGGGCGAAGGGCTGACGACGCCCGTGCGGGTGCTCGTGGTGGCGACCAGCACGATGGCCCAGGCGGGCATGGCCGCCCTGGTGGAGTCGGCGCCGGGACTGGAGGTCGCCGCCGCCGTCGGCCCGGCTGCCGCACCCGCGACGGCAGCCCAACTCGACCCCGACGTCTGCCTCCTCGACCTCGAGGGGTCGGACGACATAGAGGTCACTGTCGCCTCACTCGCCGACGCCCTCGACTGCCCCGTGGTGGCGGTCGCGGAGGCCGGTTCCTTCACCGCCGCGCTGGCGGCAGGGGCCGCGGGCGCGCTCACCCCGGGGGTGCCGGGCGAGGCGCTGGCGGCGGCGCTGGCCGCGGTGGGGCAGGGGATAGGGGTGGTCTACCCATCGGACGCCCTGCCGCCACCCCGCGCCTCGGATGAGCCCGGGCGGGACGACCCCGCGACGCGCGGCCTCTCGGAGCCGCTGACCCGGCGCGAGCTGGAGGTGCTCCGGCTCCTGGCCCGCGGTCTGACCAACCAGCAGTTGGCCGCCGTACTGGGTATCAGCGAGCACACCGTCAAGTTCCACGTCAGCTCCGTCCTGGGCAAGCTGGGAGCCCAGAGCCGCGCCGAGGCGGTCGCCCTGGGCTACCGGCTGGGGCTGGTGTCGGTCTAGATGAGGCACCTACCCGAACGGCGGATGCAATATGCCCTGACCGGGGCTACGTTGGAGATCAACCCAACGCACACACCAGGAGCGCATCAAATGGCCATCAACCTCAAAGAGTTCTCCGACCAGTTGGCGGCGGTCGTGGAGTCAGCCAGCGCCTCCGTCGTCACCGTCTCGGCTCGCCCCGGAAAGGCCGCCACCGGCACCGTCTGGGATGACGGCGTGGTCGTGACCTCGAGCCACGCCGTCGTTGACGAGGACCAGATCACCGTTCGCGACGGCGCCGGTGACCACCCCGCAACCATCATCGGGCGGGATAACGGCTCGGACCTCGCGGTGCTCAAGGTCGAGGGTCTCAAGGCCGCAGCCGCCAAGCGGGGCGGAACCGTGAAGCCAGGCCACGTGGTCCTCGCGCTGGGCCGGCCGTCGGAGCTGCGCGCCAGCGTCGGGTACGTCGTGTCGACCGAGTCTTTACAGCGCGGCTGGCGTGGCGGCCTTGACGGGCTGGTGCTGAGCGACGCCCACCTGTACGAGGGATTCTCGGGAGGGCCCCTGGTCGACGCCGAAGGCAACCTGGTGGGCATCAACAGTTGGTACTACGGCCGCGGCAGCACCCGCAGTCTCACGGTTGAGAGCACCGACCGGTTGGTCAAGAGCCTGCGGGCCCATGGGCGGGTCAAACAGCCCTACCTCGGCATCGGCACCCAGCCGGTGTTCCTCAGCGCGGAGGCCGCCGCGAAGGCGGGCCAGGACCGCGGCCTGATGGTCATCGGCGTCGAGGCTGGCAGCCCCGCGGCGCGGGCCGGGCTGCTCCAGGGGGACACCCTGGTCGGCATCGGCGAACAGTCGGTCGCGGGGATGCGGGATCTCTTCCGGGCTCTGCAGGCGCTCGAGATCGATGCCGAACAGACCCTCAGGGTGGTCCGGGCCGGCGAGGTCACGGCGATCAAGGTCAAGATCGGCGAGCGCGCCGAACCAGGCGAGGGCTAGGGAACTAGCTCGCCAGCTGCAGCTCGGGCTCCCGGCGTTCCTTGGCGCGGCGCCTGATCAGCGCCAGGCGCTGGGCGGAGGCTCGGTGTCCGCACCGAGGACACTCCAGCCGCCGCGCGCCTACCGCCAGGCGGGGCGCCAGCCACTGCGGGAGTCCGCAGCGGTCGCAATGGGTCTTGAGGGGCAGGCTCATGACCCCAAGTATAACGAACGCCTGTTCGCTTTGGCAAGGGTGCTATAACCCCAGCGTGGAGGCCAAGGAACGGCGGTTGCAAACCTGGATGAAGGTGTGGGCACCCATCTTCGCCGCCGGTGGCCTGGGGTTCTACGCCATTCCTGGGGTGATCACCGCGAGCATGAACCAGGGCGCCCGGACGGTGGGCCTGGAGGAGTCCCCGGTCGATGCTGACAACCTCTGGATTGTGCTGGCTGCCGCCTACATGGCACTGATAACCGCGATCAGTGCCGACGCGGCGATGACCACCGACCCCGCCAGGCGTCACTCGTTGGCCCGTTACCTCCTGGTGGGAAAGGTCTCATCCTCACTCGGGGCCCTGGGCTATTTCGCTTTCCGGCGACGGGCCTACGCGTTCCTCGCCAACTTCCTTCTCGACGGCGGGATCGCCGTCGTGACCTACGCCCTGCTGCGGGACGCCGAGGCCGGCTGACCCGCCCCGCCGCCGGGCAGCGGGCCCTGAGGTGTCGAGTCCCAGGCCACTAGAATCTGCCGACGGTGACGAGCGAATACGTTCCCCTGCTGGTCTTCTTCCTCGCGGCGGTCGTTTTCGCCCTGCTGGCGATCTTCCTGTCGTCGATCCTCGGTCCCAGAAGTCCGTCGCCCACCAAGAGCGCGCCGTACGAGTGCGGGATCGTCCCCAGCGAGACGGCGAGGCAGCGCCTGCCGGTCGGTTTCTACCTGACGGCGATGCTTTTCATCGTCTTCGACGTCGAGGCCATCTTCGTCTACCCATGGGCGGTACTGGTGCGCGTCCTGGGGCGCAGCGGCCTCTTGGAGATGGGCATCTTCATCGGCATCCTCGCCATCACCCTGCTCTACGTCTGGAAGAAGGGGGCCCTGGAGTGGGAGTAGAGGAGCGCGCGTCCGGGATCCTCCTCCCCGGCCGTACCGGTCCGTCCAACCCCCTGGCCTTTCCCAATCAGCCCCACGCCCATCCCCAGCCCGCCGACCGGGTCACCGCCAGCCTGGGCCACAACTTCGTCACCACCAGCATGAACAAGGTCATCGCGTGGGGTCGCTACAACTCGATGTGGCCGGCGCTATTCGGCCTGGCGTGCTGTGCCATCGAGATGATGGGCACCGGCGGCCCCAAGTTCGACATGGCCCGTTTCGGAGCCGAGGTCTTTCGGGCCTCGCCGCGCCAGGCCGACCTGATGATCGTCGCCGGGCGCGTCTCCCAGAAGATGGCCCCGGTACTGCGTCAGATCTACGACCAGATGCCAGAACCCAAGTGGGTGATCTCGATGGGCGCGTGCGCTTCCTGTGGGGGCATGTTTAATAACTACGCCATCGTCCAGGGGGTCGACAAGGTGGTGCCGGTGGACGTCTACGTTCCAGGCTGCCCGCCGCGACCCGAGGCCCTGCTCGACAGCGTCCTCAAGCTGCAGCGCAAGATCCGGGCCGAGGCCATCGCCTGAGCCGGCCCGGGGCCGAAACCATCGCCACCCCAACAGGAAAGAAGACGTGAGCGAAGAGCACCCCACGGAGCACGCCCGGCCCACGGGCTCCGAGGCCGCCTCGGAGGCTGCCGCCGTGCTTCACACCGTACGTGAGATCCTCGACGAGCGCCTGCCGGGGGCGGTCGTCGGCCTCGACGGCACGCTGCCTGAGGGGGCCATCTCGCTGATTGCGGGGCGCCTGGTCGAGGCCGCCACGCTTCTCCGCGACGATGCGCGCCTGCAGTTCAAGATCCCGCTCTTCGTGACTGCGGTCGACTGGCTCGACCGCGAGCCCCGCTTTGACCTCGTCTACCAGTTGCGCAGCCTGCATCTCCACGCCACGGTGCGCTTCAAAGTCGGCGTCGAGGACAACCTCCAGGGCCTGCCCTCGGTCCCCTCGCTGATGTCGGTGTGGGCGGGCATGAACTGGCTCGAGCGCGAGACCTACGACCTCTGCGGGATCGATTTCGCGGGCCACCCCGACCAGCGCCGCCTGCTCATGCCCATTGACTGGGAGGGCCACCCGCTACGCAAGGACTACATCTCCTTCGGCGAGCCGGTCAAGTTCAGCGACCGGGGATCGTTCCCGCCCGATGCCGCCGTGCCCCGGGGGGCACCGAGTTGATCCGGCCCCCGGACAGCCCTGGCACTGACCAGGCAACCACCGGCGCGGCCACCGCCGCCGAGGCGCGGACGCAGCAGTTCGAGGGCGCGCCGGCCGCCGCGACCGACGTCAGCGGCGCCGCCCAGCCGGTCTTCGTCGAGGGCCTGAACTACATCGGCGAGACGCCCGACGGGCCGCTGATGGAGCTGAACATGGGGCCCCAACATCCCAGCACCCACGGCGTCCTGCGCCTGGTGCTCCGGGTCGAGGGTGAGGTCGTGCGCTACGCGGACCCGGACATCGGCTACCTCCACACCGGCTTCGAGAAGGACTTCGAGCGGGTCACCTACCACCAGGGCACCCCCTGGACCGACCGCATGGACTACCTCAGCCCGCCGGGCAACAACCTGGGCTATGCGCTGGCCGTCGAGAAGCTGCTGGGGGAGACGGTGCCCGTGCGAGCGCAGCGCATCCGGGTGATCATGGTCGAACTCGCGCGCATCGGCAGCCACCTGATCTGGGTCGGCACCCACGCCCTCGACCTCGGCGCCCAGTCGACCTTTCTCTATGCCTGGCGCGACCGCGAGCGGGTCCTGGAGATCAACGAGCTGGTCTCAGGGGTACGGATGATGACCAGCTTCATCCGCATCGGGGGCCTGATGGCGGACACCCCCCCCGGCTTCGAGGAGGCGGTGCGCGCCTTTCTGCGCGATTTCCGGGCCCGCTGCGACGACTACGAACTCCTGCTCACCGCCAACCCCCTCTGGGAGGACCGCACCAAGGGCCTCGGCCTGATCACCGGCGAGGAGGCCCTGGCGTGGGGATTCTCGGGCGCGTCGCTGCGCGGCTCGGGCGTGTCCTACGACGTGCGTAAGGACGCGCCGTATTCGGGCTATGAGGACTACGACTTCGACGTGCCACTGGGCGTAAACGGCGACGTCTATGACCGCTACCTGGTGCGCATCCACGAGATGCGGCAGTCATTGCGCATCATCGAGCAGGCGCTCGACCGCCTCGAGCCGGGGCCGATCACCATCACCAACCGCAAGGTCGTGCTGCCGCCCCGGCACGAACTGGACACCTCGATGGAGGCCGTGATCCACCACTTCAAGTTGGTCACCGAGGGCTTCCGGCCGCCCGCCGGCGAGGTCTACCAGGCCGTCGAGTCCCCGCGCGGCGAGCTCGGTTTCTACGTCGTCAGCGACGCCAGCAACAAGCCCTACCGGATCAAGGTGCGCGCCCCCAGCTTCCAGATGGTCTCGGCCATCCCCAAGCTGGTCGTCGGCCACCTCGTGGCGGACGTGGTGGCGATCCTGGGATCGCTGGACTTCATCCTTGGGGACGTCGACCGGTAATGCTGGAGCAGTACGCCGAAGAGGCCACCTACACCGTGCTCACCGCCGAGGAGGTGGCGCGGATCCAGGAGCTGCGAGGCCGGTACCCGGCGGGGAAGTCGGCGATCCTGCCCGCGCTCTGGATCCTGCAACACCGCGAGGGCATCCTGACATCCGAGGGCATGCGCGACGTCGCCCGCGCCCTCGACCTGCCGCCCGGTCCGGTGGAGGCGGTGGCCAGCTTCTATTCGATGTTCTTCTTCAAGCCCCACGGCAAGTACGTACTGGAGATGTGCACCAACATCTCCTGCCTGGTGACCGGGGCCATGCCCGTGCTGCGCCGGTTCGAGGACAGGCTGGGCACGCGTGCGGGCGGGACCACGGCGGACGGTCTCTGCACCCTGCTCGAGGTGGAGTGCCTGGGCGCGTGCGGGGGTGCGCCCGCGGCGCAGGTAAATCACCGTTTCGTCGAGAACCTGACGCCGGAGAAGGCCGACGCCCTGGTCGTGGAGATGCGCGCCGGGCGCCTCCCGCAGCATCCGTTTGCCACCGGCGAGGAGGCCGCCGCCCGGGAGACGCTGGTCGACCTCGCCAATCCCGGCGCCAACCGGGCGAAGCTGCCGGCGGACGGCGCGGGAGGGAGCGTGATGGACCTGGTCAAGGGCTCGCAGACGCTCATCGGCACGGGTTCCGACCACCCCGGTGAGCGCGGATACCGCGAGCGGTCCGGGGAGCCGCGGTCTTGAGCGAGCTGCTCGTCCCGCGTCTCACCCGCGACATCGACGTGGCGGGCCTGCGCAGCTACGAAGGATATCGCCTCTGGGGCGGCTACCGCGCCATCGTCAAGGGCCTTAGGATGGCGCCCGCAGACATCGCCCAGGCGGTCAGCGACTCCGGCCTGGCAGGCAGGGGAGGGGCGGGATTCCCCACCGGGCGTAAGTGGAGCCTGATGCCCAGGGACAGGCATCCGCGGTACCTGGTGGCGAACGCCGACGAGTCCGAGCCGGGAACGTTCAAGGACCGCTACCTGATGGAGCGCAACCCCCACCTGCTGATCGAGGGTGTCCTCCTGGCAGCGCGGGCAGTGGAGGCCGACCAGGCCTTCATCTACGTCCGCGGCGAGTATGCGGAGATCCAGGAGATCCTCGAGCGTGCCCTCGACGAGGCGCGCGCCCACAACCTCGTCGGTGACAACATCCTGGGCTCGGGCTGGAACCTCGACGTTGTCATCCACGGCGGCGCCGGCGCATACATCGCCGGCGAGGAAAACGCCCTCCTCGAGTCCCTCAACGGGAACCGCGGTCGCCCCCGGCCCAAGCCGCCGTACTTCCCCGCTGCGATCGGCCTCTATGACGCGCCCACCGCGCTCAACAACGTGGAGACCCTGTGCAATGTCCCACTGATCGTCGACAACGGCGCGGACTGGTTCAGGGAGGTCGGCACCGAGAAATCGACGGGGACCCGGCTGATGTGCCTGAGCGGGCAGGTCAACCGCCCCGGTATCTACGAGGTCGCCCAGGGCGTCCCCGCCCTGGCGCTGATCAACGAGCTCGCCGGCGGCATGCGCGACGGCAAGAGGCTCAAGTGCGTCCAACCAGGCGGGTCGTCGAGCCAGTTCCTCACCGCGACGCAGCTCGAGGACACCACCATGGACGCGGATTCGCTGCGGGCCCACGGCACCATGGGCGGCTCGGGCGCAGTGGTGGTGATCTCCGAGGACCAGTGCATGGTCGAGTACACCGCCCGGCTGGCCGACTTCTACTACCGGGAGTCGTGCGGAAAATGCACCCCCTGTCGCGAGGGCACGTTCTGGCTGTCGCGCATCGTCCGGCGCATCGAGGCGGGCGGTGGTCGCCAGGAGGACATCGACCTGATCGTCGATGTCTGCAACAACATCGACGGCAAGTCGCTGTGCGCCCTGGGCGAGGCGGCAGCCTGGCCGATCCGCTCCTCCGTGCAGCAGTTCACCGACGAGTACCGGGCCCATGTCGACGCCCGCGGCTGCCCCTTCAAGGACTTCGCGCCCAGGGCCCCCATCACCGTCGAGGCGCTGGTCTGAGCCATGTCTGAAGCGCAGACGGGGCCCGAGAAGACGGTGGCCGCGCCCACCGTGGCGGCGGGCCCGGAGACGGTGACGGTGACCATCGACGGGCGCGAGGTGCAGGCCCCCAGGGGTGCGTCGCTGCTGCACGTGTGCCTCGACAACGGCGCCCCCGTGCCCTATTTCTGCGACCACCGCAAGCTCGACCCCATCGGCGCCTGTCGGATGTGCGTGGTCCAGATCGAGGGCCAGCCCAAGCTGGCGACATCCTGCACCATCGCCACCTCGGACGGGATGAAGGTATCGACCGAGTCCCCCGACGTCCTCAAGGCTCGTGAGGGGGTGCTCGAGTTCCTGCTCATCAATCACCCGCTGGACTGCCCGGTGTGCGACAAGGGCGGCGAGTGCGACCTGCAGGACTTCAGCTTCTACCACGGCCCCGGCAAGAGCCGGTTCATCGAGGAGAAGGTCAAGTACCCCAAGCCGGTTCCGCTGTCCGACCGGATCCTCCTCGACATGGAGCGCTGCGTTCTCTGCGAGCGCTGCGTGCGCTACTTCGACGAGGTCACCGAGGAAGGCCAGCTGGTGCTCCTCAACCGCGGCGTCCACACCATGATCGGCACCTTCGACGGCCAGCCCATGGACAGCCAGTTCCAGGGCAACATCATGGAGCTCTGCCCGGTGGGGGCCCTGACCAGCGCCGACTGGCGCTTCAGCGCGCGCCCGTGGGACCTGCGCAGCACGCCGTCGATCTGTCATGGCTGCGCGGTCGGCTGTAACGTCAACATCCAGACCCGGGACGACCGCATTGTCCGTTACATGTCGCGGCCCAACGACCACGTCGACGACGGCTGGCTCTGTGACCGCGGCCGTTACGGATTCCACTTCGTCAACGACGAGAAGCGGCTGCGTGTGCCCCGCGTGGAGGTCGGCGCGACCCGCGAGGCGACCTACCCCGAGGCGATTGGCGAGGTCGCCAGGCGGATGCAGGACATCGTCCAGGAGCACGGGGGCCACCGGGTCGGCGCCATCGTCAGCCCAGATGCCAGCAACGAGGAGCTCTTCCTCGCCCAACGCTGGGTCCGCGAGGTGCTGGGCAGCCCCAACATCGACCACCGCTACGACTTCCAGGCGGCGACGCCGTCACCGGAGGACTGGCGGCTGGGCTACGACGACTTCGCCGCCTGCGACGTGGTGTTCATCCTGGGCGACCAGGCCACGCTCGACCAGGCCCCGATCCTTGAGCTGCGCCTGAAGAAGGCGCGCCGTAAGGCCAGGACCCGCCTGGTGCTGGCCCGCGGCCGCACCGCCACCGCGCTCCTCGAGGAGCTGGCCGAGAGCGACAAATTGGCCGGGGTGATCGCGCCTGAGGCCCAGCAGGCCGACGCCGTGGTGCTGTCCTCGCGGCTGCAGGGGAGGGGCCTGGAGGCCCGGCGCCTGGTCGTTGTCCCGCAGGCCAACGCCCGCGGCGCAGCCGACATGGGCTGCCTGCCCGACAGCCTCCCCGGCTACCAGGCACCCTCGGGGCGCCCGGGCATGGGCACCTGGGAGATGCTGGAGGCCGCTGGCGCCGGGCAGCTCAAGGCGCTGGTGCTGGTGGGACCATCCCCGCTGGCGGACAGCGCCGACAGCCCGCTGGTGCGGCGAGCGCTGAGTGCGCTGGAGCTCCTGGTGGTGATGGACATCGCCAGCGGCCCGCTCTCAGAGCGCGCCCACGTCGTCCTGCCGCTGCACAGCTTCGCAGAGAAGGAGGGGACCTATACCAACATGGAGGGCCGGGTCCAGCGACTGCGACAGGCCTTGCCGCCGGTGGCGTCGACGCCCCCCGACTGGCGGGTGTTCCAGGACCTCGCCAACGCCTGGGAGGCCGGCTGGGATTACCGGCAACCGGTCGACGTGATGCGCGACATCATCCGCACCGTGCCCGCCTACGCGATCAAGCGCTCGGGCGACCGGGCCGACTGGGCCGCGAGCACAGCCGCAATCGCGCCGCGCTGATGGTCGACGTCCTCATCGCCATCGTCAAGAGCGCGGTGCTCATCCTCGCCTTCATCACCGCCGCCGCGTACCTGGTGCTGAGCGAGCGCAAGGTGATCAGCTACATGCAGGTGCGCATCGGGCCCAACCGCGTCGGCAAGTTCGGCCTCCTGCAACCCCTCGCCGACGTCATCAAACTGCTCACCAAGGAGGACGTCCGGCCGGAAGGCCGCGACAACCTGCTCTACCTGGCCGCGCCGGCAATCATGACCGTGGCGTCGGTGTTCGCGTTCGCGGTCATCCCGGTGACGCCGACCTTCAGCCTGCTGGGACACACCATCACCGGCTACATCAGCAACCTCAACGTGGGGATCCTGTTCATCTTCGCCATCAGCGGGATGACCGCCTACGGCGTGGTGCTGGCGGGTTGGGCCAGCAACTCCAAGTACTCCCTGCTCGGAGCCATGCGCAGCGCGGCCCAGGTGATCAGCTATGAGATGGCACTGGGGTTCTCGCTGGTGGGGGTGTTCATTCTCTCGGGAGCCGTGAACATGAGCCAGATCATCGACGGCCAGCACGCGGCGCCGTACATCCTGCTGCAGCCCCTGGGCTTCATCATCTACATCATCTCGGCCACCGCCGAGGTGAACCGCGCTCCGTTCGACCTCCCCGAGGCCGAGCAGGAGCTGGTCGCCGGGTACCTCACGGAATACGGCGGCCTCAAGTGGGGGCTCTACTTCCTCGGCGAGTACATCAACATGCTGACCGTCAGCGCCATCGCCGCCACCCTCTTCCTGGGGGGCTGGCGCGGTCCGCTGCTGCCCGGGATCGTCTGGTTCTTGATCAAGGTGGGCGCGGTCATCTTCTTCCTCTTCTGGTTGCGCGCCACCCTGCCCAGGCTGCGCTACGACCGCCTGATGGCGCTGGGCTGGAAGGTGCTGTTGCCGCTGGGCCTGCTCAACATCGCGGTGACCGCGGTCTGCGTGGTGTTCGAGGTGGAGTGGCTGATCCCGGTAATCACCCTGGCGGTGCTGGTGGCCCTGGGCCTGGTCCTGGCGATGACCGAGAGGCTGCCCGGCCCCGGGGTTTCGCGCGCGGTGGCAACCCGGTGATCCTCGACAGCGTCCTGGGCATCCCCACCGCCCTGGGCACGACCTTCAAGCACCTCTTCAAGCCGCCAACCACGGTGCAGTACCCGGAGGAACTGCCGCCGATCAGCAGCCGCCACCGCGGGCGCCACATCCTGCACCGCTATGAGGACGGGCTGGAGAAATGCGTCGGTTGCGAGCTCTGCGCTGCCGCATGTCCCTCCAAGTGCATCCTCGTTGTCGCCGAGGAGAACACCGAGACCAACCGCGTGTCACCCGGCGAGCGGTACGCCTCGCGCTACGAGATCAACCTGGCGCGCTGCATCTTCTGCGGCTACTGCGAGGAGGCCTGCCCGGTGGGCGCGATCACCATGGGTCCCCGCTACGACATCTCCGACTACGACATCAACCAGCTGATCATCACCAAGGAGGACCTGCTGGAGGCCAGCTGGGGCGAGCGGACTATGACCGCCTCCCAGGCCTCGACGACGGCTCAGCCCGAGATGCACCACGACGAGCACCCGCACCCCGCCGAGCGGTCCAGCAGCGAGGCGCCCACGCCCATCCTCCAGCCCGCCCCGCCGACCTCCGCGGCAGCGACTCCCACGAAGGCCTAGGGGCGGCGAGGAAAGGAAGATGCTGAAGGTTCTCTTTGCCCTCCTGGCCGGGCTATCGGTGAGCTCCGGACTGGGCGTGGTTGCCAACCGGCGACCGCTCTACGCGTCCCTCAGTCTGGTCGTCAACATGCTTTCGCTGGCGGTTCTCTTCCTGCTGCTCTCGGCGCAGTTTCTCGCCGTCGCCCAGGTCATCGTCTACGCCGGCGCGGTGATGGTGCTCTTTGTCTTCGTCATCGCCCTGCTCAACCCGGGGGCTGAGCGCGGCCTGGTCCACGACCGCCGCCAGCTGGCCTTCGCCGGCGTGCTGGGAATGGCATTCACGGCGGTCGCGGCGCTGGGTTTCCTGGGAGCCAGCCAGGGGTTCGGCGGTTTCCCCGATGCCTGGTCCGGCGTGACCCTGGGCAGCATCCAGTCGCTGGGACACGCCCTATACCAGGACTTCGCGTATCCCTTCGAGGCGACATCGCTGGTCCTGGTGGTCGCCGCGGTGGGCGCCGTGTACCTCTCGCGAGGCCGATAGATGCCTCCCCTGGGCGCCTTCCTGCTGCTCTCGGCGGTCCTGTTCGTAACCGGCGCGGGTGGCGTCCTGCTGCGGCGCAACCCGATCGTGGTCTTCATGTGTGTCGAGCTGATGCTCAACGCCGCCAACCTGGCCTTCGTCGCCTTCTCCCGCTATTACCGCAACATGGACGGCCAGGTCTTCAGCCTGGTGGTGATCGCGGTCGCCGCCAGTGAGGTGGTGGTGGGCCTGGCGCTGATCGTCGCCATCTACAAGTCGGGCCGGCCCATGGACATCGACGGCATGAGCGAGATGAAAGGCTGATGGGATTTCTTCTGGTTGCCGGCGTCATCGTGCCCCTCTTGGGGTTCGTCCTGAACCGCCTCCTGGGCGCCGCCAACCGCATGGCCGTCATGGTCTTGGGCCCGGTGGCGATCATGGCCTCCTTCACCTGCTTCCTGATCGCCGCCGTGGCCAACGGCGGCGGCCACACCGACTTTGTCGTCTACCACTGGCTGGGGCCGGTGGCGGGGCTGCCAATCCCCGTCGCTGAGATCGACCTCTACTTCGACCCCCTGGCGGCGGTGATGACCCTGGTGATCACCGGTGTCGGCTTCCTGATCCACGCCTACGCCGCCGCCTACATGGACGGCGAGAGCGATGCGGACTACGCCCGCTTCT
The DNA here is from genome assembly GCA_036741395.1 of Candidatus Dormiibacterota bacterium. GTDB lineage: Bacteria > Chloroflexota > Dormibacteria > DASZGP01 > DASZGP01 > JAXDLW01. The sequence goes on from DAINSI010000006.1 coordinate 33,620, forward strand.
TCGCGCACATGAACCTCTTCGTGTTCTCGATGCTGGTGCTGGTACTGGCCCAGAACTTCATCCTCCTGACCATCGGCTGGGCCCTGGTCGGGCTCAGCAGCTACCTGCTGATCGGTTTCTACCACCAGCGCCCGGCCGCCGTGCTGGCGGCGCGCAAGGCCTTCGTGATGAACGTGATCGGTGACGTGGGCATCGTCATCGCCAGCTTCATCGCCTTCCGAGCGGTGGGCAACCTCAGCTTCGATGCCCTCTTCTCGGCGCCGCCAATCTGCGCCGGGCTCCATCCGATCCATTGCGCCAGCCTGCCCTTCATCGATGGTGGGACGCGGGAGGCGATCGCCTTCTTCCTGCTCATCGGCGCCGTTGCCAAATCAGCCCAGGTCCCCCTCCACACCTGGCTGCCCGACGCCATGGAGGGCCCGACCCCGGTCTCCGCGCTGATCCATGCCGCCACCATGGTCACCGCCGGCGTCTACCTGATCGCCCGCTTTCACCCCCTGTATGCCGCCGCACCCAACGCCGCCAACACCGCCGCGGTGTTGGGAGCGGTGACGGCGCTGATGGCCGCCGTGCTCGCCTGTGTCCAGACCGACCTCAAGCGCGTCCTGGCGTATTCCACGATGAGCCAGATCGGCTACATGTTCTTCGCCGTGGCCATCGGCGCGGAGGTCGCGGGCATCTTTCACCTGGTCACCCACGCCTTCTTCAAGGCCCTGCTCTTCCTCGCCGCGGGCAACGTCATCCACGCGCTCGCCGGGGAGCAGGACATGCGCCGGATGGGGGGACTCTGGACCGAACTGCCGGTGACCCGATGGCTCTTCCTCATCGGCACCCTGGCCATCGCCGGGCTGCCACCCCTCTCGGGCTTCTTCTCCAAGGACGAGATCCTCGGGGCGGGCCTGACCCAGGGGCCGCTGCACCCGGTCTTCGGCCTCGTCCTGGTCTTCGTCGCCGGGCTCACCGCTTACTACATGTTCCGCGCCTTCCTGGTCACTTTCATGGGGGAGAGGGAGGTCGCGGAGAGCCACGCGCACGAGGCCGAGGCCAGGTTGGTAGTACCCACCGTCGTCCTGGCGGTCCTGGCATCATTCGGCGGTCTGGTCCAGCCAGGGTTCTGGAACCTCCTGGGCGAGTACCTGCGGCCGGTCTTCGGTGCCGCCGTCGAGCCCACGTTGGGCGGCCGGCTGCTGACCATCGCCCTCAGCCTGGCGGCGGTGTTGGCGGGGATGGTGGCGGCGTACGGTCTCTACAGCGCCGCACCGCAGGCCCGCGCGGCGCGGCCGGTCAACCCGGTGCTGGCGCGCGGGCTGCTCTGGGATGACCTGTACAGCCGCCTCGTCGTCAACCCGCTCTGGCTGCTCGGCGCCGCGCTCGAGCGCTGGGTGGAGGCGCCGGTGGTGATCGGCGCCACCGACCTCGCGGGGCGGGCTTCGCTGCTGGCCGGCCAGCAGGTGCGCCGCCTCCAGAGCGGTTACCTGCGCTCCTACGCGATGGTCTTCGCGGCCGCCGCACTGGTCCTGGTCGTGGCCTTCGGGTTCAGCACCCGGTGAGCCTGCTGCTGCTGCTGGTGGCCCCGGGGGTGGCGGCCCTGGCGACGGTGCGCGTCCAGAGCCGTTACCTGCGTGAGCTGGCTCTCGTCGGCACCGGGATCTCGTTGCTCCTGGCCATCATCGCCGCCGTGGCGGCGGCGGGCGGGGCGCCGCTGGTCGGCACCGCCGCATGGGCGCCCGGCGCCGGTCTCACCCTCAAGGTTGCCGCCGACGGGGTGTCCTCGAGCCTGCTGGTGCTGAACGCCGGGATATCGCTCGTCGCCATTCTCGCCACCCACCCCGAGCGGATGCGGCGCCCCCACCTCTTCATGGCCATGCTGCTGCTCGCCCAGGTCGGCGCCGCCGGCGTCCTGGTCGCTCAGGACATGATCCTGTTCTTCGTCTTCTGGGAATTGGTTCTGGTGCCGTTCCTGGTGATCATCGCGGTGTTCGGCGAGGGGCCGCGGGAGGCCGCGGCGCTGAAGATGCTGATCTACACCAGCCTGGGGAGCCTGACCATGCTGGTTTCGATCGCGACCCTCTTCGTGCTCTCCGGTTCGCACAGCTTCCTCATCGAGGACCTGGCCAAGTCTCGGTTCACCACTTTCATGGGTATTTCGACGGCCCACCTGGCGTTCCTGGGATTCGCCTTCGCCTTCGCCATCAAGACCCCGCTCTTCCCCTTCCACGGCTGGATGGCACAGGCCTATACCGCGTGTCCGACGCCCGCCCTGATGCTCCTCGCGGGGGTGGTCTCCAAGCTGGGACCGTACGGGTTCTACCGGGTGGCCATACGCCTTGAACCGGGGGCGGCCCGCGATCTCAGCGGTCTGCTGATGACGCTCTCGGCGGTGGGCATCGTCTACGGGGCGCTGATGGCGCTGCGGCAGCAAGACGCCAAACGCACCGTCATCTACCTCAGCCTCAGCCACATGTGCTTCATCCTCCTCGGCGTCGTCAGCCTGACCGCCGCCGGGCTGGCCGGGGGAGCAGTTCAGATGGTCAACCACGGGGTGCTGATTGCGGCCATGTTCTTCATCGTCGGCCACCTCGAGCAACGCCTTGGGACACGGGACCGCGGGCGCCTGCGCGGCCTCTCCGGGTCCACCCCGGTGCTGGCCGGGGTCTTCATGCTGATCGCCCTGGCGACCCTGGGCCTCCCCGGGCTCAACGGGTTCGTGGGCGAGTACCTGATCATGGCCGGCACCTATGCCGCATCCTTCCCACTCCTGCTGCTGGCGGCCGCCGGCGTCATCCTCGCCGCGTGGTACACCCTGCGCCTCTACCAGGGGATCATGAACGGCTCACCGACCCTGGGTAGGGAGGAGGTGGAGGGCACCGACCCCGCACGGCGCCGGGCCGAGCTGGGGTCGCCGGAGCTGCGGGTGCTGCTGCCGCTGGCCGCCGTCGCGGTTGCCGTCGGGGCCTACCCCGCACCGCTGCTGGCGCTGGTCAACAACGGCGTGGGACACCTCAGCCGGGTCCTCTCCGGGGGCGGGTGATGAGCCCGGCTGACCTTGGCCTGGCGGCACAGGTGGTGGTGGCCGCCACGATCATGGTGCTGCTGCTGGCCGACGCCTTCGTTCCCGACGGCCGCAAGGCGCTGCTGGCGCCGATTGCCGGCGCCGGGGTCCTGCTCGCGCTGGGTGCCGCGGTGGCCGCCGCGGGCTCGGGGCTGAGTGAGCCCGACAAGGCCCGGGTGCTGTTCCACGGGACCCTCGCGGTGGATGCCTTCGCGATCTTCTTCGACATCGTCTTCCTGGCCCTGGCACTGCTGGTGCTGATGCTGGCGCCCGCCTACCTGGAGCGGCGTGGGGTCCAGCGCGGCGAGTTCTACATCCTGCTGGTGGCGGCCCTGGCCGGGATGATGCTGATGGTTTCGGCGGCCTCGCTGCTGACGATCTTCATCGGCATTGAGCTGCTTTCGATCGCGCTTTATATCCTCAGCGCCTTCCTGCGCCAGGAGGAGCGCTCGCAGGAGGCGGGGTTGAAGTACCTCCTCATCGGTGGCTTCGCCAGCGGCTTCCTGCTCTACGGCATGGCGCTGGTGTACGGCGGCACGGGCTCCACCTCGCTGCCGGTCATCGGCGCGGTCCTCCGCACCGGATCCGGCGACCACCTCATCTTCAGCCTCGTGGGTATCGGATTGGTCATGGTGGGACTGGCCTTCAAGGCCTCGGCGGCGCCCTTTCACACCTGGACCCCCGACGTCTACGAGGGCGCCCCAGCGCCGGTCGTGGCCTTCATGGCGGTCGGCACCAAGGTGGCCGCGGTGGCGGTGTTCCTGAGGCTCTTCGTGGTGACGTTCGGGTCGCCGGCAACGTTCTCGCGCTGGAGCATTCTCCTCGGTGCCGTCGCGGCGGTGTCGATGCTGCTCGGCGCGGTTGGGGCGCTCCGCCAGCAGGACCTCAAGCGGATGCTGGCCTTCTCCGCCATCGCCCAGGCCGGGTACCTGCTCCTGGGGGTGGTCGCCGGCAACCGGGCCGGCATGGTCGGTTCTCTCTATTACCTGGCGGCCTACGGCACCATGACCTTCGGCGCCTTCGGCGTGGTCACCCTGCTGGCGCGGTCGGACCGTGAGGCCAGCGAGATCAGCGGCCTTCGCGGCCTGGGCTACCGCCACCCGGGCCTGGGCGCGCTGATGGCGCTGTTCATGCTGGCGCTGGCGGGGGTGCCGCCGACCGCGGGCTTCATGGGCAAGCTCTTTGTCTTCGTGGCCGTGGTGAAGGCTGGTTATGGCGGCCTGGCCATGGTCGCCGTGGTCTCGTCGGCGATCTCGCTCTACTACTACCTGCGCGTGGTGATCACCGTCTACACCCCGGCTGAGAAGCCACGGCGTGCCCATCCGCCCGACCGGCTTGGCACGGCCGCGGTGCTGGCCGCCGGCGCCCTATCGCTGGGGCTGGGCATCTTTCCTGGGATCCTCTACGACCTCGCCCAGAGATCGTCGCTGCTGTGACGGGCGCCAGGCTACTTCTTAGCCGACCCCTTCATGGCGCGGTCGACAACCCCGACCAACTCCTTGACCGCGGCCGCGCTCTTATCCAGGGCCTTTTTCTCGGCCGCGGTGAGGTCCAGTTGCATGACCTCCTCGAGACCCTTGCTGCCCAGCTTGCAGGGGACGCCGATGAACAGGCCGCGATAGCCGTACTCCCCGCTCAGCTGCGCCGCGCAGGGCAGGATCCGTTTCTTGTCGAGGATGATCGAGTCGACCATCTCGGCAACGGCCGCGCTGGGTGCATAGAAGGCCGAGCCGGTCTTCAACAGGGCCACGACCTCGGCGCCGCCGTCGCGGGCGCGCTGCACGATCTGGGCCAGGCGCGCCTTCGCGATGAGCTTCTCGACCGGGACCCCGGCCACCGTCGTATACCGCGTCAGCGGGACCATGGTGTCCCCATGGCCGCCGAGGACGTAGGCGTCGACGTCCTGGACGGAGACCTTCAACTCCTCGGCGATGAAGGATCGGAAACGGGCGGTGTCGAGGACCCCGGCCATCCCGATGACCCGCTCGCGGGGAAAGCCCGAGGCCTTGATGGCCACGTGGCACATCGCGTCCAGGGGATTGCTGACCACGATCAGGATGGTCTTCGGTGAGGCCTTGACCAGCTTCTCGGTGACCTCGCGGACGATCCGTGAGTTGGTCTCGATGAGGTCGTCACGGCTCATCCCGGGCTTGCGGGGCAGGCCGCTGGTGATCACGCAGACATGCGAGCCGGCGGTCTCCTTGTAGGAATTGGTCCCGGTCACGTAGGAGTCGTAGCCGAGGATCGGGCCGGACTCTCGGAGGTCCAGGGCCTTGCCCTGGGGGAGACCCTCGACGATATCGACCATGACAATGTCCGCGTAGTCGCGCTCCGCCAGTCGCTGAACCAGCGTGGCCCCGACGTTGCCCGCTCCGACGACTGTGATCTTCTTGCGCATGCCTACCTCCGAGATCGAAAAACCTCGCGGATGATACAACGCACTCCCCGGTCCGCACGACCGCTAGAATTGCCCGGACCCGGCGAGGGTCGACCGAAGCAGTAGGCGAGGTAATTTGGCCACAACCACCGCCCCCACGCGCCCCCAGACGCAGGCCCCCCAGCCGAAGACGGACTCAGCCGGCCTTCCCTGGTGGGGTTACTCCGCGTTCTTCATGGGAGCCCAGACCATCTTCGGCATCTACGTCTTCGTGGTCGTGATGCTCGATTTCGGGCACAACTTCTCCGACCCGTACCTGTCGCCCTTCTTCTCCCCACTGTTCGGGGCACCGAGCATCGCCGGCTTCATCCTCAGCCCTGGCGTATTCATCGTGTGGTCGCCGCTGGCCTTCCGGGCCAGTTGCTACTACTACCGCAAGGCGTACTACCGGGCATTCTTCGCACCGCCCACCTGCTCGATGGCGCCACCCAGCCGTCTTCGGCGCATCCGCTATTGGGGCGAAACAAAATTTCCAGCTGTTCTGAGCAACTTCCACCGCTTCGCGCTGTACACCGCGATCCTCAACGTCGCCTTCCTGCTGGTCGACTTCCTCAACGCGTTTCATCTCCAGCAGGGTGCACAGCGGGGGCACCTGATGATCGGGCTGGGGACCATCGTCCTGGGCCTCAACGTGGTCATGCTCTCGGCCTACACGTTCGGCTGCCACGCGTTCCGCCACCTCGCCGGCGGCAGCCTCGACTGCTACTCCTGCAGCTGGGCCGCCAGGACCCGCCGCAGTCTCTGGGAGCGGGTCACGGCGTTGAACGAACGGCATGGTCTGTTCGCCCTGGTGAGCCTCTTCACGGTCTGGGGCGCGGACGTCTACGTCCGCCTGCTGACCCACGGGGTCTTCGCCGACCCCCGGCTGGTGTTCTGAGCGTGGCCAACCTCGAGGAGCAGTACGAGGTCCACGAGTTCGACGTCATCGTCATCGGCGCCGGTGGCGCAGGGCTGCGCGCCTCGATCGCCTCCGCCCAGGCGGGCATGAAGACGGCGGTGATCTGCAAGTCGCTGCTGGGCAAGGCCCACACCGTGATGGCCGAGGGCGGCGTCGCCGCCAGCCTTGGCAACGTCGACGCCGAGGACGGCTGGAAGACCCACTTCTCCGACACCATGAAGGGTGGCAAGGGGCTCAACAACTGGCGGATGGCCGAGATCTTCGCCAAGGAGGCCGGGGACCGGGTCCTCGAGCTGGAGCGCTGGGGGGCGGTCTTCGATCGCACTCCAGCGGGCCTGATCAACCAGCGGCCCTTTGGCGCCCACACCTACCGACGCCTCTGCCACATCGGCGACCGCACCGGCCTGGAGATCATTCGCAGCCTCCAGGACAAGGGCATCCATTCCGGGATCGACGTTTTCATGGAGTACACCATCACCCGCCTGCTCAAGGACGAGCAGGGCCGGGTCTGCGGGGCCTTTGGTTACAGGCGCGAGGATGGCCGCTTCGTGGTCTTCAAGGCCAAGGCCGTGGTCATGGCCACCGGCGGCTGGGGCAAGATGTTCAAGGTCACCTCCAACAGCTGGGAGTCGACGGGCGATGGGCTGTGCATGGCCTTCGAGGCAGGCGCCGAGCTCCTCGACCTGGAGTTCGTGCAGTTCCACCCGACGGGCATGATCTGGCCCCCGGGCGCGCGCGGCATCCTGGTCACCGAGGCGGTCCGCGGCGAGGGCGGACGGCTCAAGAACAGCGAGGGGCGCCGCTTCATGGAGGACTACGACAAGGACCGCATGGAGCTCAGCTCCCGCGATGTCGTGGCGCGCTCGATCTACAAGGAGGTCGAGGCCGGCCGCGGCTCCGAGCACGGGGGCGCCTACCTCGACATCACGCACCGGGGTGCCGATTACATCAGGAAGAAGCTGCCCAGCATGCACGAGCAGTTCCTCAAGCTGGCCGACGTCGACATCACCAAGGGCCCGATGGAGGTGGGTCCGACCATCCACTACGTGATGGGAGGCATCAAGGTCGACCCCGAGACGGGCGCCGCCAGCATCCCCGGCCTCTTTGCCGCCGGCGAGGTGGCCGGCGGTCTGCACGGTGCCAACCGGCTCGGTGGCAACTCGCTCTCGGACATCCTGGTCTTCGGGAAGCGCGCCGGCGACGGCGCCGCGGCCTACGCCCGGGAGAGGGGAGAGGCCGGCGCGCTGGACGAGGCGGTGATCGCGGACGAGAAGCATGTCCTGCTGCGGCCGTTCGAGAACTTCGAGGTAGGTAGGACCGAGAACCCCTTCGTCTACATGGCGGAGCTGCAGGCCGTGCTCGGCGACCACAACGGCATCTCCCGCACCGGCGAGGGGCTGCAGGAAGGGCTGAAGAAGCTGCTTACCTTGAAGCAGCGGGTCAACGACCTCGGCGTGCCGGAGTCGCGGATGTTCAACCCGGGCTGGCACGCGTGCCGTGACCAGGTCTTCATGACCCGCATCGCCGAGGCCATGATTCGCGCCGGCATCGAGCGCAAGGAGAGCCGCGGCTCGCACTGGCGCCTGGACCACCTCGACCTCGACGACGACTGGGGCAAGCACAACCTGGTCGCCACCCTGGTCGATGGCGAGGTGAGGCTGGAGAAGCGCCGCGCCCCGGAGATGCCGTCGGAGCTGGCGGGGCTGATCGACGACAAGCCGGCGATCTTCAAAGGCGCGGTGCAGGCCGCGACGCCGGCCACGCGGCAATGATCCGAGGCCGGGCATGAGCAGCCGCGCCCAGCTGCAGAAATTTGCCGCCGCGCTGCCAACTGACGCCGAGGTGCGGGACGCGGCCCACGACCACCAGCCCAAGCTCGTCGTCTCCTCGGAGCTGCACGGCGAAGGCATCCTCGACCGGATCGCTGACGTCGTTAGCGCCCTGGTGGGGTCGATGTACCTGTTCGTCGCGGTCACCCTGGGCGTCGTGGCGTGGCTGTTCGCGGGGAACGTCGTCGGCTTTGACAAGACGCCGTGGCCGCTGCTTCTGACCATCCTCAACCTGCCCCAGCTCTCGATCATGATCTCGCTGCAGGTCGCCGCTAACCGCGCCCAGACGGCCTCGGATGCGCGGGCCCTGGCGGATCACCAGACCCTGATCGCGATCAACGAGATGAACAAGCGCCAGCTCAAGATTCTCGATGACCAGAACAAGATCCTGGACCTCCTGCAGCAGCGAGCAAACACGTCATGAGGCCCGCCATGGAGGTCTGCGATGCCGACTTTTAAGGTCTTCCGCGGCGACGCCAACGGTGGCGAGGAGGTGGCCTACGAGGTCCCCGCCGCCACCGGCCAGGTGGTGCTCGACGCCATGCACCACATCCAGGCCGACCAGGCGCCCGACCTCGCGGTGCGCTGGAACTGCAAGGCTGCCAAGTGCGGGTCGTGCTCGGCGGAGATCAACGGCAAGCCGGGCCTGATGTGCAAGACCCGCGTCGACGCCTTCGGTGACGAGGACATCCACGTCCACCCCATGAAGACCTTCCCCCTGATCAAGGACCTGGTCACCGATGTCAGCTGGAACTACCGGGTCAACAAGAAGATCCAGCCCTTCACCTACGCCAAGGACGAGCCCCTGCCCTTCGTCATCCAGCAGGAGGACATGGACCGCGTGATCGAGTTCCGCAAGTGCATCGAGTGCTTCATGTGCCAGGACGTGTGCCATGTCCTGCGGGAGCACGACGAGGGCAAGGACGAGTACTTCGGACCACGCTTCATGATCCGGATCGCCGGCCTGGAGATGCACCCCAAGGACATCGGCGACCGCATCCCGCTGGTGAAGGAGGAGGCCGGCATCGGCTTCTGCAACATCACCAAATGCTGCACCGAGGTGTGCCCCGAGCACATCCACATCACCGACAACGGCATCATCCCGCTCAAGGAACGGATGGCAGACCGCTACTTCGACCCGATCCGCGCCGTCTTCCGCAAGCTCGGCCGGAAGCAGGAACGGATACCGGCCACAGATTGAGCATCACCCGGCGGAAGGGGGAGGGGATCCCGGCCGCCGCCAGGTTCTACCTTCTCCGCGAGTGGCGAACGCTGGCGCGGATGAAGACCGCGGTCATCCTGCTGGCCATCGTCGGCGTCCTCAGCATCATCGCCACGATGCTGCCCCAGAAGGCACTGCTGCCGCAGAAGGCCGCCGACTGGGTCCAGGCGCACCACGTCCTGGGCCCGGCGTTCGACAGCCTCGGCCTGTTCGCGGTGTACGAGTCATGGCTCTTCATCGTGCCCCTGGTGCTGATGTACGTCTCGCTCAGCAACTGCGTCCTCACGCGCAGTCGGGCGCTCTTCAGGCGCTGGCGCCGGGGGCTACCGCGCGGGCCGCAGTTCATCGGCGAGGCGGGGAGCCTGGTCTTCCACCTCAGCTTCTTCGTGCTCCTCGGCGGGGTGCTCTACAACCTGGCAGCGGGATTCACCGCCTACGTCAATATCGTCGAGGGCGACTCCGTGGTCGACGCGCGCTCTTCATACGACCAAATCGAGGAGGGCGCACTCTTCTCGCCACAGCAGCACAAGGGCTTCGAGGTCAAGGTCAACAGCTTCAACGCCAGCTACTACCCGGACGGCCGCCCCCGGGACTTCGTCACCAACGCGACCGTGATCGACGGCGGCCAGGTGATCAAGCGCCAGGACATCCGCGTCAACCAGTACCTGGGTTACAAGGACATCAAGTTCTACCAGGCCAGCTACGGCTGGGCCCCGGTGGTTCAGATCATCGATCCCGCCGGGCGCATGATCTTTGACGCCCCGGTGCTGTTCGCGGGCAACCCCAACTTCGCGCATGGGGTGCTCAAGGCGCCCGCGGCCGGGCCACCCGGCCGGCAACTGGGCGCGCGCATGTTCTTCGCCCCGGACGCGGTGGACAGCGGCGGCCAGGCCCATGCGGGAACCGCCGACCTCAAGAACCCCGCGCTGACCTTCGCATTCTTCCAGGGCGATCTCCACGCCACCCAGACCGCCAACGTCTATGACCTCGACGTCTCGGCCATGAAGCAGGTCTGGACCGGGGGCCTGCTGCAGGGCCAGAGCGCCCCCCTGCCCGGCGGCTACCGGGTGGCGTTTCCTCGGGTTTTGCGCTACACGACGCTCCAGGTCACCGACGCCCCCGGGCTGCCGATCATCTACAGCGCCTTCGTGCTGATGCTGGGTGGCCTGATGGTGCGCCTTTACCTGAGGCCCGTGATGGAGTGGCGTTCGGCACGAGGGCGAAAGCTGGCCGCCTGGACGTCGCCGGCGAGGCACCCAGCCGGCCCTTGAGGCAGGTAAGCCGCCCTCTCTCCGCCTGGCTGAATCGTCCGGCGCAACGCTGGAGCCGCCCCGAGATCCTGGGCGTCGGATTGATCGCCGCGCTGGGCCTGGTACTCCGCTCCATCGACTACGCTGGGCGGCCGGAGCTGTCCCGGAACTGGGATGAAATGGCCTTTGCTTGGTCTGGCCTCACCCTGATCACCAGGGGGGTGCCGTACGGCTGGTCCTTCCTGCCTCACTACCAGTCGATGACCCAGGTCCTGGTCAACGGCATCACCTACCCGCAGGTACATCCCTATCTCGACCACCCACCGCTGTTCAGCCTGTTGCTGGGCGGCGAGGTCTGGCTCTTTGGCGCCCGCGACCTCGCCCATGTCACCACGGCCATGACCAGGCCCATCGCGGTGGCGCTGGCCGCGCTATCGGTGGTCCTGATGTACACGCTTGCCCGCCGGGCCTTGCCCGCGGGCGCCGCGCTGATTGGCACATTTCTTTTCGCCACCGCGCCCGCGGCGGTTTTCCTGGGCCGGGTAGCCGAAAGTGAGGCGCTGCTGAGCCCGTTGCTCCTGTGCGCCCTGGTGCTGGTGGCGCGTGTCCTGGGCGAGGAGGGGGGGAGGTGGAGCCTTGCGGGGATCACCGCCTGCTGCGTCGCCGCAACGCTCACCAAGGTCCCTGGCGTGGCCACCGGGGTCACCTGCGCTGCTCTTCTCGCCGCCGGCGGACGCTGGCGATTGGTCGCGCTACCGCTGGGTGGAGCGTTCGTGGGCCTGGGGTTGTACTGCATCTACGGGTGGCTGCTGGATTGGCACCAGTTCATGGCGGTCGTCGCGGACCAGTCGGCCCGCCGCGAGGGTCTCCTGGGCGCGTACGAGTTCCTGGCGTCGCCATCCGGTATCGGCGGCCCGCTGCGCGACGGGTGGTGGCTGCTTGGCTGCGCCGGACTGGTGGCGGTCGGTCAGCGTGCGCAGGCCGAGGCCCGCCTGGTTGTCTGGCCGGCCCTCGCAGTGGCCCTCGTGGTGCTGGTCCTCGGATCTGAGAGCGTCGTGGGCCGCTATGGCTGGTACCGGATTTACGTCTACCCATTGGTCTATCTGGGGGCGGGTCTCGCCTGCTGGGAGGCGATTCGCATCGGGGCCGCAGGTTGGGTGGCTGCGGTGTTAATGCTGGGCGTAGCCACCACGGCGTCCCTGGCCGTGGGTTACGGCATCCGCGGCAGCGGGCCTCCTGCAACGCTCGTTGCAGCGGTTGGCCTACTGGTGGTGGGCGCGGCCGTCGTCGCGGAGTCCCGGGGCCGGAACGCCGGCCTGCGAAGGGTCGCACGCGCAGCGATCGCGGGGGCGATCGGCATCGCCCTGCTCGGGAATGTCGCCGAGAGCGCTTTGATGGGGGCATTGAAACAGCCCCTGTAGTTTCCCCCTTGCCATCACGCCACGTACGCGCCGCTGAAGAACCGCGCCAGCAGGGCCGCCTGCAGCAGCCAGCCTGAGCAGACCAGTGCCGCCACCCACGACGAGCGAGGCTCCAGCCGGCGCCCCAGCACCAGGAAGGCGGGGACCGCCGCGGTCATGTAGCGACCGGCGCCGGCGATGATGTCGCCCCCGAAGAAGCCGACATTGGGCAGGGACAGGTGCAATGCCAGGAGGCCGCCGACATAGACCAGGAACGCGGTTGGAATATTCCGCCTGCCCCACAGGGTTACGGCTGCTACCCCCAGGACCGCACCGAGGTCCACCGCTCGCATCGCCACCCACTCGGGCGCAACCCCACCCAGGCCGGTCACCATCCGCGCCAGGACCACCCACGGCGCGACCAGGTGCTGGCCGTTCAGGACCTCCCGGTAGTGGCTGCCGATCATCGGGTCGCCGAACCGTGCTCCCAGGAAGACCATGAAGAGGCCGTACCCGGCGGGGATCGCTGCCAGCAGCAGGACGCCATCCAGCAGTGGGCGCGGGCGGAGGGTCTCCCGCAACGCCACCAGCCCGCGGGAGAACCAGCCGTGCTGGCGCGCGAACTCCCAGGTCAGCGGCAGGGTGAGCGCAAGCGCGGACGGGCGGGTCAGCGCGGCCAAGAAGGCCGCCAGCGCCGCCAGCCGCCATTGTTCGCGGCGGATCCAGAGCAGGCAGAATGCGACCAACGCCATGAACAGCGCCTCGGAGTACGGGCTGGCGAGCACGAACGCCAGCGGGCAGGCAACCACCAGCACCAGCGCCAGGCTTGGTGAGCGCCCCGGGTACTCGTGGGCGAAGAGCAACCCGATGCCGACCAGCCCGGCGAGCAACGCCAGGTTGCTGACCGCCAGCCCGGAGAAGACCAGCTGGTGGCCCCCCAGAACCAGGTTGAGACCTCCGACCAGGAGAGGGAAGAGGGGAAAGAAGCGGGTCGCCCCGCCGGCGACGCAGGGGGCAGAAGACGGGTCCGCTGACGGTTGCGGTGGTGTATGGGTCGTGAGCGATCTGCAAGTACCATTTGCCGTCCCATTGGACCCAGTCGCCCGCCATCAGGCCGGGGGAGATGCCGTGCTGGGTGGTGAACGCGCCGTGGATGAGGGTGAACAGGACCAGGCCGAGTCGCGACGCCGACCAGGTCCCGAACGCCGCCAGCGTGACAGCTCGCCAGGGCAGCGCCGGCCGGCTAGGGTTTGGCAGCGGAGTCAGGCATGCCCCCGGTCCAGCCCGTCACGCTCGGCGAGGCGGTAGAGGTCCCCGAGGCGACGCCGCCAATCGACCAGTTCCAGGTACGTTTGCGCGCCTCCGTCGCCCACTCGTTCATGGTATTTGAGAGAATGCCGCCCATGCACTGCAACAAAGGGACCAGGGGTTGAGCAGCACCCTCGGCGCACTCGACAACGACGCCCAGGCGGCGCTGGACTTCGCCCGGCGCAGCTCCGAGGCGGCCCGACTCGGCCACATCGGCACCGAGCACCTCCTCCTCGGCCTGCTGGAGGCCCGTGACAGCGCCGCCGCCATCGCCCTGGGGCAGCTGGGGGTCACCCTGCCCAGGGTCGAGGCCGAACTCGTCGAGCAGGCGATGACCACCCAGCGGATCATCCTCTCCGACACCATGGCCAGCAGCCTCGCCGAAGCCGTCTTTCGCGCCGCGCGCCAGCGCGCCGACGCCGCGGGCCGCGCCGAGGTCGGCACCTCAGACCTGCTGGTGGCCCTTGCCAGCGAGAAGGAAGGTGTGGCCTCGCGCGTCCTGATCGAGCTGGGCGTGACCTACGAGCAGATTGCGGAGACGCTGACCGGCGCTTAGGGCCCTCCCGGAGGGCCCTTTAGCTGGCGGCCCGGAGCCCGGCGGGGAGCGGAAGCGGACCCGGTCGGGCCATGTAATAGCCCTGACCCAGCTGAACACCCAGGTCCTTGAGGACGTTGAACTCGGTCTCGGTCTCAATGCCCTCGGCGACGATCTTGGCGCCGATCTGCGTCGCGAAGCTGGCGAAGGAGGCCGCCAGGGCGCGACGTGGCGTGTCCTGGTCAATGCCGCGCGTGAGCTCGACGTCGAGCTTGATGATGTCCGGTGCCAGTTGGAGGATATGTCGGAGGTTGGCATAGCCCGACCCCATGTCGTCCACGGCCAGGCGCAGGCCATTGGCGCGGAGGTCCTGGAGGGAGTGCAGCAGCACCTGGTAGTCGGCGACGGCGTCGTGCTCGGTGACCTCCAGGACGACTCGGTCAAGAGGCACGTCGGCCAACGCCTGGGCCAGGCCGGGGGCGTTGGCGGTCTCCGGGGACGCGTTGATCGACATGTAGCAGCTGGGCGGAAGGCGGTCCAGCTGGAGCAGGGCGTCCCTGATCGCCATCAGCTCGAGCTCGACGCCCAGGCCCACGTTCTTGGCCTCAATGAACCACAGGTCGGGCGTGCGTCGCGGCTCGGCGGTGAGCCGGGCCAGCGACTCGACACCGCGCACCACTCCCTCCTGGAGATCCACGATGGGCTGGAACACCATCGTGATCAGGCCTTCCTTGAGTACCTGTTGAATCCGGGCGACCTGTTCCTTCCAGCCCTCTGCCGGTTTGGCGGTGTCGGCGACGGTGATCCCCTTGAGAGCGCGCATCATCAGGCTGCTGGCGACGAAGGTCTCCTCGTTGGTGGGTGCGGAGACGTCGTCCGGCCACGCGGCGTTGATCGAGAAGGCAAATGCGATGTGCCCGAAGCGGACACTGTCGCCGTCGTTGATGTGGCGGGCGGCACTGGGATCGAGGCGCTCGTCGTTGACAAAGGTGCCGTTGCGCGACCCCAGGTCCCGGATGATCGTGATGCCCGCCTGGTACTCGATCTCGGCATGCTGGCGGGAGACAACGTGCTCGTTGTCCAGGGGTTCGAGGTCGAGGTCGGGGACCTTTTTCGCAGCCTTGTCTCCCCGGCCCACCACCAGCCGGTTGCCGGCGATCGGAAAGACCTGGGTGCCGAAGATCAGCGCGGGGCCGTTGGCCATGATCGGGCTAGGATGCGCCACCCCGGGGGCGAGGCGCAACCTCGCTACTGAAAAGCGCCGCGGCTATCCTGTGGAACGCGAGCGGCCGTAGCTCAACGGATAGAGCATCAGACTTCTAATCTGACGGTTGAGGGTTCGAGTCCCCCCGGCCGCGCCAATCCCTTATAGCCGCGCCAAACCCCCCTGACTACAATTGACCGCCGTTCGCGCGGTGGCATTAGCTCAGTCGGTAGAGTGCCTGGTTGTGGCCCAGGAGGTCATGGGTTCAAGTCCCATATGCCACCCCACCCTCCCCAGCGGCGAACTGGTCCACCAGCCGTCCGCTGAGGTCCTCCAGGACCCCCCGGAATGATGCCGACTGGAACTGGCGGGACTCGGCGGCAAAGGCCTCCGTGCTGCCCAGGGTGGCGACCAACTCAGACTGCCCGAGCTTCAGCCCACTGAGCCTTGAGAACGCGTCCACCCGGTAGAGGTAGCGGATCTCGCCGTCGTCGTCGACCTGGCGCACCGACGGCCGCAGACGCAGTGCGGGATGGCCCGTGTCCTCCAGCTGGTAGATCACCCGTTCGGTGCGATGAGGCTCGTCCTCGGGCACCGCGTAGACCGCGGGCAGGCGGCTCTTGGGGGAGGGAAGCGGTTTGTTCACGTTGGGTCTTAGGGCCTGGGGTAGTAGGGATTGACGTGGGGGGTGTGGGGAGTCAGGAGCATGAACAAAAAGAAGCCGAAGAGAAGCAGGAGAAAGAGCCCAGCGATGCTCAGCCCGACCAGCGCGTTGCTCGGCACCCGCGCCTGCTGAGGCACCGGGGGCTCACGGCGCGCCCGGGACTCGGCCGGCGGCTCGTCGGGGAGGTCAGCAGGGCTGATCCGAGGCCAACCGAGCTTGCCCCGACAACGGGGACAGGCCAGCGAGGCGTGCTCGTCCATGGGGAGCTGGGGATCGACCAGGGCGACCAGCCCACAGCGCCGGCAGACCAGCCGGGGGAATTGGGCCAGGTCGACATGTACGGGCAAGAGGTGCACCCAGTGGCGGATCGAGGTGGTGGAGAGCTCCATTCTAAGATGAACCCATGACCCTGGCTGCCGATCTACCTGAGCGTGGCCGCACCAGCCGCGTCCTGGCCCGGGTCATCGAGGCGGTCAACGCCGCCGTGGTACTGGACGAAGAGACCCTCCGCCTCGCGGTGGTCACGCTCCTGGCCCGCGGCCACCTCCTTCTCGAAGACGTGCCGGGCGTCGGCAAGACCCTGCTGGCGCGGACCCTGGCGCAGGCCGTGGGGGGGGAGTTCCGCCGCGTCCAGTTCACCCCCGACCTGCTCCCCGCCGACGTCACCGGCGGCAACGTCTTCGATCCGCGGTCGGCCGAGTTCAGCTTCCGGCCGGGCCCGGTGTTCGCCAACGTCGTCCTCGCCGATGAGATCAACCGCGGCACGCCGCGCGCCCAGGCCAGCCTGTTGGAGGCCATGGGCGAGGGCTCGGTCAGCGTCGACGGCACCACCCACCGGCTGCCCGACCCCTTCCTGGTGATCGCGACCCAGAACCCGATAGAGCAGTACGGAACCTTTCCGCTGCCCGAGTCAGAGCTCGATCGCTTCACCATGCTGCTGCGGGTGGGGCGGCCCGACCAGGCCCAGCAGGAGGAGATACTGCGCCGCCACGAGCACGCCGAGCCGCCGCGAGACCAGGCAGCCGTGTGCGACCTCGCGACAATCCGCAGCGCCCAGCAGGACGTCATGAAGGTCCATGTCTCGGCCCCGGTGCGCGGCTACATCGCAGCCCTGGTGATGGCCACCCGCGACCACCCTGCGGTCGGACTCCCGGCCAGCCCCCGGGCCAGCGTCGCCCTGCTCCGCGCATCCCAGTCGATGGCCCTGCACGAGGACCGCTCCCATGTGCTGCCGGATGACGTCAAGGCGGTCGCCCCGTCGGTGTTGGGGCACCGCCTGGCGGTCAGCGCGGGCCGAGGCGATGACGTGATAACCGAGCTCCTGGACAGGGTCCCGGTAGCGCTCGAGTAGGCGTGTCGCTACGGCCCACCCGCCGCCTGCCGGGAATGCTGGCGGCCGCGTCCACGGTGTACCTGTTTGCGACCAACTCCCAGGTGATCTGGCTGTACCTGGTGGCGGCGCTGATCGGGGCCCTCGCGGTGGTCGGGCTGCTGGCGCCGGCACTGGCGGTTCGGCGGCTGCACCCGCGTCTGCGGGGCTGGACGCGGACCGGGTTCACGCCGCCCCTGGCGCAGGACCGCGCGCGGGTCTTCGCCGGCGACCGCCTGGCGCTGGCCCTCGACCTGGGTGAAGACCGGCCGCCCGTGCACGTGACCGCCCTGCGCACCAACAGCGTCGAGATCCCGGCGGACAGCGGCATCACCGGCAGCACCGCCACCGTCGAGCTGCTGGCGGGGGGGAGGGGGGAGCTGGCGCTGACGGCGATGCGGATGGAGAGCAGTTGGCCCCTGGGGATTGGGCGCGCCCACCGCTGGGTACCCCTGCAGCTGGCCGTCGTCGTCCACCCGCGGTACGCGCTGCCCATCGACGACCGCCGGCAGGGGACCCGTGAGCCGGTGGGCGCCTCCTCCGCGCGCGGACCGGGGGACGAGTTCCTCGGGCTGCGGGAGTACCAGAGCGGCGACAGCCAGCGGCGCATCCATTGGCCCACGTCGGCCCGCACCGGAACCCTGATGGTCATCGAGACGGCGCAGGAGTCCAGCAACGCCACCAGCTATGAGCTGGAGCTGGCGGCCGACGCCGAGGAGGCAGCTGAGCTCGCGGTCGGGCTCGCCGCCAGCCTCGCCGCGGGCAACGTTGCCGCCGGCGTCCCGATGGCGATGTCGATCCCTGGGAGCGGACGGCAGGTGGCCCGCTGGAACGAGGTGCTCACGGGCCTGGCCCTGACGCGGCCGGGGATGGCCGCCCCGGCGCGGCGGGGCCGGGACGCGGTGCGGGTATCCGCCGCCGGGCGGCAGGTCACCGTGGCCCGTGGCGCCGAGACACGGGTGGTGGACGCCGGGACCGCCCTGGTGGATGCCCTGGCGATGATCGGAGACATTCGATGAGGCGCTGGACGCGGGGTGCGCGCATCCCCGAGGAGAGCCTCCGCGGGCGGATCGCAGTGCTCGCCGCTGCGGGCGTGGCATGCACCGCCATGGGCGTCACCGCCGGGGGCACGATCACCGCGCTGGTCAGCCTGGCGATCGTGGTCATCGGCCACCGGGTCAGCTGGCGAGGGCGGCTGCGGCCGCGGACGGCCACGGGCCAGGCGATCCTCGGCGGGCTCATCGCCCTCTGCCTGGCCTACCTGGTCTCCGACCTCACTCTCGGGGTCTTCGGGGGGTCGCTGCCCCAGGCCAAGTTCTCCGTCCTGGCCCTGGCGGTGACCAGCTTCGACCTCAAGAGCCGCCGCAACCTCTTCACGCATGTCTGGCACAGCGCGGTGATCCTGTACGTGGGCGCGCTGTTCGCCTGGAATCCCTACTTCCTGCCGTTCGTGTTGGCCTGGGCGGCCTGCCTTTTCGCGTTCATGTACTTCACCCGTCAGGACCAGGACGGCGCGTCGCACTCCCGAGTGGCGCGATGGGGCACGGCCTGGCTGGCCATCGGCGGCCTGCTCTTCGTGGGCATCCCACATTTCGCCGGCCGGCCCATCGCCGTGCCGCTGCTGGTCAGCATCCCGATGGGCGACTCGGCCGGACCCGAGGTGCTGCCCGCCGTCCTGCCCCTGGTCGGCGGACAGCCCGGCCCATTCAACGAGCAGTCGATCAACCTGCGCATCCGCGGCCGCCTCGGCGACGAGGTGATGTTCCGGGTGCGGTCCCCGGCCGCCGCCTACTGGCGCGGGTACACCCTGCAGGCGTACAGCGGCCAGGCCTGGTCGCGGTTACCACGCCCGGCCCGCTCGATCCCGCCGATCAGCGTGGGCCTGTCCGAGCGGGATGAGGGTCCCTTGATCGGAACCCTGCCCCAGAGCTTCTTCATCGAGCGCCCGGTCGCCTCAGACGTCCTCGTCGCCTACCCCGTCCGGGAGCTGTACTTCCCAGCCCGCGGGCTCGTGCTGGTGGAGGGCGGGACGGTCAAGAGCCCGGTGCCCCTCCGCCGGGGGATCAACTACTCCGCGGTCTCGGCGGTGCGTGACCTCAGCCCGCAACACCTGAGACAGGCGGGCCCGATCGACACCGACCTCCACGCGCAGGACCTGCGCCTGCCGGCGGAGCTCCCCGCCCGGGTCGCAACTCTGGCCGGCAACGTCACGGCCGGCAGGCCGACGGAGTACGACCGTGTCGAGTCGATCACCAACTACCTGAGCGCCCATTACCGCTACAGCCTGGACACCCCCCGCCTGCCCGCCAACGCCGACGCTGTCGACCAGTTCCTGTTCAACGACCACGTGGGCTTCTGCGAACAATTCGCCAGCGCCCTGGCGGTGATGCTGAGGTCGCAGGGAATCCCGAGCCGATTGGTGGTGGGCTACTCCACGGGTGACCGCGATAGCTTCACCGGCAGTTTCACGGTGCGTGCCCACGACGCCCACGCCTGGGTCGAGGTGCTCTTTCCCGGTGTCGGTTGGGTGCCATTCGACGCATCGCCGGGCTTCGTCGACCTGCCGGGCAACCACCTGCCCGCGCACTGGCTGCTCAGCGACCTCAGCCCCCAGCTGGCGCTCACGAGCCTGGGCGGCGCGCCCGGCGGGGCGCTTGGAGCGGGGGCCGGGCTGCTGGCGGTGGTGGTACTCGCGGCCGCGGTCCTGGTGTGGCGCCACTCCCGGCTGATGGCGCGCTCGGCCGAGGTCCGGGCCTACCTATGGGCGCAGCGCTGGCTGCTCTGGATGCGGTTGCCGGCGCGCACCCCGGCCACCACCCCGGCGGCACACCTGGCAGCGCTTGGAGCGGTCGCCCCGGCCGTGGCCCGGGCACTCGGGCCGCTGGTCTTCACACTGGAGCAGGCCTCCTTTGCAGGCCACGCGATGGGGCATGGCAGCTCACTCCCGGTGTTCCTGGCGGCAGCCCGCCACCGCCTCCCGCGACACCGCCTAGGCGCCGGCGCTGCCGACCCGTGACCCGCACTGAAGACCAGCGCTGGATGGTCGCCGCCCTGCGGCTGGCGCGAGCGGCGCGCGGCAGGGGAGAGGTGCCGGTTGGGGCGGTGGCGGTCCGCGAGGGGCGACGAATCGCATCGGCGTCCAACCGCATGGAGCTGGCGCGCGATGCCACCGCCCACGCCGAGATGGCATGCCTTCGCGGGGCGGCGCGCGCCTCTGGCTCCTGGCGTCTCGGTGATGTCACCCTGTACGTGACGCTCGAGCCCTGCCCGATGTGCGCCTCCGCCATGGTGCTCTCGCGATTGGGCCGCCTGGTCTACGCGGCCCCCGATCCCAAGAAGGGCGCCGACGGGTCGGCCTACCTCATCCTCGAGCACCCCGCCAACAACCACCGGGTCAAGGTCACCCGCGGGGTCCTCGAGGAGGAGGCATCAGGGATGCTCAGCGAATTCTTCAAGCAGCTGCGCCGGCGCCGAGGAGGGGCCGACGACCCCTGATAACCTAGGCCTGCTACGGCCCGTGGAGAGGTGTCCGAGTGGTTTAAGGTGCAGCTCTCGAAAAGCTGTGTGGGGAAACCCACCGCGAGTTCGAATCTCGCCCTCTCCGCCAGATTACGAAATCGGGCTGGAGGGCCCTTCGCAGCCCGATTCGAATTCGGATTCGTGCTCTGAGGGGAGTTCGAAAGTGCCCAGGGCGGTGGGACGGCCGCGAACCTACTTTCGAACTCCTGAGTTCAGCGCCCCTCACCTTGCCGACCTCGGTGCCTTTCCAGGGCGGGCGTGAGGCGGTCCTGTTCACCGCGCCGCGTCACTCAGCCAACTACGCCCCGCCAATGCCCCAAGCAAACCATGGGGAGGCGGCAGATGTAGGACATATGTCCTACACTTATGCCATGGAACAGGTAGGCATGCGAGAGCTCAACCAACATGCATCGCGGGTGATCGAGCGAGTCAAGCTTGGTCAGGTAATCTGGAGTTGCCCCGGTTTGGTGGACACATGAACACTTGGGATGCCAAGTCCCAGAGGAGGGTCCACCACCTTGCCCCAGAGATACACAACGCCCTACCCGCCGGAGTACAAATCTGAGGCGGTCCGCCTGGTCCATTCCGGGGTCAGCA
>DAINSI010000007.1:0-50541 GCA_036741395.1 Candidatus Dormiibacterota bacterium
GCCGCCACCGATTACCTTCTTTCGGATCCAGCATCCGGCGGACCTGCGTCACACGGAGACAGCCTTCGCGCAGTCGGTCCCGGCACCGGCTCAGTCCCTGCCCGCCCGCCCTCTATAGCGGGCAGGGCGAGCGGGGCGCGCTGCGTTTCCCGTGACTCCGAAAGCCGTAGGGGATCGCCGTTCTAGGCAGCACGATCCCAGCCGTCAGGGAGCGTTGGCGTTGCCCATTCCGGCGGTGGCGACCAGATTGTCCATTTGGAATCCCACCATCGTCGCCCGGCGATCAGGTCAGCAGCGATCCGATCCCCCTCTGCTTGGATGTCGCTCACCAGCGTCTCGGTGAATCGACCTTCCGCCACCCGCGGGGTCAGTAGTTCGGCGTCCTTGAAATGCCACTCGCCGTTCGGTGGAACCCAGATATCGAGCTCGAGGTCCTGGGTGTCATAGCCGATCGGCGTCCGACGGAATGGCTCCTGGATGTTGATGTACCACCCCGCGAATTGCCGGTGCGGCCCCTCCCAGAAATGCCATATTGCGTGCATCTCACCCGGGCGCTGAAGCATCAACACGCCGTTTCCCTGCCAGGCAGCTCGCGGGTACCAGGGGTGGCGTCCTGTAGGGGTTGGCCAGTGACCGTCTGTGTACCCAAAGGGCGATCCAGTCGGGATATACGAGGCGAGCAATTCGTCGGTGTCGTCGACAACGCGGACCGGCAGCCCGAGCCACGGCTTACCGTTGACCACCTCGCGACGCACGACGAGGTCTCCCTGCGCCCAACGCACAACTGGGATCCTAGCCAGGTAGTCCGACGTCCGAGACAAGCGTGATTTCAGGTCGCCGCATGGTGCTCAGGTCGGAGGAGGCTCGATGCTTTCAGGTATGTCTCGGTCCGTGCCGACACGCCGCTCCCGTTCGCCCTCCGAGCCCGGTTGCACCTGCACGATCGGCGGCGGCGTTCGGTTGAGCATGAATTCATCAAGGGTCATCAGGCCGGCCGCCATCCCGCGACGACCCGAACCGTGACGCACAAGCTCTCGGGGTTTCGACTCCCGCCGCGCCAGGATCAGCAGGAGCCCCGCGGCGACGAGTACAAATATCACGACGACGGCCGCCACCAACTCCCAACCCATCGCTACCGCCCCGCCATTACCCAGGCCATCAGCCGATCCAGGTCCCAGCAGTTGATGATGTCGTCGGGCTTCAGCCAGGCGCGCTGCGCGACATGGATCCCGAACTCCATCTGGTTGAGCTCGGCGGGGCGGTGGGCGTCGGAGCCGATGGCGATCTTCAGCCCGAGTTCCCTGGCACGCCGCGCGAAGACGTCGTTGAGGTCCAGGCGTGATGGACTGGCATTGATCTCCAGCGCGGTGTGGCCCTTGAGCGCGGCCTGCATCACCTGCTCCAGGTCGACGTCGTAGGGGTCGCGGGCCTCCACCTTCTTGCCCGTGGGGTGGCCAATGATGTCAACGTGGGGTGACAGCGCGGCGCGGCAGATGCGCGCCGTCATCTCGTCGCGGGGCTGGCGGAAGTTCGAGTGCACCGAGGCCACCACCACGTCCATCCCGGCGAGGATCTCGTCGGGCAGGTCGAGCGAGCCGTCGGGTAGGACGTTGACCTCCACACCGCATAGCAGCCGGAAGCCCGGGTGCTTCTTCTCGATCAGCTTCGCGGCGGCACGCACCCGCGCCACCTGGTCGGGGTAGGCCGCCGCGTCGATGCCGGTGATGATGCCCTGGGACTTGGAGTGGTCGGTCACGTTGAGGTACGCGTAACCGCGCGCCAGGGCGTCCGCCGCCATCTCCTCGATGGTGTTCTTGCCGTCGCTGTTGTTGGTGTGGCTGTGCAGGTCACCCCGGATATCTTTTAGCTCGACCACAGCGGGTAGGTTGCCCGCCTGCGCCAGCGCGACCTCGCCGCGGTCCTCGCGCAGCAACGGCGGGATGTACGCCAGGCCCAGCTGCGAGAAGACCTGCTCCTCGGTGGCCGACGGCAGCTCCTCGCCCTCAGCGGCGACGACCGCGCGCGAACGTCGCGCCGCTCGTGGAGCGGCGGTCTTTTCCGCCGAGGCGGAGGCCGGGTCCGGGGGAGGGTCGGCGGCCGGGGGCTCGGCGAGCTTCATCAGCCCGTACTCGTTTAGCGTCATTCCCTGCTTGAGCGCCAGCGCGCGCATCCGCACGTTGTGAGCCTTGCTCCCGGTGAAATAGAGCATCGCGGCACCGAAGTGCTCGGGGGGCACGACGCGCAGGTCGACCTGCATCCCCTCGGTGGTGCGGATGCTCGACTTGGTCTCGCCGCGAGCGAGGACATCGGCGACCATCGCCATACCGCAGAAGGTCTCCATCACCGGCTCACCGTCGCTGGACGCGACGACGATGTCGAGGTCCCCGATCGACTCACAGCGCCGGCGCAGGCTGCCCGCCGGCGCGATCCTTTCGACCCCGGGCACGGGCTGCAACAGCTTCACGACCTGGCCGGCGATGGCCATCGCCTTGGGTAGCAGCGTGCGGGGGCCGCTGCCGTGGCCCTTGAGGCCGTCGATGCCCTTCTGGATGTTCTCCTCCGCTTTGGCGCGGATGCGCGGGACCTTGCGCAGGCGCCCGTCCTTGAGCGCCGCCTCGAGCCCCTCCAGGGTCGTGATCCCGAGCGTGTCGTAGATGTCCTTGGCGGTGCGGGGCCCGAGCCCAGGGATGCGCAGGAAATCCAGCAGCCCGGGGGGGACGTCAGCCTCCAGCTTGTCGAGGTAGGCGACGTGGCCCGACTCGCCGTACTCCTGCAGCTTGTCGGCGATGGCCTTGCCGATCCCGTGCACGCTACCCAGGCGCCCCTCGTCCCGCAGCGTGTCGATGGGCTCCCCGAGCTCGTCGATCTGGCGCGCCGCCTCGCGGTAGGAGCGGACCTTGAAGAAGAGCTCCCCCTTTATCTCCAGCAGGTCGGCGATGCGGTTGAGGAGCGCGGCGTACTGGTCGTTGCGCAAGTCAGGTGGGCCGTGGCACCAACGTGGCTAGCCGCGGCGGCGGTCGTGCTCGACCATCATGCAGCGGTTCATAACGAATGCCAGCCCGCCGTCCGCGGCGATCCGCTCGGCCTCGTTGTCGGCCACCCCCTGCTGGCCCCAGACCCCCCAGGCGCCCTTGGCGATGGCGTCTTCGACGACGCCCTTGAGGTGCTCGCGGCGGCGAAAGACGTCGACCACGTCGATCTCGAAGGGAACGTCCGCCAGGCTCGCATAGGCCCTCTCGCCGAGGACCTCGGTCTCGTTGGGATTGATCGGCACCACCCTGTACCCGTGCTCCTGGAGATAGCCGGCGACGCGGTGGCTGTCGCGGGCCGGGTTCCCGCTCATGCCGACCACCGCGACGGTCCTGGCGTTGAGCAGCCGGTCGATGTCCTCCGTGCCCATGGCTCAACTCTAGTGGTGTCGTTGGGGCCCACCGAGCGGCCGTATCATCCACCGATGGCCCAGCCAGTCCCCGCCCCGGAGTCCGGCGCGAACTACCTGATCAGGCCCGAGGAGGGCGTCAGCCACGTCAGCGACGACATCGTTGTCCTGAGCTGCCCGGTGCCCTTCGACGTGGGCAGCGTCAACGTCTACCTGCTCCTCGGCGACCCCCTGACGATGATCGACACCGGCTCCCGCATCAACTTCACCATCGAGGACCTGACGGAGCTCGCCAGGCGCGGCGGCGTGGACCTTGCCGACATCCAGCAGCTGATCCTGACCCACCGCCACATCGACCATTTCGGCCTCGGTCGCGACGTCCAGGAGCGCAGCGGGTGCACCGTGGTCAGCTCGACCGTCGATGGGCCCTTCATGGCGGAGTGGGAGGGCATGATCACCGGCAGCCGTGAGCAGCTGCGCGGACAGGGGGTGGCTTTCGGGATCCCCGAGGACCTCTTCCAGCTCAACGAGCGCTGGGTGCGCGCCATCGTCCACGCCGCCGCGCCGGTGAAGAGCGATCGCCTGGTCAAGGACGGCGACATCATCCAGGCGGGCGGCCGCACCCTGCGGGTGATCGAGACGCCCGGTCACACCGAGGGCCTGATCGGCTTCGTCGACGATGCCAACGCCGTCTACCTGGCCAACGACCACATCCTCAAACACATAACCCCCAACCCCGACGTCTACTCGTACAACCCCGACCACCTCAAGAGTGGCCTGCCTGACTACGTGCGCTCGCTGCACAAGGTGCGCGACCTGCCGGTGCGCCTGGTGCTGCCAGGCCACGGCTACGAGATGACCGACCTGAAGGGCCGCGTCGACGACATCCTCGAGCACCACGAGGTGCGCGCAGCCAAGGTCGAGGGGATCCTCGCCGAGCGCGCGCGCACCATCTACGAGGTTTGCCAGGTGGTGTGGCCCAACCTGCGGGCGCAGGATGCCCACCTCGCGGTGCGCGAGATCGTGGGCCACATCGCGTTGCTGCAGGAGGAGAAAAAACCCATCGGGCGGACCACCAGGGCGGACGGCGCGCTGCTCTGGCACGTCGAGGGTTGACCGCCGAGGAGCAGGCCCCGAGCCACCCCGCCGCGCCGCTGGCGGGGATGCGCGTGGTCGACCTGACCCGCCTGCTGCCGGGCGATTTCGCCACCTGGATCCTTGCCGACCTCGGGGCCGAGGTGATCAAGGTCGAGGACACCGCGGGCGGCGACTACATGCGCTGGATGCCCCCGATGGCGGGCCATTCCTCGGCGATGTACTGGTCGATCAACCGCGGCAAGCGCGGCGTCAAGCTGGACCTCAAGCAGCCGGCAGGCAGGGAGGTGCTGCTCAAGCTGGTGACGTCGGCCGATGCCCTCGTCGAGGGGTTCCGGCCCGGCGTCATGGACCGCCTCGGGCTGGGCCAGGAGGCCCTGCGCCGGCTCAACCCGGCCCTCGTGTACTGCGCCATCACCGGTTACGGACAGGATGGCCCCCTGGAGCAGCGCGCCGGCCATGACCTCCTCTACAACTCGCTGGCGGGGCTGCAGGGGGTCACCGGCAGCGCCGACGGAGAACTGGCGCTTCCCGGGTTCCAGGTCGCCGACCTGGGGGCCGGGGGGATGGGGGGCGCGCTCGCGGTGGTCGCGGCCCTGCTGCGCCGGGAGCGCGACCCGCAGCGCCGGGGGGCGTTTCTCGACGTCTCGATGTTCGACGGCGTAAGTGCCTTCATCGCGCCCCACATGGCGCGTCACCTGGCCGGGCAGGAGGAGCCCACCGGCCCGGGCGTGATGCACCTCAACGGTCGCTTTCCCTGTTACCGGATGTACCGCGCCGCCGACGGGCGATGGATGGCGCTGGCCGCGCTCGAGCCCAAGTTCTGGAAGGCCTTCTGCGCGCTCGTCGACCGCCCCGACCTGGTCGACCGGCAGTTCGAGGACACGCCGGAGGTGCACGCCACCGTGGCCGGCATCTTTGCCGCGCGTACCCGGCCGCAGTGGGAGGACCTCACCGCCGAGGCCGACGTCATGCTGGAGCCGGTCAACGATCTCGAGGAGGCCTCCCGCCATCCCCAGACGGTTGCCCGCGGACTCCTGGTGGACGTCGGCGGCGAGATCCCCCAGCCCGCCCCGGTGGTGCGTTTCGAGGAGGGCTACCGCGCTGACGGCCGTGTCGCCGAGCAGGGCGCGGACACCGAGGCGGTGCTGGCTGAACTGGGGTACGACGCGGCCGCGATCGCCGGCCTGCGGGAGGGCGGGGCGATCTAGCTCTAGCGGCTGTTCAAGGCCGAGCCGGCCTAGGCGTCACGACCGGGGGGGGCGCTCAGCTGGCGCCAGAGTGTCTCGACCAGCGCCCGCGTCGCCTCCACGTCTCCCGAGTTGTCGATGACGTGGTCGGCGCGACCGCGCTTCTCGTCCAGCGGCATCTGCGCCCGGATGCGCGCGCGGACGTCGGCCTCTTCCATGCCTCGTTGCACCGCCCGTTGGACCTGCACCTCCATCGGCACCCACACCACCACCGTCTCGGCGGCGCCGCCGTCCAGCCCGGCCTCGTAGAGCAACGGTGTGTCCATGATGACCATCTCGATACCGCGCGCGGCCGCCTCCGCGATCCGCGCGGCCATCCACTCGCCCACCCGGGGATGGGTGATGGCATTGAGCCGTCGCCGCGCCGCCTCGTCGCCGAAGACCCGCTCCGCCACCGCCTCGCGATCCAACCCCCCCCCCGGCCCGATAACCTCGTCGCCGAATTCCTGGCGGATCTCGTCCAGGGCCGGCTCTCCAGGCTCGACGACCGCGCGTGCCGCCTCGTCAGCGTCGACCACGGTCGCCCCGAGCTCGCGGAGGATCCCGCTGACGGTGCTCTTGCCGCTCCCGATGCCACCGGTCAGTCCTATGATTCGCATCTTCGCGGATAGTAGGTTGTCGGGGCTGCCACCGTTACCCGGCGCAGAGAAGGAGCGATTGAGTGAAAGCAGTTTCGTTCGTGGAAGTCGGCAGGCTGGAGATGATCGACGCTCCCAAGCCGACCGTCCTGGAGCCCACCGACGTCCTCCTCAAGATCACCACCACCGCGATCTGCGGCTCCGACCTGCACGTCCTCGAGGGGCGCATCCCGGGGATGATGGCGGGGGGCATCCTGGGCCACGAGTTCATCGGGGTTGTCGAGGAGGCCGGGCCGGAAGTGAAGAACTTCAAGCCCGGCGACCGCGCCCTGGCGAGCTTCATCGTGCCCTGCGGGCACTGCTGGTACTGTGACCGGCGGCAGTTCGGCCAGTGCCAGGAGGCCCGGATCTTCGGCTACGGCATCTTCGTGGGCGACCTCGCCGGCGGCCAGGCGGAGTACGTGCGCGTTCCCAACGCGGACCTCGCGCTGCACCACGTCAGGCAGGACCTGAGCGACGAGCAGGTGCTCTTCGCCGGCGACATCCTGGCCACCGGGTTCCATGTCGCCGACATCGCCGGGATCAAGGAGGGGGACTCGGTCGCCGTCGTCGGTTGCGGGCCCGTGGGCCTGATGGCGATCCAGGCCGCCAAGACCTTCAAGCCCGCCAGGATCTTCGCCATCGACAGCGTCGATCAGCGCCTGGAGTTGGCGCAGGGGTTCGGGGCCGAGCCCGTGGACATGCGCCACCGCAACGCCGTGGTCACCTGCCAGGACATGACCGAGGGGCGCGGCGTCGACGTCGTCCTGGAATGCGTGGGCAGCACCGCCGCGCTGGTGCCGACGGTGGACATGGTGCGGACCGGCGGAACCATCTCGGTGATCGGCGTGCACAGTGAGCAGATGGCTCAGCTGCCACTGCAGCTGATGTTCCTCAAGGGCATCGACCTGAGGTTCGGCGGAACCGCCAACGTGCCGGGGAGGTGGGACAGCGTCCTCGCGCTGATCGAGAACGGCGAGATGCACCCGGAGTCGATCATCAGCCACCGCATGAAGCTGGACCAGGCCATCGAGGGCTACGAACTCTTCCGCAGCCACGAGGCGATGAAGGTGGTGCTGACGCCCTGACCTACGGGCCCGAACTGCAGTTCGCGTGGAAGGTGTCGACCCGCGTCGTCTTTGGCCGCGGTCATATCCGGCGCCTGGGGAAGGAAGCCCGGGCCCTGGGTGGGACTCGCGCCATGCTCGTGACCGATCCCTTCCTCGGCCAGCAGGCGCACATCGCCGGCGCGGCCATCGATTCGCTGCGGGAGGCGGGGCTCGAGGTCTCGCTCTTCGCCGAGGTCGAGCCCGACCCTTCGGTGGAGAACATCAACCGGGGCGTGGAGGCGGCGCGGGCATTTCAGCCCGACCTCTTCGTGGGCCTGGGGGGCGGCAGCTCGATGGACTCGGCCAAGGCCATCAACATGCTCTTCGTCTGCGGCGACGAACTCTTGGACCACGAGGGGGTGAACACCGTCACCGTGAGGTTGCACCCGGTGATCGCCATCCCCACGACCGCGGGGACCGGCGCCGAGACCAGCTTCGCAGCGGTGATCTCGGACAGGGCCCGCGCGCGCAAGGTGCCACTGGCGGAGGAGGCCTTCCTGCCCGCGGTGGCGATCCTCGACCCCGAGCTGACGGTCGGGCTCCCGGCCAGGCTCACCGCCGCCACCGGCATGGACGCCCACGCCCACGCCCTCGACGTGCTCCATTCGAGCCGGCGCCAGCCCTTCAACGACGCCCTCGCCCACCACGTCCTGCGCACCGTTCATCGCCACCTGCGCCAGGCCACCCACCATCCCGATGACATCGTCGCCCGTGGCCAGATGCTGGCGGCGGCGTGCTCGATGGGCTTCTCGCTCTCGACCACCCCCTACGGGGTGATCCATGCCCTGGGGCACCCGCTGGGGGCGCACTTCAACGTTCACCACGGAATCTGCGTCTCCCTGCTGAGTTGTCCTGCCATGGAATGGAACCTCAACACCTGCACCGCGATCTATGCCGAGGCCGCGCGGGCGGCGGGGCTGGCCGCGGAGTCGGATCCCGAGCGCCTCGCCGCCGAGCGCCTCATCCAGTCCACCGACCAGCTGATGGAGGACCTTTCGCTGCCCCGCCGGCTCGGCGAACTGGGGGTCGAGGAGGCGGCGCTGGCGGTGCTCTCCAGCGACGCCGCAACCGACATCGGGGCGCGCTTCAACCTGCGCCAGGGCGACGCGGCGTCGCTCGAGGCCGTCTACCGCGCCGTCCTCTGAACGCGACCCCGCGGTGAGGCGGCCCTCGGGCCGCCCCCGCTGGCTGCCCTTCCTGGCGGGAGGCCTGGCCCTGCTCCTCGCGGTGGCCGTGTTCTTCGGTTTGACCCACCAGGGTGGCCTGAGCGCGGCCGCGCCATCGACGCCAGCCGGCCAGCCGGCGCCCGAGTTCACCGGCATCGTCGACTGGGAGAACGGTCCCGCACTGACCCTCAGCGCGCTTCGCGGCAAGGTGGTGTTGATCGACTTCTGGACCTACTCCTGCATCAACTGCCAGCGCACCTTCCCCTACCTGCGCCAGTGGTACAGCAGCTACCGGGACCAGGGCCTGGTGATCGTGGGCGTGCACAGCCCCGAGTTCGAGTTCGAGAAGGACGTCGGCAACATCCGCCAGGCGATCAAGCACTACGACGTGACCTGGCCGGTGGCGGTGGACTCGAACATGGCGACCTGGAGCGCCTACAACAACCAGTACTGGCCGGCCGAGTACCTCATCGACAAGAACGGGCGCGTCCGCCACACCCACTTCGGCGAGGGTGAGTACGCGCAGACCGAGCAGGCCATCCGCGACCTGCTCAGGGAGGCCGGGCACACCGTGGGCGCCGCGGGCGCCGCGGGCGCCGCCGGCATCGACCCTGGGCTGACCAACGCGGCGGGGGCCCAGACCCGGGAGCTCTACGCGGCGGCGCCGCGGGGATACGACATCCCCGACGCGGTGGCCAACGCAGCGCACGATTACCGCGATCCCGGCCCCGACCCGGGGGGGCATCGCCAGAACAACAAGATCTATTTCAACGGCACCTGGAACATCGGTGACGAGTTCGCCGAGCACCCTCGTGACAGCCCATCGGGCCAGGACTACTTCCTCATCGACTACACCGCGCGCCAGGTGTTCATGGTGGCCCAGGGGGTGGGCGGACCCCGGCGCGCCTACCTGACACTGGACGGCACCGACCTCAAACCCGCGGACGCGGGGCCGGAGGTGAAGTTCGAGGGCGGCCACGCTTACCTCGACGTCGATCGCTCCGACCTCTACACCCTGGTCAAGCGCCCGGACTTCGGCGAGCACGTGCTCCGGGTCAGCCCGGTCAGTCCCGGGTTCCGCCTCTTCACCTTCACCTTCGGGAGCTAGTCCTTGGGCTTGGACCTGTTGGTGGCGTTCTCCGCCGGCGCGGTCTCCTTTTTTGCCCCCTGCGTGGTGCCGTTGCTGCCGGCGTATGTCACCTACCTCGGCGGCTCGACGCTGGCGGAGGCCGCCGACCCAGGCGCGTTTCAGTCCCGGGTCCTGCGCGGCGGCCTGCTCTACGTGGTCGGGTTCGGGCTGGTCTTCATCGCGCTGGGTGTGCTCGCCGGGTTGCTCGGGGGGGCGGTGCAGACCCTGGCGCTGAAGACCTGGCTGCAGCGCGTCGGCGGCGTGCTGGTGATGCTGATGGGTCTGGCCCTGCTGGGGCTGCTGCCGGCGGCGGTGAGCGAACGCGGCTTCTCCCCCCTGCAGCGACGGGCATCGGCTCCCGGGGGCGCTCACCCGCTGGTCCTGGGCGTGGTCTTTGGCGCCGCCTGGACGCCCTGCGTGGGTCCGGTGCTGGCCAGCATCCTGACCCTCGCCGCAGCCCGCCAGGGGGTGGGCCAGGGGGCAATGCTGCTGGCCGCCTACACGGCCGGCCTGGGCCTCCCGTTCGTGGCCTGCAGTGTCGCGCTGGCCAGCTTCCCGGGCATGGTGCGGCCGCTGGCGCGCTTCTCGGTGGTGCTCAACCGCGTCGCCGGGGTCCTCATGCTGATCCTCGGCGCGCTGTTGGTGAGCGGGCTCTACACGTCGCTGTCGGGCTACCTGGCGCAACCCCTGACGCTGCGCTGACCCTCGGCCCGGCGGAATGCCGGCTCGGCAGGCGGGATTAAGGTTGGCTGATGGCGCGACGGATGGCCCACGGCTTCAACGACCAGGAATTCCAACTGCGTGACGGGGAGGCGCCGCTGCGCGCGGCCAACGTGCGGCGCGTGGTTGCGCTCTTCGCGCCCCACCGCGCCCAGGTCTCGATCACCACCGGCCTGGTCCTGGTCACGGCCCTCCTCGGCGTGGTCAACCCACTGATGCAGGGACGCATCTTCGATGACGTCTTCGTCGGTCACCACCTCCACCCATTCGGGCTCCAGGGCTTCCAGTTGCTGCTGCTCTACGTCTCGATCATGGTGGTGACGCCGATTGCCAGCAGCCTGCTGGGAATCATCCAGACCTACGTCACCACGGTGATCGGGCAGGAGGTCATCCAGGAGCTGCGCAACCGCCTCTACGGCCACCTGCAACGGATGTCGCTCAAGTTCTTCACCGATACGCGCACCGGCGAGATCCAGTCCCGCCTGTCGAGTGACGTCGCGGGGGTGCAGACGGTGGTCACCGACACCTTCACCAGCATCGTCAGCAACATCGCCATCCTGCTGACCACGGTGATCGCGATGTGGGTGCTCTCACCGGCCCTCACCCTCCTCTCGCTGGTCCTGGTGCCGCTGTTCATCATTCTCACCACCCGCGTCGGCAGCGTCCGCCGGGTCATCGCCAGCCAGACCCAGAAGACCATCGCCGACCTCTCCGCGCTGGTCGAGGAGACCCTGTCGGTGAGCGGCGTCCTGTTGACCAAGACCTTCGGCCGTCAGAAGGCGTCGATGGATCGCTTCGAGCGCGAGAATGGCCGCCTGGCCAAGCTCTTCGTGCGCCAGCAGATGGTGGGACGCAGCTTCATGGCGATGATCGGGACCTTCTTCTCGGTGTCCCCGGCGCTGGTCTACCTGTTGGCCGGCTACCTGGCCTTCGGGAACCACGGCCGGCCGATCAGCTTCCCGCTCGTCGGCAGCCTCACGGTGGGCACGCTGGTGGCCTTCACCACCCTGCAGAGCCGGCTGTTCTTCCCCATCGGCCAGATGCTCCAGGTGCAGATCGAGGTGGTGGGTGCCTTCGCCCTCTTCGACCGTGTGTTCGAGTACATGGACATGCCCCATGACATCGTCGAGAAGCCCGACGCCGTCGCCATCCCGCCCCAGGAGGTGTCGGGGGAGCTCGAATTCCGCGATGTCTCCTTCAGCTACGTCGCCAAGGACGGCCCCCAGGCGTTGACCGACATCAGCTTCGCCGTGGGCTCGGGACAGCTGGTTGCGCTGGTCGGGCCGAGCGGCGCGGGCAAGACGACCACGACATACCTGATCCCCCGGCTCTACGACGTGGACCGTGGCGCGGTGAGCGTCGACGGCATCGATGTCCGTGACTTCAAGCTCGACGCCCTGGGTGAGCTGATCGGTGTTGTCACCCAGGAGACCTACCTCTTCCACGCCTCGGTGCGCGAGAACCTCCAGTTCGCGCGGCCCGGCGCCAGCGACGACGAGATGTGGACGGCGCTGCAGGCCGCGGCCATCGACGACCGCGTCCACGAGCTCTCGGACGGGCTGGACACCGTCGTCGGAGAGCGCGGCTATCGCCTCTCGGGCGGGGAGAAGCAGCGCATCGCCATCGCCCGGGTCTTCCTCAAGAACCCCCGCATCCTCATCCTCGACGAGGCGACCTCAGCCCTGGACACGAAGTCCGAGCGGCTCATCCAGGCCGCGTTTGCCAAGCTGATGCAGGGGCGGACCACGGTGGCCATCGCCCACCGCCTGTCGACCATCCTGCGGGCGGACCAGATCCTGGTCATGGACCGCGGCCGGGTCGTCGAGCGCGGCACCCACACCGAGCTGGTCAACCGCGGCGGCCTCTACAGCCAGCTCTACCTGGAGCAGTTCGCCGGGGATGAGGTCCCCGAGGTTGCGGAGCCGGTCGGCATCAGCTAAACCTCGGTCGCCCGCGTGTGACTACAATTTGCTCGCTTTGGAATTCGTCCGGTACGAGGTGCAGGGCTCGATCGCGACCTTGACCGTGGACCATCCGCCTGCGAACGCCCTCTCCAACCAGGTGCTGGACGAGATCGGCCACGCGCTGGACCACGCCGAGGCCGACGCCGCCGTCCGTTGCCTCATCTTCACGGGGGCCGGCGACCGCTTCTTCATCGCCGGCGCCGACATCAAGGAGTTCCTGCAGACGCCCGACGAGCGCGTCGGTGACCGCACCACCCGCGGCCAGCAGATCACGCTGCGGTTGGAGCGCATGCCCAGGGTCGTGATCATGGCGATCAACGGATTCTGCCTCGGCGGGGGGTGTGAGCTGGCGATGGCCGGCGACATCCGGATCGCGGCCGATAATGCCGTCTTCGGACAGCCTGAGATCAAGCTGGGGATCATCCCGGGCTTCGGGGGCACCCAGCGCTTCCCCCGCCTACTCGGTAGGAGCCGGGCCATGGAGCTGCTCTTCAGCGGCGACAACCTCAGCGCCACCGAGGCCCTGGAGTTGGGCCTGGTGTCGCGCGTCGTCCCCGCCGCCGAGCTGGCCCCGGAGGCGTGGCGCACCGCCGAGAAGCTGAGCGCCTCGGCGCCCCTCGCGGTCGCCGCGATCAAGCGCGCGGTGGCGGACGGCCTGGACCGTCCGATCGAGGAGGCGCTGGCGGTGGAGCTTCGCGAGTTCGTGTCGGTCCGGCGCAGCGCCGACGCCAAGGAGGGCATCACCGCCTTCATCGAGAAGCGCAAGCCCGAGTTCAAGGGTGCCGAAGGCTGATGGTCGCGGTCGCGCGCGTCGACGCCGCGCAGTTCCTCTTCAGCAGTGTCGCGACGCTGCTGATCCTGGGGGTCATAGCCTTCTTCCTGTTCCGGATCCTGCTCTTCGTCACCGTCCTGCGTATCGGCGGCCCTGACGATCGCTTCAAGCAGGTCCCGGCGCGCATCATGGCGGTGGTCAGGGGCGTCGCCGGGCACGACCGCATGGTTCGCCGCAAGTACTCGGGCGTCCTCCACCTGGCGATCTTCTACGGCTTCGTGCTGCTCGGGACCTCGATCGTCCAGGTCTTCAGCGAGGCCGCCCTGCCCGGCTTCAAGCCCAACCCGCCGCTGGTGAACACGCTCGTCGCCCTGGTCCAGGACATCTTCGCGGTGCTGGTGCTGGTGGGCGTCGCCATGGCCCTGTACAACCGCTTCTTCATCCACCCGCTGCGCTACGTGGGTAGCCACGAGGACGACGGCATCCGCATCCTCCTCGGCATCGCCCTGGTCATCCTGACCCAGCTCGGGGTCACCGCCAGCCGGCTCAACCTCAACGACAACCCGGCCTACGGCCACGACCCCTCGACCAACTGGCGGCCGGTGTCGCAGGCGCTCTCCGGGCTGCTCGGGACCGTCGGGGTCAATGCCGCCAACGCTGATTTTTTGCACCACGGATTTGTGCTGGCCAACGTGGTTGTGGTGCTGGCCTTCCTCGCCTACCTGCCCATCAGCAAGCACCAGCACATCTACCTGGCAATCGAGAACATCTTCTTCCGCAACCTCGAGCCGATCGGCGCCCTGCCCATGCTCGACATCGAGAACACCACCCACTACGGCAACAGCAAGATCGAGCAGTTCAGCTGGAAGAACCTGCTCGACCTCTACACCTGTACCGAGTGCGGTCGCTGCCAGGACCAGTGCCCCGCCTACCTGACCGACAAGCCGCTCTCGCCCAAGATGCTGATCATGGACATGCGCGACCACCTCCACGAGCGCACCCCGCAACTCATCAAACTGGCCGGCGTCCCGTCAGAAGCGCGCGACGAGGCGGCCGCCAAGATCGAGGCGGAGTCGGGCATTGGCCACAAGCCGCTGGTGGGCGGCACCATCCTCGAGGAGACGCTGTGGTCCTGCACCATGTGCGGCGCCTGCATGAACGAATGCCCGGTCCTGATCGAGCACGTGCCCAAGATCGCGGAGATGCGGCGTTCCCTGGTCCTCGAGGAATCCCGGATGCCCAAGCAGGCGGAGTCCGCCCTGCGCAGCATCGAGAACTCCGGCAACCCCTACTCGCTGGGTAACCAGACCCGTGGCGACTGGGCTCAGGGGCTGGGCGTCAAGACCTACGCCGAGCATCCTGACGCCGAGTACCTCTACTTCGTAGGCTGCGCCGCCAGCTTCGACGAGGCCAACCAGAAGGTTGCCACCTCGATCGTCAAGATCCTCCAGGCGGCCAAGATCGACTTCGCCATCCTGGGCAAGGAGGAGACCTGCAACGGCGACCCCGCGCGCCGGATCGGCAATGAGTACCTCTTCCAGATGCAGGCCGAGGCCAACATCACCACCTTCAAGAAGTACGAGGTCAAGAAGGTCCTCACGGGCTGCCCGCACTGCTTCAACACCCTCAAGAACGAGTACCCGCAGATGGGCTTCGAGGCCGAGGTCATCCACCACACCGAGTTCATCAACCAGCTGATCGCCGACGGGCGCCTGCAGATGGGGCCACAGACCGACGCCGCGCTCCAGGGCAAGATGGTCACGTACCACGACCCCTGCTACCTGGGGCGCTGGAACAACGTCTACGAGCCCGGGCGCAAGGCCCTGGAGAAGATCAATGGCCTGGAGCAGATCGAGATGCACCGCCACGGGCGGCAGGCGTTCTGCTGCGGCGCCGGCGGCGGCCGCATGTGGATGGAGGAGACGCTGGGCAAGCGCATCAACCGCGAGCGCATCCAGCACGCCCACGAGGTCGATGCCGACGTGGTTGCGACCGCCTGTCCCTTCTGCCTGACGATGATGCTGGAGGGTGCATCGAGCCAGAACCTGGCCATCGACGTTGCCGACGTCGCCCAGTTGGTTGCCGCCAACATCGCCGACGGTGAGCACAAGGTGCCGCTCCAGTTCCCCCGCCACGACGAGGGGGAGCCGAAGCTGGAGGGCTGGCCCCAGCCGCGGACGGAGCCGAACGCCGTCGCGGTCCACCCCCACGACGACGTCCAGCCCGTGGCCCTGGAGCACGAGCTCAAGGTGGGACCCGAGAACATCGCGCCGATCCCCATGCCGGACCACCAGGCCCAGACGACCGAATAGCTCTGGCCGGCCCTTAGTTAGAGCAGGGGGAGGGTGATCGTGAAGGCGCTGCCCTTGCCCGGGGTCGAGGCACAGGCGATCTCACCCCCGTGCATCCGCACCAGGCGCCGGGCGAGGTAGAGCCCCAGGCCGGTGCCGGGGATGTGGCTGTTCTCCGGTGTGACCAGTCGGCCGAACCGGGTGAACAACCTGGGCATGTCCTCGTCGGCGATCCCCAGTCCCTGGTCGGTGACCGAGACGCGGCCCAGGCTCCCGTCCGATGAAACCGAGACCAGCACGCGGCCCCCGTCGGGGGAGTACTTGATCGCGTTCTGGACCAGGTTGGCAATGATCGCGTCCAGCCGGGTGGGGTCGGCGCGCACCCGGACCTCACCGCCCGGGCGGGCCAGCTCCAGCTCGTGGCCGGGGTCCACCAACCCGGCCGAGGCCTCCACCGCGCGTTCCGCGGCTGCGACCAGGTCGATCTCCATGAGGGTCAGTTGCAGCTGGTTGTCGTCCAGCCGAGCGGTCTCCAGCATCTCGTTGATGAGCAGGTTCATCTGCCGGATCTTGCTGGTCATCGTTGGCAGGACGGCCTGCAGCTCCCGGCCCTTCAGGCTGCCCTCCGCCATCATCGAGAGGTAGCCTTGAACGACCGCGAGGGGACCGCGCAGCTCGTGCGAAGCGAGGTTCAGGAACTGTGCCTTGATGTCCTCGAGCCCGGCCATGCGCTCGGCGTCTTCACGAAGCCCTAACGCCTCCTCCTCGGCGCCGTGGCGCGCCGCCCGTCCAAGCTCGTTGCGGCGGATGAAGAGGCTGGCCAGACCGGCGAGGTCATCCATGCGACCTAGTTCGAGGCTGGTGAATGGCGCGTTCCCGGAGCGCCAGAAACTGATCACCCCGAGTCCCACCCGCCCGTCCGGTAATGGCTTGCCGGTGCGTAGAGGAACCAGGCGCGCGGAGTTGACTCCAGCGGCGGCGAAGACCGGCGGCAGTCCCGAGCTCTGCGCCTGGGCCGCGGTCGTGTCGACCACCCTGAACTCGGACATGGCGATCGCGTGAAGGCTCCCCGCGGTTGCCCACTCGCTGCCGACCAGGCTCGCCGCCCCCTCGCCGGCGCCGCCCACCACGCGGAAGACGTCCTGGCGATCCGGGGGCACCACGGCGATGACGCACTCGGTACCGGCGAGCAGGTCCCGGCCCACCTCGATGAGGAGCGCCGCCAGGGTCTCCAGCTCAGTCGTGGCCTCGGGGTCCCTGATCATCTCGGCCACCAACCGTCGAACCGCGGCGGCATAGGCCGAATCTCGCTCCGCGTCGTCCTCCCGCGGGGGCTGCGCCTTCACCGGCTGAGGATAGATCGTCGTCTCGACGGAGGGAACTCCACCAGCCACGCCTGCCTCCGGCCCGGCTCAGCCGGGCGTCGGTTCTTCCTGGGGGAC
The DNA here is from genome assembly GCA_036741395.1 of Candidatus Dormiibacterota bacterium. Lineage (GTDB taxonomy): Bacteria > Chloroflexota > Dormibacteria > DASZGP01 > DASZGP01 > JAXDLW01. The sequence continues at coordinate 16,935 of DAINSI010000007.1, forward strand.
CTCGGTGGTCTCCGCTTCGGGCTCCTTCTTGCGAGAGGCCCGTGGGGTGCTCGCCTTGCGGGGCGCCGCAGGTTTGCGAGCGGTGGTCTTGGCCCTCGTGGCCCGCGGCTTGGGGGCCGGTGTCTTCGTCTCGGTCGTGTCGGCGGCGGTTGCACCGCCCCCGCTGACCCAGCGGAATGACTCCGCCGGTGCTTCCTCGGACGGAGGCGCCGGCTCTGCTTTGGGCTTGGCCTTGGGCTCGGGCTCCGCCGCGGCTGCCACTGAAGCTGGCTGCTCCTCCGGCTGCGCGGGGGCCTCGGCCGGGGCGGACGGCTCCGCCGCTGGGGCTGACTCGGCGGGAGCCTCGGCGCCGTCCTCGGAAACCAACCGTGATCCTCGCTCTCGCCGGGGGGCGCGCGCGGGACGGGGTTCCTTGGCGGCGGGTCGCTCGAGGCCCTGGGTGATGGCGACGACCATGGGGTGGTCGGCGATCAGCTGCCCGGTCTCGACCTCGCCGCTGCCGCGGGGTCGGCTCTCTCGCTTGAAGAGCCCCATCTCTTGCAGCCTCTGCAGGCGGGTGGGGATCTCCTTGCGGGTGGCGCCCATTGCTCCGGCCTTGGAGCGCAGGGTTTCCTCGATCGTCTTGATCGTGGTGTAGCCCATGCGCCCGGGCGGCATGAGGTGGATCTCGCGGACGATGTTCCGCTCGACCTCGTCCGGCTCCGTTCCCGGGCCGACAGGCGGCATCTCCTCAGCTGCGGCCGTGCGGCCACGCGTCGGACGTCCGCCGGCGCGCGGGGCGACTGCCCCCGAACGCGCTGGTGCGGACTCTGCCCTTGTCGTCCCGGCGCCCTGCGCGCGTCCGCCCGAGCCGCCGCGGGAGGATCCCGTGCCGGTCCGGAGTTCGCTGGCGCGCATGCGTCGGGGAGCCAGTGGGGCGGGGGGCGCAGCCGGCGCGATTGCGCCTGCGGCTGGTCGTCCCGCCGGGGGGGGTGCGCCCTGGGGCGTCTTGCGGCGGAACAAGCCACCGAAGATGCCTCCTCGAGCCTTGGGTGCCTCTGCCTCGACGGCAGCGGCCTTGGCCTCGAGATCGGCGCGGGTCACCAGTGGCCGGGTCATTGGCCCGAGCTCGCCGGTGAGGTCGCAGTCCTGGCGTGCGATGGGATCGCGCGCGTCGGCGGCATTCATCAGGTCCAGCGAGGTGCTGGTTGACTGGACGCCGCTGATGATGACCGTCCGCCCGAATCGGCGGCGCAGGGTTGCGACCATGCGTACGAAATCGGCGTCCCCGGTCATCAGGACGAAGGTGTCGGTGTCCTCGTGGTCGATGGCCTCGAGGAACATGTCGATCACCATGTGCATGTCGGCAGAACTCTGCCGGCGTCCACCGCTGATCTTGCTGGGGGCATGGATTGGTTCGATGCCCGCCGCGAAAAGCAGCTTGTCCTGGAATTCCTTGGGATGCCCTGTGAAGTCCGCGTAGGCCTTCGCCGTGATGACCCTTCCGTACTTACTCGCCTTGGCCATCAGCTTGCCTGGATGGATTTCGGCGTTTCGGCTCGGAGTGCTGAAATGCTGGCGGATACCTATGCGGATGTTGTCAAAGTCGATGAATAGAGCGACTTTTCCTGGTGTGTCTGGCAAAAAAGTGTGTTGCCTCCTTGTCGTGCGATCGCGAGCGCGTGCTCGGCCGCGTGGTGGAGGCAGGCGTGACTATGGAGTTGGAAAGGTACTGGCGCGAGTATAGGTGGCTGCCTCTCAGCCCGGCGAGCGGGTGCCCGATCGGCGAAGATTGCAGGCGTGACCGAAGAGGCCTTCTGGCGGCCCACGCCTGAGATCATCGCGCGCAGCCGGATGACCTCGCTGATGCGCCGGCTGGGCGCGACCGACTACCTCGACCTGGTCCGGATCGGTGCCACCGAGACCGACCGTTTCTGGAAGGAGGCGGTCGAGGACATCGGCATCGAGTGGTACGAGCCTTACACCGCCGTGCGCGACAGCAGCCGCGGCATGGAGTGGACGACGTGGTTCACCGGCGGGAAGATGAACCTGGTCCACAACTGCGTCGACAAGAACGTGCGCGACCGGCCCGACCAGGTGGCGTTGATCAGCGAGTACGAGGACGGCGTGGTGCGCCAGTTCACCTACGCCGAGCTGGACCGCGAGGTCTGCCGGCTGGCGGGCGCGATGCGTGAGCTGGGCATCGGCCGCGGCGATGCCGTCGGGCTCTTCCTGCCGATGATCCCCGAGGTCGTCTTCAGCCTCCTCGCGGTCGCCAAGCTGGGCGCCATCTTCATCCCCCTGTTCTCGGGCTATGGCCCCGAGGCCATCGCGGTGCGGCTGTCCGACGCCGATGCCAGGCTGCTGGTCACCGCCGATGGTTTCATGCGCCGCGGCGCGGTGGTGCCCATGAAGCAGACCGCCGATGCGGCGGTGGCACTTGCTCCCACGATCCGCCACCAACTGGTGGTGCGGCGCACCGGCGGCGAGGTGCCGTGGGTGGACGGCCGTGACCGCTGGTACGACGACACGGTCAGCGGACAACCTGATCAACTGCAGACCGAGGTCATGGACGCCGAGGACCCGGTGATGCTGATCTACACCTCGGGCACCACCGGCAAGCCCAAGGGCTGCGTCCACGTCCACTGTGGCTTCCCGGTCAAGGGCGCCCAGGACATGGCCCACGCCATGGACTTCGGCGCGACGGACCGCATGTTCTGGGTCACCGACATCGGCTGGATGATGGGGCCGTGGGAGATCATGAGCACACTGGCGCTGGGCGGGAGCATGGTCACCTACGAGGGCTCCCCGGACACCCCCGGCCCGGACCGTGTCTGGGCCCTGGTGGAACGCCACTCTGTGACCCACCTGGGCATCTCCCCGACGCTGGTGCGCTCACTGATGCGCCACGGCGAGGAGCCGGTGCATCGGCACGACATGTCGAGCCTGCGGATGATCGGGTCGACCGGCGAACCCTGGAACCCGGACCCCTGGAAGTGGTGCTTCGAACACGTCGGCGGGGGCCGAATCCCCCTCCTCAACTACTCCGGTGGGACGGAGATTTCCGGGGGTATCGTCGGCGGCAATTTCCACACCGAGTGCAAGCCCTGCGCCTTCAGCGGCCCGGTGCCGGGGATGGCGGTCGACGTCGTCGACCCCGAGGGCAACGCGGTGGTGGGGGAGGTCGGGGAGCTGGTGCTGCGCCAACCCTGGCCGGGGATGACGCGCGGGTTCTGGAAGGACCCCGAGCGCTACCTCGCCACCTACTGGGCGCGCTGGCCGGGTATCTGGTACCACGGCGACTGGGCGCGCATCGATGAGACCGACGGCCTCTGGTACATCCTGGGGCGCTCCGATGACACCATCAAGGTTGCCGGCAAGCGCGTCGGGCCGGCGGAGGTCGAGTCCGCGCTGGTGGCCCACGCCGCGGTCCAGGAGGCGGCGGCGATCGGCGTTCCCGACGAGCTCAAGGGAGAGTCACTGGTGGCCTTTGTGATCCTCGCGCCGGGTACGCCCGCCACCTCCGAGCTGGCCGAGGCACTGCGCGACCAGGTCGCGGGGCACCTGGGCAAGGCGCTCCGTCCCAAGGCGGTGCTCGTGGTTCCCGACCTGCCGCGGACCCGCAACGCCAAGATCATGCGGCGGGTCATCCGCGCGGTCTACCTGGGCCAGGAGCCCGGGGACCTGACGTCCCTCGAGAACCCCGCCGCGGTCGAGGCCGTGGCCGCGTTGCGCTGATCGTGGCCACCCCCCGCAAGGCGCGCAAGCCTGTCAAGGTGGACCCCGAGGAGGACCTGCTCAGCCTCACGGGCAAGCACCTGCCCACCGCATCAGAGGCCGGCGCCACCCTGTCCCGGGCGGCGATGGACCTCCTGAGCCGGGCCATCCCCGACGAGCTGGTGCGTGAGGTGGTGTTGCACAGCGCGCCGATGGCGCGCCTCGGCGGCCGCTCGACGGCGGGAGCAGCGGCGCTCTCGCGGGCGCTCAAGCTGCTCGCGCAGCCGCCGGCGGCCCGGGCTGCCGCCAACGAAGAGATGACCCTCGAGGAGATCGGGAAGCGCATCGACCGGTCCCGCTCGGTGGTGGCGTCGTGGGCCGAGGAGGGCCTCCTCGGCGAGCCCGTCAGCAGCGGTCGGGGGCGCAGGTGGGGGCGCGACGGCCTGGAGCGCGCCCGCCTCGTCGACTACCTATTGCGCCACGGGGTGCGCCGCGAGGAGGTCATCGAGGCCGCCCGCGCCGACCAGCTGCCGCTGCTGGTCCTGAGCCGGACCCTGGCCGGTAAGACAACGCTGACGCGTAGGCAGATGGCCCGCCAGTCCGGCGTGCCGGCCGCGCTGGTCGACCAGATCACCCGCGCCCTGGGCGTCGCCAGTGGCAACGAGGACGACGTCGTCTACAGCGCCCGCGAGGTCCAGGCGATCCGGCTCATCGGGGCCCTGCGATCGGTCTACAGCGACGAGGACCTGGTCGAGGTCGCCTCGGTGGTGGGACGGGCGATCCATGAGGTGGCCGAGGCCACCCTCGAGCTCTTCCGTCGCCGATTCGCCAAGCCCTTCGCCGAGGCCGGCGCCGGCGAACTGGAGATGATGTTGCGGTTGGCCACGGTGATTGATCTCACGGTACCGACCACCGGGCCGATGCTGGAGTTGGTGCTGCGGCGACAGCTCGAGGTCACCAGCCGGTCGGAGGCGGTACTGCAGCTGGAGCGCAGCGGCAGCGCCCTTGACGGCCAGGTCGAACTCGCCGTCGGTTTCGCCGACATCGTCGGGTTCACCGCGGCGTCAACCAAGCTGAACGTGCTCGAGGTCTCGCAGATGGCCGCCCGGCTGCTGCGTTGCGCCGAGGATGTGTTTCCCAAGCACGGGGCGCGGGTGGTCAAGACGATCGGTGACGCGGTGATGTTCACCGCTCCCGACGCGGTCTGCGCCTCGGAGGCCGCCGGCGACCTGCTGCGCGCCTGGAACAATGGCAAGGTGCCGCCGCTGCGCGTGGGCATCGCCCAGGGCCCCATGCTGCGGGCCTATGCGGACTACTTCGGCCGGACCGTCAACGTGGCATCTCGCCTCAGCGACGTGGCCCCGGCGGAGACGATCTACCTGCTCAAGCCGCACAAGGCGGTCAGCGCGGCGAGCTGGAAGTCCCACAAGCTGGCCTCCAGGGACGTTGGCGAGAAGTCGCTCCGGGGCGTCGATGGCAAGGTCCACGTGCTTGAGCTCCGCCTCCTGGGCTGAGCCCGGCTAGACTCAGTCTCCCCGGCCGGAGTGGCCGCGGTTAGTGGAGGATCTGCGATGGCTATCAAGGCATTCAGCGACGAGTGGGCCGTGGCCTACAAGGACGAGATCAACAAGAGCGCCGTCTACAAGCAGGCGGGCGCCGGCTGGGAGGGCAGCGTCGGCCTGGTGGTCGAGGCTGAGCCCGAGAAGAACTTTCCCGAGGACCGCGGCGTCTTCATGGACCTCTGGCACGGCGAGGCCCGCGACATCCGGGTGGGCAGCCGGGCCGACGCCGAGAAGGCCGATTTTGTCATCACCGGGCCCTACTCCCGCTGGAAGCAGGTGGCCCAGAAGGAGCTCGACTCCACCAAGGCGATGATGCAGGGCAAGCTCAAGCTCAAGGGCGACCTGCCGACGATCGTGCGCTACACCAAGGCCAGCCAGGAGATGACCGAGTGCACCACCCGGATCGAGGTGGAGTACCCGGACGAGGTCGCCGCGGGCTGACTTGGCGGCCACCGCACCCACGGTGGTCTACCCCGGCGGGGAGGATGAGGCCAGCGCCATGGCCGCCATGCTCGCCGGGCTGATCATCGCCAACGTCGAGCAGCACCCGGAGCGCTGGAAGGATTTCCACGCCCTCAGCGGGACCAGCGTGTCGATCGAGGTCCCCGACATCGAGGAGGCGCTGACCCTGACCTTCGCCGGCGACGACCTGGTGGTGCGCAACGGCCGCCAGGGGCGCCCGGCGGTGCGTATCACCGCCGACTCCGACGTGGTCATGGCCCTCAACCTGGTCAAGACCGGGCCGCTGGGGATGCCCAACTATTTCGACTCCGCCGGGCGCGACGTGGTCAAGGCGCTGATCAACCGCAAGCTGCGGATCGGCGGCATGTGGCGGGTCGACACCCTCAACCGGGTGACCCGCCTCTTCTCAGTAGCCTGACGGGCGAGGCCGCACCCCGGGACCAGTCGCTGCACTACGGTGCGGCTTCGGCGCGGTGGTACGACGCCATCAACTCCTGGCGCACCCAGGACATCCCCTTCTACCTCCGCGAGGCCGAGCGCGCCGCGGCCCCGGGCGGCGCCGTACTGGAGCTGGCGGCGGGGCAGGGGAGGGTGGCGCTGCCGATGGCCCGTGCCGGGTTCCGGGTCACCGCACTGGAGAGCGCCCCCGCGATGCTCGCGGTGCTTGACAGCAAGCTGGCCGCCGAGCCCGCGGACGTCCGGGAGCGCGTCGAGCCGGTGCCGGGCGACATGCGCCGCTTCGACCTCGACCGGCTCTATCGCTTCATCTACCTGCCCTTCAACACGTTGCTGATTCTTTCCCAGCCCCACGAGCGCCAGGGAATGCTGACGCGAGTTCGCGAACACCTGGCCCCGAGCGGCGCGTTTGCGTTCGACATCTTCACGCCCGACCCGGCCAAGATGGTCGACCCTGCCGACTGGGTGATGGAGCTGGACTTCGAGGTCGAGGACCCCGAGCACGGCAGGGTGAGGGTGCAGCGCGAGCGCAGGAGCCTGACCGACATGGGCCGCCAGGTGCGGCATTTCTGGTTCCGCAACCGCATTCTCTCGGGCGACCGGGAGGTCGCACTCTGGGAGGACGACCTCGAACTGGCGTTTGTCTACCCTCGCGAGCTGGAGCTGATGCTGGAGCGGCAGGGGTTTCGTATCAAGCAGCGCTACGGCGGCCCGGACGGCGAGCCCTACGCGCCCACCGCTGCCGACGTCCAACCCATGTACATCGTCGCCCAACTGGTCCCCTGAGGCGGCCGCCTCACCTCACAAGACCGCCCGCGCGGCCGTTGTTGCTGTTGGAATCCCCGGCGGATCGGGGTGGTTGAAGACAGCAGGAATGGGTGCGATGTATGGCGTGAGGTGGGGGCTGTGAGTTCGATCCTGGCGCGGCGGCCCTCGGCGCGCGCCACGCTGTTCCTGGCCCTGGGCACCCTCTACCTCGTCTGGGGCTCCACCTACCTGGCGATCCGTATCGGGATCTCGACGATGCCGCCGCTGCTGATGGCGTCGGTGCGCTTCCTGCTCGCGGGGGCCCTGATGTACGCCTGGGCATGGCGGCGCGGCGACCTGCGCCCGGCACGACCCACGGCGAAACACTGGCTCGCCACCCTGGTGATCGGCGGCCTGCTGCTGGCGGGCGGCAACGGCAGCGTCACCTGGGGCGAGCAGTACATCGCCTCCGGGGTGGCCGCGCTGCTGGTGGCGACGGTGCCGGTCTGGATGGCCCTGTTCGCGCACATCATCGGCATGGAGCGCATGAACCGCCTGGTCGGCGCCGGGCTGGTGGTGGGGATGGCGGGGGTGGTCCTGGTGGCGCATCCCTGGACCGGCGGCTCGGCGCAGGCCAAGGGAGTGATCGCCGTGCTCTTCGCGGCGCTGGCGTGGGCCTGCGGCTCGCTGTACGCGCGCCGAGCCTCCCTGCCCAGCAGCGCCATCCTGGCCACCGGGATGGAGATGCTCTGCGGCGGATTGGTCCTGTTGGTGGCGGCGAGCCTCGACGGGGAGCTGGGCCGCGTGCACCCGGAGCGGTTCTCCATCGCGTCGGTGCTGGCCGTGCTCTACCTCGCGATCTTCGGATCCATCGTGGCCTTCAGCGCCTACGTCTGGCTGCTCAACCACGTCAGCGCCGCGCTGGCCGGGACCTATGCGTTCGTCAACCCCGCGGTCGCGGTCTTCCTGGGCGCGCTGATCCTGGGCGAGCCGCTGAGCATCTTCGTGGTCCTCGGCGGCGCCGTGATCATCGCCGGGGTTGCGCTGGTGGTGGCGGGTCGCTCCGTCCGGTCCAGGGTGGCGCGACCGGGCGCCTTCGCCGCGGGTGCCGACGCAGCCTGACGCCTCGACTCAGGCCTTGCGGGGATCCTCGCCGGGGGTGACCCCGCCGTCGCGGTAGTCGTAGAAGCCGATGCCCGTCTTGCGGCCGTGGCGCCCCTTCTCGACCATGCGGCGCAGAAACTCAGCGGGACGGTCGTGCTCGTCGCCCGAGGCCTCGTACTTCTCGCGCCGCGCGTTGTAGGTGATGTCCACACCCGAGAAGTCGGCCAGCTTGAACGGCCCCATCGGCCAGTTCAGCCCCTTCTCGACGGCCAGGTCGATGGCCGCAAAATCCGCGTAGCCACCCTCGTAGAGCCGCATCGCCTCCTGGGAGGCGGCGTGGAGGATGCGGTTGACGATGAAGCCGTCGATCTCCTTCTCCAGCAGGACCGGGACGCGCCCCATCCGCGTCACCAGCTCCATGGTGGTGGCGACGGTCTCGTCGGAGGTCTGCGGCCCCCGGCCGACCTCGCAGAGCTGCATCACCAGCACGGGGTGGAAGAAATGGGTGTTGACGCAGCGGTCCGGCCGCTGGGTGGCGTCGGCCAGCTTGGAGACGGGGATGGTCGAGGAGTTGGTGGCGAGGATGGTGCGCCCCTGGGCCACCAGGTCCAGGCGCCCGAAGAGCTCGCGCTTGGGTTGCAGCTGCTCGACGATGGCCTCGAAGACAAAATCGGCCTGGCCGGCGGCCTCCTCCAGCGAGGTCGTGGTGCGCACCCGGTGGACCGCCTCCGCGGCCTCGTCGGCGGACATCTGGCCCTTGTCGACCCGGCGCATGATCAGCCGCCGGTTGCTCTCGATGGCGCGCTGCAGCTGCTCCTCCTTGACGTCGGTGAGCCAGACGTCGTAGCCGCCGAGGGCTGCCTGCTGGGCGATCTGGGCCCCCATCGTCCCCGAGCCGACCACCGCGATCGTCCTGATGTCCTCGATTCCCAAGCCTTGGTCCTAGTCGGGGAAGAAGACCGGCGGCGCCTCGGCAGCGTCGCAGACCACGTTCACACTGTCGAGGTTCACGAGCATGAACCTGCGACTGAACGGCCCCAGCTCGCGGTCGGGCACGATCGGCGTGGCGGTCGCGGTGGTGAGCGGGAGAAAATTGCCGCGGAAGACGTCCAGGGTGTTCTGGACGTCAGCCTGGTTGGTGACGTGGAGATCCGCCCGGATGGCGAAGTTGGCGGTGAGGACGAGGACCCGTCGCGGCGTCTTGTTGACGTGGAACCCGAACTCCTCGGCGCCGTGCAACGGAGGGGCGTCCGAGATCTCGGTGACGACCTCGATGCTGGATTTGCGCAGGCGGCCGACGTCGTGCTTCTCGGGGAGCGACTGCTCGCTCGCCGCCAGGGGCCAGAGCTCCATGGAGGTCATGTCCAGCCAGATGGCCGCCTCGTTCATCATGTCGCTGACGCGGACGTGGGTGACCGCGGTGCCGCGCACGCGCACGCCCTGGCAGAACATCTCCAGCAGGTGAGGGTGCAGCCGCGGGCCCATTCGCGCAACTTACACCAAACGCAGATTTGAGGACGCACGTATCGGCCGCCCAGCGGCCCTCCTAAACGTCGTGGTAGAGGTAGAACTCCCATGGGTGTGGCCTCAATGCCACCTGGTCGATCTCCTTGAGCTGCTTGTAGTCGATCCAGGTGTCGATCAGGTCCTGGGTGAAGACGCCGCCCTCCAGCAGGTACTTGTTGTCGGTGGCCAGGGCGTCCAGGGACTCGCGCAGCGAGCCTGGGGTGTTCTTGATCCGGGCCTTCTCGCGGGCGGAGAGCTCGTAGATGTCGGCATCGACGGGCTTGGGCGGCTCGATCTTGTTCCTGATGCCGTCCAGCCCGGCCATCAGGCAGGCGCTGAAGGCGAGGTAGGGGTTGGCCGCCGGGTCGGGGCAGCGGAACTCGATGCGCTTGGTCTTGGGGTTGGTGCTGTACATCGGGATGCGCACGCAGGCCGAGCGGTTGCGGCTGCTGTAGACCAGGTTGATGGGCGCCTCGTACCCCGGCACCAGGCGGCGGTAGCTGTTGGTGGTCGGCGCCGCGAAGGCCAGCAGCGAGGGCGCGTGCTTGAGGATTCCGCCCACGTACCAGCGGGCCATGTCCGAGAGGCCACCGTAGCCGTTGCCGGCGAAGAGCGGCTTCCCGCCCTTCCAGAGACTCATGTGGACGTGCATCCCGGAGCCGTTGTCCTGAAAGAGGGGCTTGGGCATGAAGGTGGCGACGTACCCCCGTGAGGCCGAGAAGTTCTTGACGATGTACTTGTAGATCTGCATCTGATCGGCCATCGTCTTGAGCGTGTTGAAGCGGAGGTCGATCTCCGCCTGGCCGGCGGTGCCGACCTCGTGGTGCTGGACCTCGACCTGGAGGCCGGCCTCCAGGAGCCGCAGCATCAGCTCCGAGCGGAAGTCCTGCAGCTTGTCGACCGGGGGCACCGGGAAGTAACCCTCCTTGTGCCGCGGACGGAAGCCCAGGTTGGGCTCGCCACCCTCGATGCCCGAATTCCAGATGCCCTCCTCGGAGTCGATGAAGTAATAACCCGAGTGGGCGTTCTGGTCGAAGGACAGGGAGTTGAAGATGTAGAACTCAGCCTCCGGGCCGAAGAAGGCGATGTCCGCCAGCTTGCTCTTCTGCAGGTAGGCCTCGGCCTTGGTGGCGATGAAGCGCGGGTCGCGACTGTAGGGCTCCCGGGTGATGGGGTCGTAGATGTCGTGGTGCACCACCAGGGTCGGCACCTTGAGGGTGGGGTCCATGTAGGCCGTGGTGGGGTCGGGGATGAGCAGCATGTCCGACTCGTTGATCGCCTGGAACCCGCGGATCGAGGAGCCGTCAAAACCCAGGCCCTCGGTCTGGAGGTCGGCGGTGAACTCGCCGATGGGCAGCGAGAAGTGCTGGGTGGCGCCGGGCAGGTCGGTGAACCGCGCGTCGGCGACAAGGGCGCCGGCGGCCTTGGCCTTGCGGATCACCTCGGCCAGGCTGTTCGAGGCCACGCCACCCTGGGCGCGGCCGGACTGCTTCATATCAGGCTTCGGTACTGCCAACGGTCTCCTCCATCTCCTGTTCGCGACCGCCCTGGCGGCCCCGTCAATCCATCACTCACGCCATCCCGGCCGGTCTCGCCGGCGCCCCGGTCAGAGGTTACATGGCCTTCCCGCGCTCACGCTGATCACCTCCGCACCAACCCCGCCGGACGGAATGTGTGCGAAGCACACGACGTCCTTCCGAGAGCGCGCCACCTCTGGCATCGAGGCGCCGCAGCGCCTCCCGTCAGATCTCCCGGCGCCTCAGGCTGTAGACGGCCAGCGTCAGCATCCCCACCATCCACACCGCGGTCCAGGCCAGGAACTGGTTGGTGGGGGGGGCCGCGGCGAAGAAGGGGCTGGCGCTGGCCGCCCGGCCGGCGCTCCCCGCGCTGCGGAAGAGCGCAATCTCGGCGGCCGGCTGGAGCGCGTACACCGCGCCCCGCCAGAAGGCGTCGGTCGGCAGGATCAGCTTGGTCACGTAGCCGACCGTGGTGATGGTGCTGTTGTTGAACGCCTCACCGACGGCGGCGGCGATGCCCCCGAACCAGGCCAGGCCGAAGATCCCCAGCGCCACGACCCCCGCCGTCATACCCGAGAGGCGGGTACTGATGAGCAGGGCCAGCGTCAGCAGGATGATGACGTGGCCGACCAGGTAGAGCAGGAACACGGGGGGATTGGGGGGCATGTAGCCGGTCACCGCGTTGACCAGCAGCAGCTCGATCGCCGCCGCGCCGCCGGCATAGATCGTGGCCAGCGCCGCCAGCCCCAGCCACTTGCCCAGCACGTACTCGGCGCGGCTGATGGGACGGGTCAGCATCGACAGCGCGGTCCCGGATTCGAGCTCGGACGAGATCGCGGGGGAGGCCACGAACACGGTGCTGATGGCGAGGACGAACCCGAACATGAACATCACCACGATCAGGAGCTGGGAGACCACGCCCTTGAGCTCAACCTCTCCCAGGCGCTGCCCCTGGCCGTCGGTGACGGTCTTGAGCTTGTCGAAGCCCAGCACCGTGAAGCCGATCACCAGCGCGGTCAGCGCCAGCAGCGCGAACAGCAGCTTGCGGCGAGACGCCTCCTTGGCGGTGAGTCGGGCGATGACCAGGATGGGCTGCGGGTCGAGGCCTGCCATCAGCTCACCTCGGGCTCGCCCAGGAGCTGCATGAACCGCTCCTCCAGGCTCTGGTGGCGGGGCTCGACGGCGTACACGCTGGCCCCGGCGGCGACCACCGCGCTGACCAGCTCCGGCACCTGCGCCTCGACCACGCCCTCCACCATGACCCAGCCGCCGGGATCGTCGCGCACTGCGCCGAAGCGCTCCATCGCCTGCCGGGGCGCGCCGCCCAGGGGGGTCGCGCGCACCCGCACCCCGCCCGCGCCGAGGATCTCGTCGAGGCGCCCGGTGGCGATCACCCTTCCGTGGTTGACCATCGCCACGCGGTCACACACCTGCTCGACCTCGGTCAGCAGGTGGGAGTTGAGGAAGACCGCGGTGCCGTCGGCCTTGAGGTGGCGGATGATCTCGCGCACGTCTCGGCGCCCCACCGGGTCGAGCGCCGACGTGGGCTCGTCCAGCACCACCAGCTCGGGGCGGCCCAGCAGCGCCACCCCCAGCCCCAGCCGCTGCTGCATCCCCTTGGAGAAGGCCCCCACGCGGTCCCCGGCGCGGCTGCTCAGGCCCACCAGCTTGAGCACGCGGTCGATCTCCGCAGGCCACGTCATCTTCGGGATCCGCGCCAGCTCGGCGTGGAGGGCGAGCACCTCGGATGCCTCCAGCCACGGCTGGTAGCGGAAGAGCTCGGGCAGGTACCCCACGCGGCGGCGGGTCAGCTTGTCCCCGATCGGCGAGCCCAGCACCCAGGCCTCCCCGCTGCTGGGCGGCGTCAGCCCCAGGAGCATCTTGACGGACGTCGTCTTGCCGGCGCCGTTAGGTCCGAGAAAGCCAAAGACCTCGCCGCGCGGAACCGTCATGGTCAGGTCCACCACCGCCGGCACGGAGTTGTAGCGCTTGCTGAGAACGGCGGTGTGAATTGCGGAGGAGGCGGCCGAAGCCACCTCCTCCTCGGTTTCGCTCAGCTCAGGCCCCTCGCGATCGAGACCACGTCCTTCTCGTTGAGGGTGCCGACGACGGCGTAAAGGACGCCGTCCTTCTGCCAGATGACGCCGGCGCCAAGCCCCGTGGAGTCACCCACGAAAAGGCCGTCGCCCTGGCCCATGATGTCGACCTGGTGCGAACCCTGGCCGGTGGGCACCGGGACGGGCAGGGTGCTGGTCGGGTCTCCGATCTGACCGATCTCCGCGGCGAGGTCCGCCGGGACCCCGGGGAGACTGGTGAGGTAGCCCTCCAGGACCCTCACCGAGGCGCCGCTCGAGACCACCTTGGGCGTGGTCATCTGCACGATCGCCAGGGTTGGGATCGACAGGCGCTCATGCTTGTTGGTGGTGGCCGGGGCTGCCGCGCTGCCGGCCGGCGCGCCGCCCAGGCTGGGGGCGCCGTAGATCGTCAACACACCCGGCCCGGCCGTTGCTGACACCCTGGTGCCGTTGATGCCGTCGGGCATGGCCGGGAGAGCCTTGCCCTTGGACTGGGCGTAGGCGCGGGCCTTGTCGGCGCTGAAGGTGAAGGACGCCTGGACCTGGCTGAAGCGCTCGTACTGTGGCAGGCCGGTGACGGTGCTGGGCAACGGCCCCGCGACCAGGAGGCGGCCCAGGGTGGTTCCGCTCACGGCGTCCTCGGGGCTGCTCGCCGAGCGGAACGTCGGCGACCGGCTCACCTCGTAGGTGCCGAACTGCGAGAGGTCGGGCAGCGATTTGAGGCTGTCCGAGCTGACGGGCACGGCGACGAACTGCTTGGGCTGGAAGGTCTGCACCACGCCCTCGGCGACACCTGTGGCGACCAGTCCAACCATCAGGCCGACGGTCACCAGCCCGGCCGCCAGTGGCCGGAAGCCGCGGCGCTGCCGCAGCCGTGATAGCCAGGCGGTTGCGCTCGGTCCCGGTGCGGGCTCGCCGGCGACCCGCCGCCGCATCCGCAGCAGCGCGACATCGGGCTCGACCCGGTTGTCAGGGACGGCCAGCAGGCTCGAGACCCCCGCGGCCTCCGCGCCCACCTGCTCGAAGCGGCGACGGCAGTCGTCGCAGGACTCGAAATGCTGGCTGTCGGCAGCGGTGGTGGTGGCGGGTTCGTCCTGCATCCGTCGCAGGACACCGTCGTTCAAGTGGCTCATTCCTGTACCTCCGATCGCAATTTCATTTCCGCGCGGCGCAGCAGGGTCCCCACCTGGCCGACCGACACGCCCAGCGCACCGGCGACCTCCGCGTAACTCAGTCCGCTGTAGCGCAATGCCAGCACCGCGGCGCTCTTTCGCGGCAGACGCCGCATCGCCTCGCGCACCCGTCGCTGCTGGTCCGCGAGCTGCACCAGGCCCTCGGGGTCGGCGCTGCCGTCGCTCTGCGGAACCGCCACCGATTCCTCCCGGGTGAGCCGCCTGCGGTTGCCGCGGAGGACGTTCAGGGCCCGGTGCCAGGCGGCGCGGTGCAGCCACGGTGCGGCGTAGTCGGCGTCGGCGGGGTGGCTGCGATGGAAGTCAATGAAGACCTCCTGGGCCACCTCCTCGGCCTCGTGGCGATTGGCCAGCACGCGGTAGGCGATGGCCACCACGCGTGAGTACTCGGCGAGGAAGAGTTGCTCGAATGGCTCGGGCAGACGGGAGTCGCGGCGGTCGACCTGGGCGTCGCCGGCATGGGCCTGGACCTGGGACGCTGACATGACGCTCAGTGTGGCGGATTCAGCCTGCATGTTCTTTTAAGCACCGTCGGGGCACCGAATGTGACACCCGGCGCCGGGTGGGGGCGCTCTAGAGGGGCATGAGAGTGCGGGCGCGCAGGGCGATGCTGAGCGCCACCCGCGTCTCCGCATCCTCCAGGGACACGCCGAGGAGCTGCTCGATTCGGGTCACCCGGTAGGACAGGCTGTTGACGTGGAGGTGCAGGGCGCGGGCCGCGGCGCGGCGATTCCAATGGTGGGCGGCGAGTTGCTCCAGGGTCTCGATGAGCGGGGTGCGACGGCCCTGCTGGTAGCGCAGCAGGGGGCCCAGCGTCTCGTCCACGAAGCGGGTCACCGCCAGCGGGTTCTGGACCTCGAGCAGCAGCCGGAAGGCGCCCAGGTTACGGTAGGAGCTGACCCGCCCCCGGGCACCACCGCGGCGCGCCAGGCGCAGGGACTGACGAGCCTCGTCGTGGGCCCGGGGCAGGTCGTGCACCTCCTGGGTGGCATTGCCGATGCCCAGCGAGAAGGCACCGTCACCGACCACCCGGTCGATGGTCTTGAGCACCATCTCGCCGAACGATTCCAAGGCGCGCAACTCGGCCGGGCTGGGTGGCCCGTCACCCTCCTCGGCGACCGGCACCAGGAGCACGAACGCCGCCGGCCGGGTCACCACCAGCGAGCCGGGGAAGCGGCGGACGGTGAGGTCGGACACCAGCGCGTGGAGCCGGTCCTGGGTGCTGCGCGACTCCAGGGCGGCGACCGCGGCGTCGTCATCGGGCTCGACCACGACCACCCAGGAGCGCCCGGAGACGCGGTAGCCAAGGCGCTCGGCCTGGGTCGCCAGCCGGGCCGACTCCTGTTGCCCCAGGCCGTGACCGAGCAGCTCCTCGAGGAGGTCGCCGCGCAGGCGGCGTTCAACCTCGGCGGCGGTGCGCTCCTTGACCAGCTCCAGCGCCAGCACCGTGGCGCCGTGCTCCAGCGCGCGCTGCTGGTTGTGGTGCTCGCTGTCCGACACCTCCGATGCCAGCACCGCGAGCAGGTCGTCGCCGGCCCGGATGGGGGTCAGGAGCAGGGGCCGGGAGGGGCGCCCGGTGGTCACCTCGACCGGGTCGCTGCTGCTGCCGCGCAGCATGGAGGGGGGGATCTCGATGCGGTTGAGGCCCAGGCCCTGGGTCCTGTCGGCGGGCCGCTCCATGCGGAACCCGGTGGCGTCGAAGAGCTCGACGCGGGCGTCACGGAGGGCGCTGATGGCCTCCAGGATGGCCCCCGGTCCGGCGCCCGACAGGGCCAGCCCGGTGAAGCGCTCGTGGATCGCCTGGGAGCCTCGGATCTCCTCCAGCTGCGCCTCGAGGCGGCGCTGCAACTCGCTGCGCTCGATGATCCCGGCGACCTGGCCGGCGATGGCGGAGAGGAATTCGATGTCCGCGCGGTCGAAGTCGCGACGCTGCTCCGACTGGACATTGACCACGCCAATGGTCCGTTCACCGGCATGGATGGGCACCGACAGCATCGCCAGCAGGCGCTTCTGGTCCACCCCCCGCAGGAACTGGAAGCGCGGTTCGCGGGTCACATCGGGCACCACCAGGGGCTGGCGATTGGCCGCCACCCAACCGGTCACCCCCTGCCCTGACTTGAGGCGCGCCTTGCCGATGTTGCCGATGTCGAGGCCGTTGGTGGCGGTCAGCACGACCTCGTCGGTGGCGGGGTCGTGGAGATAGATGGAGCAGACCTCCACCTCCATCGCGCCTGTGGTTTCGGAGATGATCAGGCCCAGGAGTGCGTCGGGTTCCATCGTCGACGCGGCCGCCTTGCTCAGCCGCTGCAGGAACATGAGCTCGCGGAGGGATGTCTCGTCGGCAGGCGGTATCAGCCGCACCTGTGCCATCAGGACGCATTCTATCGGCCGACCCGCACAGTTGTTTAGTGCGCACCACACTAATTGGCGGTCTGATCTGGTGTGGTACCGACAAGTTCGTATCCTGAGCGGGTGGAGTTTCACGGTAGCCCGCCCGCGCCGCGGGATCGTGGCGCCTGCCAGCGGCTGGACGAGGAGGACCCGCTCCGCGCCCTCCGGGACCGGTTCGACCTCGAGGACACCCTGGTCTATCTCGACGGCAATTCGCTGGGGGCCCTGCCGCGCTCGACGGCGGGGCGGCTGGCCGAGGTCATCGGCCAGGAGTGGGGCCGGGGCCTGATCCGGAGTTGGGACGACGCGGGGTGGATTGAGGCGCCGGCGCGCGTGGGCGCCAAGGTGGCCCGGCTGATCGGCGCGGCCCCTGACGAGGTGACCTGTTGCGACAGCACGTCGGTGAACCTGTTCAAGCTCCTCGGCGCTGCCATGGCGCAGCAGCAGGGCCGCCGGGTCATCCTCACCGAGCAGAACAACTTCCCCACCGATGTCTACGTGGCCGAGGGCCTGGCCCAGCTGTCCGAGCGGGGCTGGCGCGTGCGCCGGGTCCTGCGCAGCCAGCTCGAGGACGCGCTCGACAGCGACGTCGGGGTCCTGATGCTGACCCACGTCGACTTCACCACCGGCTACGTCCACGACATGCGGGCCCTGACGGCGGCCGCGACGGCCGGCGGAGCGCTGAGCCTGTGGGACCTCTCGCACAGCACTGGGGCGCTGGACGTCGACCTCGCGGGCTGCGGCGCAGACCTCGCCCTGGGCTGCGGCTACAAGTTCCTCAACGGCGGCCCCGGCGCCCCGGCCTACGTCTTCGTCTCGAGGCGCCTGCACGGAACCATGCAGTCGCCCCTGTGGGGATGGATGGGGCACGCCAGGACCTTCGACTTCGCGCCCGAGTACGAGCCGGCCGGCGGCGTCGGCTCATTCCTGGCGGGGACCCCGTCGATCCTTGGCATGGCCGCCCTCGAGGCGGCGCTCGACGTCTGGGAGGACATCGACATCCGCCAGGTGCGGGAGCGATCGGTGGCGCTGACGGAGGCGTTCATCGCCCTCGTCGATGAGCGCTGCGAGGGGCTCGGGGTTGAGCTCATCTCCCCCCGGCCGGCCCGCCTGCGCGGCTCCCAGGTCTCGCTGCGTCACCCGCAGGCCCTCCCCCTGATGCGCGCCCTGCGGGAACGCCGTGTCATCGGCGATGTGCGGCCGCCCGACGTGCTGCGCTTCGGCTTCGCGCCCCTCTACACCCGCTTCACCGACGCCTGGGACGCCGTCGATGCCCTCGTCGACCTGCTTCGCACCGACGCCTGGCGCGACCCGGTCCCGGCCCGCCCCCTCAGGGTGCCCTGAAACTCCGCTCTGGGATTTGTGCGGGGGGCACAAGAGCGGCTGCAATACAGGCTTAGTGCTACCCACACAAGAAAACGACGGCTGATTCTCAGCCATCCCACCATGAAGGGCGACCGCGGCGTCCCTATCGTTCAGCCATTCGAGCCCCTTGGGGGGACTCCCGAACGCTGGACGGAGGAATTACCTTGGCAACGAACGCACCACCCGAGATGAAGAGGACCCTCAGCCTGACGGGGCTGACGATCAACGCCATGGCGCTGATCGCGCCCGGCGCATTCCTTTGGACCACGTTCCAGGCCCAATCAGCTCAGGCCAACAGCGGCAACACCACCGCGATGGACATGCTGCCCGGGTTGCTCTTCGTGCTGGTGCTGGCGTTCCTGACCGCCTACTCCTACTCCGAATTGGCCAACCTCTATCCCCAGGCCGGCGCCGGCTCGTCCTACTACTTCGCCGAGGCGGCCTTCCTCGACAAGGAGGAGAAGCGGCACTACCAGTTCGCGCGCCTGAGCAAGTTCGTGGTGGGCTGGGTCTCCCACCTCTACTACTGGATCTACCCCGGCATCATGGTGGCCTTCACCGGGATCCTGACGGTGTTCATCCTGGGCCTCTTCGGGGTTACCCTGAGCGGCTGGCAGATGATCGTCCCGGTCATGATCTTCGCCGCCCTGACCGGATACATCGCCTTCCGCGGCATCAGCGGTTCGACGATGGCGGCGATCGTCATCAACGTCATCCAGCTGACCGCGCTGGTGGCCTTCGCGATCCTCGCGATCATCTTCCGCATCGCTCATCCGGAGCTGCACTACGCCCACGGCAGCCCGCTGTCGGTGGTGCTCCCCCACAACATCACCAACGTGCTCTTCCAGGGCACCATCGCGATCCTGCTGCTGGTCGGGTTCGAGTCGGTCACCGCGCTTGGCGCGGAGGCCATCAACCCCAAGAAGGACATCCGCCGCGCGATCCTGCTGTCGCTGGCGATCCAGGGCGCGGTGGCCTACGTCATCGAGTACTTCGCCGCCAACTTCTTCGTCAACGACAAGCTGACCCAGACCATCGCGGCGACCGCGACCGCCAAGGCCCAGACCGTGTCCGGTTATGCCGCGACCGCGGTCTCGGGTGCCCCCATCGCCGACATGATCCGCCAGATCGGCGACACCATGCTGGGGGGGACCGGCCAGATCCTGGTCATCATCCTGGCGGCCACCGTGCTCATCGCCCTCATCGGCACCACCCTGGCCTGTCTCAACACCGGGGTGCGCATCACCTACGTGATGGGCCGCGACAAGGAGATGCCCAGCATCCTCGGCCTGCTCCACGGCAAGTACGCGACCCCGCACTACGGCGTCCTCGCCCTGGCCGTCGTCTCGGCCATCTTTGGAGCCTACGGGGTGCTCAGCATTGACAACCTGTTGCAGATCACCCTGGCCTCGAACACCGGGACATTCCTGGTCTACGGGATGACCTGCCTGATCACGGTCGTGGCCTTCTCACACCGCGCCGATAAGAGCATCGTCAAGCATGTGCTGGTGCCTGGCCTCGGCGCCCTGGCGAACATCGCGATGCTGGGGGCGATCGTTTACGAGTCGATCGCCGCCGGCGGGTCCACCGCGACCGACACGGTCATTGCCCTGGCCATCGTGGGGGTCTGGATCGTGGCGGGCGCGATCTGGCTGCTGACCAGCTCGGCGGCCCGCAAGACGCCGGTGCTGCATTCCAGCAAGCCCGCGGCGGGCGAGGCGTAGGCGGAGGTACGCTCCGGGCCATCCCAACAGCAGAAGCCGCGGGGCTGGTGGTTGAGCACACCAGCCTCAGTGAGACCGGTCCAGTGCGCCCCCACAACGAGGATCACCTCGGGTGGGGGCGCATCGCCGTGCCCGCCGAGACCGCGGAGGCGGAGCCGACCGGGCTGATCTTCGTGGTCGCCGACGGCCTGGGTGCCTATGGCGGCGGCGACGTGGCCAGCGAGATGGCCGTCACCACGCTGCTGCGGCACGCGGAGAGGGCGCGAGACGGACGGGCCACGCAACTGCTGCGGTCGGGCTTCGAGGCTGCCAACCTGGGCATCTTTGACGCCGCGCTGCAGGGCCACGGGGCGGGCAAGATGCAGACCACCATGCTGGCGCTGGCGCTGAGCCCGGGCGAGGCCCACATGGGCCACGTCGGCGACTGCCGCGCCTACCGTCTCCGCGCCGACTCGATCGAGCTGCTCTCCACCGACCACAGCCAGGCCATGGAGATGCTGCGCATGCGGCTGATCACCCCCGAGCAGGCCGCGGACCACCCCGCGCGCCACGCCCTGACCCGCTCACTGGGGGCCGAGCTGATCACGCGCATCGACCTGCGCAAGGACAACCTGCAGGCGGGGGACAGCTTCCTGCTCTGCTCCGACGGCCTCTGGGGCAAGCTCACTCTGGCGGAGATCCGCGACGCGCTGGCCGCTCCCGCGACCGAGACCGCCCTCGCCCACCTCGTGGAACTGGCCATCGAACGGGGCGGGGAGGACAACGCCAGCGGGGTGATGCTGCGCGTCCTCGAGACCCCGCTGGCCCCTCCCCGGGCGCCGGGCTGGCGCAGGTTCTTCCTATGATGACCATGATGGCGATCCAGCCGGGCACCAAGCTCGACGCCTTCGACATCCTGGGGGTGATCGGCCACGGTGCCTTCAGCGACGTGTACCTGGCGCAGGATCCCTCAGGCAGGAAGGTGGTCCTCAAGTGCCCTCACGACTCGCTCCTGGGGGACACCTCCGCGTTCGATCGATTCCGGCGCGAGACGGAGATCGCCCGCAAGCTGGACCACCCCGGTATCCAGCACTCCTATGACCTGCAGCAGCACAGGACCCGGCCGTACCTGGTCATGGAGTACGTCGAAGGGGAGACCCTGCGCGCGCTGATTCACCGGGAAAAGAAGCTGCCCACGGCGCGGGCCATAGACGTCGAGGAGAAGCTCGCCGAGGCCATGGCCTACGCCCATTCAATGGGGGTGTATCACCGCGACCTCAAGCCTGAGAACATCCTCATCACCCCCGATCAGCGAGCGGTGGTCACGGACTTCGGGATCGCCCTGATGACCGGCGCGCGGCGCCTGACCTGGCGCTTCCTGACATCCGCTGTGGGTACTCCCGATTACATGGCCCCGGAGCAGATCCAGGGCAAGCGCGGCGATGCCCGCACCGATGTCTACGCGCTGGGCATCATCCTCTTCGAGATGCTGGCCGGCCACGTTCCCTGGGAGGGCGACAACCCGCTGGCGGTGATGAGCCAGCACATGAACGCCCCTGTGCCCGGACTCCGCGCCCTCAATCGTGACGTCCTCCCCCCCCTCGAGGCGATCGTGCGCAAGTGCCTGCGCAAGGACCCGGACGAGCGGTACCAGGACGCGGGCGGTTTGCTCCACGACCTCAAGCACTGGCAGGACCTGGATCTCAGCGAGTTCGATTTCAGCGAGGAGAAACCGGTCCGTCAGGAGAGCGAACGCTGGGTCTGGATGGTGGTCGCGGCGCTCAGCGTGGGCTTTCTCCTCGTGGCGGCCCTCGCCACCTACCTCTACTATCTGCTGAGCCATGCCGGACATCACTGAGAACGCGGCAGCCGCCATGCTGACCCGTTGCCGGGAGGCCGGCGTCGTCCAGGTCGAGCTGCAGTTCGCCGACATCACGGGCGCCGTCAAGAGCGTGTCGATTCCCGCCCGACGGCTCGCCGAGGTCCTGGAACGGGGCGAGTGGTTTGACGGCTCGGCGATCGAGGGCGTGGCCCGCGAGGTGGAGTCCGACATGTACCTCCGTCCCGACCCGTCGACCTTCGCGCTGATCGACCCGCGCGCCGACGTCATCTGCGCCCGTCTGATCTGCCAGGTGGTGACCCCTGACGGGCAGCGCTACCGCGGCGACAGCCGCGCCGCCCTGGAGACCGTGGTGGAGGCGACCGCCGAGGTTGGGTTGGTCTACCTGGTCGCCCCCGAGGTCGAGTTCTTTCTGTTCCCCGAGGGAGAGGGCGGCCTGCGCGCCCTCGAGGACGATCCCGGCAGCTATTTCGAGCGCAGTCGCGGCCAGTCGCGACAGGTCGAGATGGAGATCGTCGACGCCCTCGAGTCGATGGGCGTCGAGGTCGAGTCCAGCCACCACGAGGTCGCCACCGGGCAGTACGAACTGGACCTGCCGCTGCAGCCCGCGCTGACCGCCGCGGATGCCATCACCGCGCTCAAGCCCGCGGTCAAGGAGCTGGCGCGCCAGCGCGGCCTGCTCGCGAGCTTCATGCCCAAGCCGCTTTACGGACTGGCGGGATCCGGGATGCACACCCACCAGGCCCTGCGGGCGGCCGACGGCAGCAACGCGTTCACCGATGAGAGCGACCCCTATGGGTTGTCACTGGTGGGCCGCGGCTTCATCGCCGGGCAGCTGGAGCACGCTCCCGGCATGTGCGCCCTGGTCGCGCCCCTGGTGAATTCCTACAAGCGCCTGGTGCCCGGCTACGAGGCGCCCGTCGCGGGCAGCTGGGGGCGTCACAACCGCTCCGCCCTGATCCGCGTGCCCGCCCGGGCGGCGGGGGCGTTGGCCGGCGCGGGACAGGGGACGCGCCTGGAGCTGCGGCTGCCGGACCCCAGCTGCAACCCCTACCTGGCCTTCACGGCGATGCTCGCCTCGGGCATGGACGGCGTGGACCGCCAGCTCGATCCCGGCCCCCCCATGGAGGAGCTGGAGCACGGCTACCAGGATGCCTCCAGGGTCAGCGCGCGGCCCTTGCCGGGCTCCCTCCAGCAGGCCCTGGAGGCACTGCAGTCGGACGATCTCCTGGCCGACGCCCTCGGGGGCGGGGTCCTCGAGCTATTCCTGTCCGCCAAACGCCTGGAGTGGGGGGAGTACGCCCGCCAGGTCACGCAGTGGGAGCTTGACTACTACCTCCAGACGTACTGAGAGCGGCTGGGGCGCCTGCGCCGCTGGTGCAGAATTGGCGGGCTATGAGAGAGGACTCCTCCAGCTTCACCGCCGCCGACGTTCCCCGGTTCTTCGACGAGATCTTCGAGTGGGAGATGCATCACACCGCCGACCGACTGCGCCGCGCCTCGCTGCGGCTGGAGGCACTGGCTGCTCGGATCCCCGACACACCCCGCGCCGAGGGCGAGTGGAACCCCAAGGAGGTGCTGGCTCACATCACCGTGCTCTCCCGTGCCTACGGGGTGTTCGGCTACATGATCGCCACCGGCCGCCTCACCGAGGTGCCCCTGGGTGATGTCATCAACCAGCGGGACCGTGAGGGTGACAAGTTCATGGCCATGCCCGCCGCGGAGATCGCGGCGGAGGCGGTCAAGCACCACCAGCGCACCCTGAAGTTCCTCGATGGCGCCACCGTCGAGCAGCTCCGCCGGCAATGCCGGGTCGAGGACGGCACGATGACCGCCGAGCACGTCATCCGCATGCCCCTCGTTGCCCACCTCGAGCAGCACCTCGACCAACTGGAGAAGGCGCTGGCTTGAGCTACCAGCAGATCGACCACGTCGGCATCGCGGTGTCCGACATGGACGCTGCGATCGCCCGCTACCAGGAGCTGCTGGGGGTCACTCCCTCGGTGCGCAAGGCGATGGAGAAGGACGGCATCGAGGCGGCCATGCTGGACCTCGGCAGCACCCATGTCGAGCTGGTGGCGCCAACCCGCCCCGACTCCGCGATCAGCCGCTTCCTGGAGAAGAAGGGGGAGGGTGTGCACCACGTGGCCTACCGCGTCGAGGACATCCGGGCGGCGCTGCAGCAGGCGCGCGAGCAGGGTGCGACGCTGCTGGATGAGGAGCCGCGGGTGGGCGTGATGGGACACCTGGTGGCCTTCATCCACCCCCGGTCGACGCTCGGCGTGCTCACGGAGCTGGTCGAGGCGGCGCACGCTTGAGCCCTTCGATCGAGGACGCCGCGCGGGCGACCTTCAGCACCCGCGCCGAGCACTACGTCACCAGCGCGACCCACGCTGACCCCGATCGCCTCGCCCGATTGGTCGAGTTGGTCGCGCCCCAGCCCAGCTGGCGGGTCCTCGATGTCGCCACGGGCACCGGGCACACCGCGTTTGCCTTTGCCCCCGCGGTTTTTTGGGTGGTCGCCGTCGACCTCACCGAGGAGATGCTGCGCCAGGCCGAGCGCGTGCGCAAGGACCGTGGCTACGGCACCATCGAGCTCCAGGTCGCGGACGTCCACCGATTGCCCTTCGCCGATGGTTCCTTCGACCTCGTCACCTGCCGCCGCGCGGCCCACCATTTCTCCGATATCGATGTTGCCCTGGCTGAGATCCGCCGCGTCCTGAAGCCCCGGGGCCGTCTCCTCATCGACGACCGTGCCGGCGCGGAGGACGACGAGGTCGATGCCATCCTCCATCGCCTCGACAGCCTCCACGACGCCTCGCACGTGCGCCAGTACCGCGCATCCCAATGGCGCCGGATGCTGGACGAGGCGGGTTTTTTGCTGACGACCCTCGAGGAATACCGCCAGCACCGTCCGCTCAGCGCGTTCACCAATGACGTCGAACCCGATCGCGTCGCGGAGATCCACGCGCTCATCGACGGGCTCACCCCGCGTCAGCGCGAGTTCCTGGACGTGCGCGAGGTCGACGCGAAGATCTACTGCCTCCACTTCTATCTCAGCGTGGTGGCGGACCGCCTGTGAGCCAGCCCGACAACGGCCGCGTCAGTGAGTCCGGCCTGGAGCTGAGACCGTACTACGACGCCGCCGACCTCCCCGCCGAGCCGGCGCCCCCCCCGGGCGAGTTCCCGTACACCCGAGGCGTCTACCCCGACATGTACCGGGGCCGCCCCTGGACAATGCGTCAGTACGCGGGCTTCGCCACCGCGGCGGAGTCCAACCAGCGCTACCGCAAGCTCCTCGATGCCGGCCAGACAGGGCTGTCGGTGGCCTTCGACCTGCCCACCCAGATGGGCTACGACTCCGACGATGGCGTCGCCGAGGGTGAGGTCGGCAAGGTCGGCGTGGCGATCGACTCGCTGGCCGACATGGAGATCCTGATGCAGGACATCCCCATGGACCGCGTCACCACCTCGATGACCATCAACGCCCCGGCGTCCGGCCTGATGCTGCTGTACCAGCTCGCAGCGGAGAAGCAGGGGATCGCCGGCGACAAGCTCGGCGGCACCATCCAGAACGACATCCTCAAGGAGTACGCCGCGCGGGGGACGTACATCTTCCCCCCCGAGCCATCGATGCGCCTGGTCACTGACACCTTCGCCTACTGCGCCTCCGAGATGCCGCGGTGGAACACCATCAGCATCAGCGGCTACCACATCAGCGAGGCGGGCGCGACCCCGATGCAGGAGCTCGCCTTCACCCTGGCCAACGGCACGGCGTACGTCGACGCCGCCATCGAGGCCGGCCTCAAGGTCGATGACTTCGCCCCCCGGCTGAGCTTCTTCTTCAACTGCAAGATGGAGTTCCTGGAGGAGATCGCCAAGTTCCGCGCCGCGCGCAAGATGTGGGCCCAGCTGATGCGTGACCGCTACGGCGCCAGGGACCCGAAGTCGATGATGTTGCGTTTCCACACCCAGACGGCGGGGTCGTCGTTGACGTCGCTGCAGCCATACAACAACGTCGTCCGCACCACCGTCGAGGCCCTCGCCGCAGTGCTCGGCGGTACCCAATCGCTGCACACCAACGGCTTCGACGAGGCGCTGGCCCTGCCGACCGAGTTCGCCGCGACGCTGGCACTGCGGACGCAACAGGTGATCGGCTACGAAACCAACATTCCCGCGGTGGCCGATCCCTTTGCCGGCAGCTACCTGGTGGAGTCGTTGACCAGCCGGTTGGAGGAGGGTGCCACCGCCCTGATGCGCCAGATCGACGAGATGGGCGGCAGCGTCAAGGCCATCGAGTCGGGTTGGATGCAGCGCCAGATCGCCGATTCCGCGTTCAAGTTCCAGCTGGCGGTGGAGCGCGAGGAGCGCGTCATCGTCGGCGTCAACCGGTTCCAGGCGCCGTCCGCAAGCGACGTCGAGATCCAGAAGGTGCTGCCGGTCCACGAGGAGTCGCAGCGCGCCGCGGTCGCGAAGGTCCGAGCCGACCGTGATACCGCCGCCGTTGAGCATGACCTCCAGGTCCTCGAGGACGCCGCCCGCGGCACGGAGAACGTGCTCCCGGCGATGAAGCAGGCATTCAGCGACTACGCCACCATCGGCGAGGTCTTCAGCAGGCTGCGCGCGGTCTGGGGTCGCTACCGCCCCACGGCGGACTTCTAAACCGCTAAAGCCACGTCTTAGGGCCCTTAGCCGGCGCCCAGGCGGCGGCCGCTCAGCTTCTTGATCCTGCCGATGATGGCCTTGGGGGCCTGGGATTCCTCCAGCAGCATCTCGGCCTCGGACCAGGTCAGGGCCTCGACGTCGTCGACAAACTCCTTGTCGGCGATGGCGTTCATCACCTTGACGATGTCGGGGTCGTACTGGTTGCCGGACGCCGACGTGAGGCGGCGCTTGACCTCGGCCAGCGACAGCGCCGCGCGGTAGGGCATCTCCATGTGCATGTTGTCGAAGGCCTCGGCAACGGCGAGGATGCGTGACCCCAGGGGAATCTCTGCGCCCTCCAGGCCCTCCGGGTAGCCGTGGCCGCTGTAGGACTCGTGGTGGTACAGGATGAAGATCGCCGCCGACTGCAGGCCGGGGACGCTCTTGACCATCTGGTACCCGATCTGGGGGTGCTCCCTGACCATCAGGTACTCCTCGGCGGTGAGTTTGCCGGGCTTGGCCAGGATGTCCTTACTGAGGCTCTTCATGCCGATGTCGTGGAGCAGCGCCGAGATCCTCAGCAGCGGCAGGTCCTCGGGCGGGAAGCCGGTCTTCTCTGCCAGCTGCATGGCGTAGCGGGCGACACGCTCCATATGGGTCGCGGTCGGCGCGTCGTGGGCGCCCATGTCCTCCAGCATCTTTTTGGCTGACAGGGCTGCGGTCGCGGAGGGGCCGCCCTCGTGCGCATCGAAGTCGAGGTCGGGGGCGCGCTCGACGTCCTTGGAGAAGAGGAAGTGACCGCCGCCCAGGCGCCGGGCATACTCGACCGCCTCGCGGCCGGCCTTGACCAGCCCGTCGGCGTCGCGCGCGTCGTCCGGGCTCATCGCAATCCCCGTGGAGATCGCGGCCGGCACGCCGCTCAGGCCCGAAACGATGATGCGCTGGATGCGGGCGTCGAGGCGCTGGCTAACCCGGATCGCGACCTCTCGGTTGGCTCCCGGCATCGCGATCATGAATTCCGCGGTGCCCATCCGCGCGGCGAAGTCGCGGTAACGCAGCTGGTCGCGCATCACCGCGCCGACATGGCCCAGGAGCTCCTCGCCGGTCATCGCCCCCTCCTTGCCGACCATGTCCTCGATCTGGTCGACGTAGATCAACAGCACCGCCAGCTTCTCGCCTGACAGGCTGGTTGCCGACAGCTGGCGCCGCAGGACCTCCATCGCCTTCTTGTCGGTGGCCAGGCCCGTGAGGGGGTCGGTGCCGGCGCTGCGCCGACCCTCCCGGCTGAAGACCGCGTCGTCGTCGTCCTCGACCCCGGTGATGATCGAACCGAAGTGGTGGCGCAGGGAAAGGTAGAAGAGGCCGACCAGCGCCGTGAGCAGGTCGAGTGCCGCGGTCAGACCGAGGTTGGCGTCGTCGGTGATCGACTGACCCCGGGTCTGCAGCAGGGCCGAGATTCCGCGGTAGGCAGCCGCGGCGAAGAAGACCAGTGCCGTGGCCAGGCCGAGGCGGTTGCGGGTGACCTGCTTGGTCCGGACCAGCCCCATGACCAGCATCAGGAAGACCAGGAAGTAGGCGGCGGTGACCACGACGCCTGCGATCAGGTCAAATTGGCGCAGGCTCAAGGTAGGGCGATCTCCGTCACGTCACGCCGAACGTAACGCGTCCGGACAGCCGGCCCGATATAGATGCGGTAAAGAGTTATTGGTCCCACCACAGGTCAGCGGGAATTATCGCCTTACCCCCTGCCTCTCCGCGCAACCGACCTGAGGCTGGCGCGAATATCCCTCCGGCCTTGGCTACCATATAGCCCTGCCAGCCCGGCAGCTCGAGGAAGTCTTCTCATGGCCAAAGCCGCTCGTCCCGCGCCCGAACCTGCCCCCAAGCCGGCGGCGCCGCGCCGCCGGTCGACCACCGCCGCCAATGGTGTCAACGGCAAGGCGGTCTCGTCCACCCGCCGCGAGGTCACGGTCGGGGAGAAGCGCATCAACCTCCTGCGCAAGCGCCGCCATGATGCCATCCAGGGCGACCCGGACGCGCTCCGCAAACAGCACGAGAAGGGCAAACTCTCGGCCCGGGAGCGCATCGACAAGCTGCTCGACCCCGGCACGTTCGTGGAGTTCGACACCTTTGCCCTCCATCGCAGCCACAACTTCGGGATGTGGGACAAGCGGGTCTCGGGCGACGGGGTGGTCACTGGCTATGGCTACATCAACGGTCGCCAGGTCGCCATCTTCTCCCACGACGCCACGGCCTTCGGCGGTTCGCTGGGCGAGGTCTTCGCGGAGAAGGTGGTCAAGGTGATGGACTGGGCCGAGAAGGTCGGGTGTCCGTGCCTGGGCATCAACGACTCGGGCGGGGCGCGGATCCAGGAGGGCGTGGTGTCCCTGGCCGGGTACGCCTACATCTTCCAGCGCAACGTGAACTGCAGCGGGGTCATCCCGCAGCTCTCGTTGGTGGTGGGGCCGTGCACCGGGGGCGCGGTTTACAGCCCGGCCATGACCGACTTCATCCTCATGGTCCGCGAGGTCGGCTACATGTTCATCACCGGGCCTGACGTCATCAAGGTGACCACCGGCGAGCAGGTGGACTTCGAGACCCTCGGCGGCGCCGACGTGCACAACCTGAAATCGGGCGTTGCGCACTTTGCCGCGGACAGTGAGAAGGAGTCCTTCGGCCAGATCCGCGACCTGCTCGGATACCTGCCCCAGAACAACCGCGAGAAGCCTCCCTTCGTCGCCACCAAGGACCCCGCCGACCGCATGGACCGGGAGCTGCAGACCGTGGTCCCCGACAACTCCGCGGCGGCGTACGACATGCACGACGTGATCCGGCGCGTGGTCGATGACGGCAGGTTCCTCGAGACGCAGCCCCTCTTCGCCCAGAACCTGATCACCGGTTTCGCGCGGCTCGGCGGGCACTCGGTGGGGATCGTCGCCAACCAGCCCAAGGCCATGGCCGGCGCGCTGGACATCAACGCCTCGACGAAGGGCGGGCGCTTCGTGCGCTTCTGTGACGCCTTCAACATCCCCATCATCACCTTGGTCGACGTCCCCGGCTTCATGCCGGGCACCAACCAGGAGTACGGCGGCATCATCCGCCACGGTGCCAAGCTGCTCTACGCCTTCTGCGAGGCGACCGTCCCCAAGCTCACGGTGATCACCCGCAAGGCCTACGGCGGGGCCTACGACGTCATGTCGAGCAAGCACATCGGGGCTGACTTCAACGTCGCCTGGCCCAGCGCCGAGATCGCGGTGATGGGCCCGCAGGGAGCGGTCAGCATCATCTCCCGCCGCGAGATCGCCTCCGCGCCCGACCCCGTGGTCAAGACCAAGGAGCTGGTTGACGACTACATCGAGAAGTTCGCCAACCCGTACTTCGCCGCCGAGCGCGGATACATCGACGACATCATCGAGCCGCAGCAGACGCGGCCGCGCCTGATCTCGGCGCTGAACGCGCTCCAGGACAAGAAGGTCACCCGGCCGCAGCGCAAGCACGGCAACATCCCGCTCTAGCGGGGGATAGATCCGGGGTCCCGGCTACTGCCCGTCTGGCCCGGGCGCGGCCTGCGGCGGAGGGCTCGGGGTCTCCCGGGAGGGCCCGACGTCACCGCGGCCGGACATCCGGCTGAGGTCCTTGGCGACACCGACCAGGAGCCGGATCAACTCCGAGAACAGGAACAGCGCCAGCCCATAGCCCACCGCGCCGGCCGAGCTGGCGATGAGCTGGAGGAGGATGTCGGGCGACCGTGTTACCAATGCCGCGGCGACCGCGGCGACCAAAAAGACGGCGGCCAGGCCCACGATGGCATATGAGAGCACCCGGAACAGGTTGGCGAGGATGAGCAGGCTGTTGAAGTTGCGGCGGCGGTCCCTTTCGGACTGACTCTCGTCTGGCATTCCGCTATTAGACCGGTTACCGTGGGCGGGGTCAACAACGCCTGTAAGCTTGTCGGCCGGATGAAGCTGCTGGAGTACCAGGCCAAGGAGCAGTTCCTGGCCGCCGGGATCCCGGTCCGGGAGGGTCGCGTGGCCCGCACCGTGGAGCAGGCGGTTGACGCTGCCAGGTTGCTGGGTGCGGTGGCGGTCAAGGCCCAGGTCCCCATCGGCGGCCGAGGCAAGGCCGGCGGTATCAAGCTGGCGAAGACCCCCGACGAGGCACGCACGGCGGCCGAGGCGATCCTGGGAATGGACATCAAGGGCTTCACCGTGCACGAGCTGTGGATCGAGCAGGCGGCGGAGGTCGAGCGCGAGATCTACCTCGGCGTGACCCTCGACCGCGATGCCCGCAAGCTGGTGATGATCCTGTCGGCAGCGGGTGGGATGGAGATCGAGGAGGTGGCTGAGACCGCCCCCGAGAAGATCGTCAAGCTGCACCCCCACCCCTTCCGCGGGGCCCAGGCGTACGAGCTGCGAGCGATGTGTTTCCAGGCCGGACTGGGCGACCTCGTCAAGCAGCTGGTGCCGATCATGCAGCGTCTGTTCACGATGGCGGTGGCCGTCGATGCCCTGACCTGCGAGATCAACCCGCTGGCAGTGGTCAGGGGCGGCGACGTCATTGCGCTCGACGGCAAGCTGGAGATCGACGAGAACGCCGAGTTTCGCCACCGGGATCTCGAGAAGTACCGCAGCGACGAGGCCGGCAGCGGCGATCCCCTGGAGATCGAGGCCCACAAGCGCGGCCTGACCTATGTCCACCTCGACGGTGACGTGGGCATCCTGGGCAACGGCGCGGGGTTGGTCATGAACACCCTCGACCTCGTCAAGGCCGCGGGCGGGCGGCCGGCGAACTTCCTCGACGTCGGTGGTGGCGCCCGCGCCGAAGTCGTGCGCAACAGCCTCGACATGATCCTCCAGGACCCCGCTGTGAAGTCGATCTTCATCAACATATTCGGCGGCATCACCCGCGGCGACGAGGTCGCCCGCGGCGTCATCGCCGCCCGCGACGAGCTGGGGATCAAGGTGCCGCTGGTGGTGCGGATGACGGGGACCGCGGAGGAGGAGGGCCGTCGCCTGCTCCAGGAGGCCGGTATCACCCCCGGCGTCAGCGCCCCCGAGGCGGCCGCCAAGGCCGTCGAGATGGCGCGCAGCGGGGCCGCCACATGAGCATCCTGGTAGATCGCAACACGCGCCTGGTGGTGCAGGGCATGACCGGCCGCGAGGGCACCTTCCACACCGAGCAGATGAAGGCCTTCGGCACCAACGTGGTCGCGGGCGTCAGTCCAGGCAAGGGCGGCACCACGCACCTCGACATCCCCGTGTTCAACACCGTGGCCGAAGCCGTCGACCAGGCGGGGGCCAACACCGCGGCGATCTTCGTGCCGCCGCCCGGCGCCGCCGACGCCATCATGGAGGCGGCCGACGCCGGGGTCGGCCTGATCGTGGCCATCACCGAGGGCATCCCCGTCCTGGACATGGTCCGGGCGCGCACCTTCATCCACGAGTCCATGGCCGACCCCCAACTCCTGGGCGGCAACTGCCCCGGCCTGATCTCGCCGCCCCAGAAGGCCAAGGTCGGCATCATCCCCAACCACATCGCTGTCCCCGGGCGGGTCGGCGTGGTCTCCCGCTCGGGCACCCTGACCTACGAGATCCTGGCGGGACTGCGCGACGCCGGGCTGGGCGTCTCGACCTGCGTGGGCATCGGCGGCGACCCCGTCCTCGGTCTCACCTTCAAGGACGTCATCGGGCTCTTCGCCAGCGACCATGACACCGACGCCGTGGTCATGCTTGGCGAGATCGGGGGTTCCGACGAGGAGGCGGCGGCCGAGATGATCGGCTCGGGTTACCCCAAGCCGGTGTTTGGTTTCATCGGCGGTCGCAGCGCCCCTCCGGGCAAGCGCATGGGCCATGCCGGCGCGATCATCAGCGGCAACACCGGTACGCCCGAGGGCAAGGTCGAGGCGCTGACCAGGGCCGGTGTCCCCATCGGAGACACCATCGAAGACCTCGTCAAGCTCGTCCAGGACAAGCTGGGCGCTGTCGCGCGCTGAGCGGGGCCCAACCATGGCCGCCCCGGTCCTCAACACCCAGCTCGACCTCACTGACGAGCAGCGCGCCGTCCGGGACCTCGCCCGGGAGTTCTGCGAGGCCGAGGTCAAGCCGCACGCCGCGGAGTGGGACGAGAAGCACGCCTTCCCCTATGACGCCGTGGCCAAGATGGCGGACCTCGGGTTCTTCGGACTCGCGGTGCCCGAGGAGCACGGCGGCTCCGGCGGGGACTTCGTCAGCCTCTGCCTGGCGATCGAGGAGATCAGCCGCGGCGACACCGGGCTCGGCATCACCCTGGAGGCCGCGGTCGGGCTGGGCATCTCGCCGATCCTGCGTTTCGGGACCGACGAGCAGAAGCGCACCTACCTGCCGGAGCTCGCGGCGGGACGACGCCTGTGGGCATTCGGTCTGACCGAACCCCACGCGGGCACTGACGCCGGCTCGACGCGGACCAAGGCGCGACTGGAGGGGGTACCCGGCGAAGCTGGGTCCGAGTGGGTGATCTTTGGGTCCAAGGCCTTCATCACCAACCCCGGGACGGACATCTCGTGGGGCGTCACGGTGACCGCGGTCACCGGGGAGGGAGCGGGCGAGGGCCGGCGGGAGATCTCCACGATCATGGTCGAGAAGGGCACCCCCGGTTACATCATCGATCCCCCCTACCGCAAGCTCGGGTGGCATTCCAGCGACACCCACGGCCTGACCTTTGACGGCTGCCGCGTCCCTGAGGAGAACCTGTTGGGGCAGCGCGGCCGCGGCTACGCGCAATTCCTGTCGACGCTGGAGGCGGGGCGCATCGCCATTGCGGCGCTCTCCGTGGGGCTGGCCCAGGCGTGCCTCGACGAGTCGCTCAGCTACGCCAAGGAGCGGGTCAGCTTCGGGGTCCCCATCAGCAAGCACCAGGCGATCCAGTTCAAGCTCGCCGACATGGCGATGGAGGTGCACCTCGCGCGCCTGGCGACGTACCACGCCGCCAACCTCTGGGCCCAGGGGCGTTCGTGCGCGATGGAGGCCGCCTCGGCCAAGCTATTCGCCAGTGAGGCCAGCAAGCGCGCCTGTGACCAGGCCATCCAGATCCACGGTGGGATGGGTTTCATGGAGGAGTCTCCGGTGGCGCGCTTCTGGCGCGACGTCAAGGTAAATGAGATCGGCGAGGGGACGTCGGAAGTGCAGCGGATGCTGCTGGCCAAGCACCTGGGCTGTTGAGGCACCTGCCGCTTGGGCTAGAGTGAGCCCACCCAAGAGGTTCGGAGGAGATCAGCATGAGTGAGCAGCCGCCCAGCTACCAGCCCCCACCGCCTGCGGGCGCACCGCCCAGCAGCCCGCCCCCCGGCTACCAGCCCCCACCGCCCGCGGGCG
>DAINSI010000008.1:0-28846 GCA_036741395.1 Candidatus Dormiibacterota bacterium
AACTCCGGCAGCGTCATCAGCACTGAGCGGGCGTCGAAGCTGGTATAGGGCCACTTCAAGGGTCAGCGCCCTCTCTGGCTCGGTGTGGAGATCGGGATGGATCAGAACGTCCTCTAGGACTTCGGTGACTGCCATAGGCTTACTGTACGCTATTTTGCCGAGCGCGTAAAGATCACGGCGGGTCCCTTTCGAGCCGCTGCCGGAGCCGGGTGATGATCACGTCAGCACGGGGTCCGCTCGAACGTTCGGCCAGTCAGTCAGCCCGCGTACGCCAAGCCGCAATAAGGTCGTCGGCGCGGAAATGCACGTAGCGATTGACCATCGCCAGGGTGCTGTGACCAAGGGTGCGCTGCAGGACGAGCGGACTGATGCCTTCAGTCAGGCTCCGCGTCGCGTACGTATGCCGGAACTTGTGCGGATGCACATGGACCCCCGTCGCCTTACCCAGGCGGTTGAAAAGCACCTGCACGGCACGTGGGGTCAGCGGCCCGTAGGTCGCCGCCTTGCCCCTGCCCGTCTTCCTGGAACTCAAGAAGAGGTAATCGGACCCGGGATTCTCGGGACGAACGCGCCGCAGGTACTGCTCGATCTCCTTGCTGAACTCCCTGCCGGCACTGTCGAGTGGAACTCGGCGGTCCTTGCGGCCCTTTCCGTAGACCTTGAGCATGTCGTACGGCCCCGGGCTGCTGGGCAGGAGCTTTTCCAGGCTATCGACCTTGAGGCCACACAACTCCGTCACTCGAACCCCGGTGCGGAGCAGGAACTCGATCAGGAAGCGATCCCTGGGTGATCGAGCCGCCAACAGGAGTTTCTTCTCCTCCCCCGGGGTGAAGATCTCCGGCTCGACCATCTCGATCTTCGGAGGCTCGACGCGGAAGGCGCTGCGGTGGGGCCCGTATCCGCGTCCGTCGCAGAAGTTCAGGAAGTTACGGAAGACCCGGTGGAAGGCGTGAGCCAGCGAGCTGCTGACAGCGGCATCGACCAGCTCGGCCTGGAATGAAGCGAGGTGCTCCGCCATCACATCCACCGGGCTCTCGATGCCGCGGTCTGCCACGAATGCCCGGGCTCGTGGACCAAGGAGGTGCCAGCGATAGTTCTCGAGGGTCGCGGGCGTCACGTTCTTGCCCTTCTTCGCCTCCAGGAAGGCCTCGACGGCCTCCTCCCAGCTGGGCCGATCGGACAGGCCGCCGGGCTTGGCCCGGGGTTTTTGGTGCCTGACCAGAACCTGCGGCATTTTCGCATCGTGCTCATCAAGTTCGCAAAAGTCAACAATTGCGAACAGCCCTGGTTCGTTAGCTTTGAGGCAGAATGGGGTACTCGGGCGCACCGGGCTCGGAGGTGATATCCCCCCAGATCGTATTCAGGCAGCCCTGGGAGGGGCTGAGAGAGCGGGAGACGAGACTCGAACTCGCGACATCCAGCTTGGAAGGCTAGCGCTCTACCACTGAGCTACTCCCGCTCGCGGGCTAGATGCTACCGTGGCGAAGTGCTCAAACTGGGCGACGCAGCCCCGGACTTTGAACTGACCGCCGGCGACGGGTCGAGCGTGCGGCTCAAGGACCTGCGAGGCCAGAAGGTCGTCCTCTACTTCTACCCCAGGGACGACACCCCGGGCTGCACCAAGGAGGCATGCTCCTTCCGGGATGCCAGCGAGGGCTACGCCTCGCGCGGGGCC
Organism: Candidatus Dormiibacterota bacterium; assembly: GCA_036741395.1. GTDB lineage: Bacteria > Chloroflexota > Dormibacteria > DASZGP01 > DASZGP01 > JAXDLW01. The sequence continues at coordinate 1,676 of DAINSI010000008.1, forward strand.
CGGGTCTTCGGGATCAGCGCCGACAACTCCCGGTCCCATCAGAAGTTCACCGACAAGCTCGGCCTCAACTTCCCGCTGCTCAGCGACCCCGACCACGCCACCGCCGCCGCCGCCGCCTACTCCAGTTGGGGCCCCAAGAAGTTCATGGGCCGTTCCTACGAGGGGATCCTGCGCAACACCTTCCTCATCGACGAGCAGGGCACGGTGGCCCGCGTGTGGGAGGCGGTCAAGCCCGAAGGCCACGCCGACGAGGTCCTCGCCACGCTCTAGTCAGCCGGGCCCGGCATCGCCGGTCCCCTCCTCCACCCAGCTCGTCCCGCCATCCACGTAGTACTCCTTCTTGAAGATCGGGACCTCGGCCTTGAGGGTATCGATCAACCAGCGGCAGGCCTCGAGTGCCTCGGCCCGGTGTGGCGATGCGACCCCGATAAAGACGCTGACCTCGCCGATGCCGATGCTGCCCAGGCGGTGACGCAATCGGACCGCGCTCAGCCCCCAGCGCCTGGTGGCGTTCGACACCAGCTGCGCGACCTGGGCTTCGGCCATCGGCTCATGGGCCTCGTACTCGAGGCGTTGCACGGCACGGCCGTCCTGGTTGTCGCGGACCACCCCAACGAACGTCGCGATCGCACCGTCGGCGGCCCCGGCCAGCCCTGATGTCAGATGGCCGACCTCGATCGGCTCGCGGGTCAGCGCGTCGGGCGAACGCTCAGCCACCCGCGGTCGGTGGAATCAGGGCCAGCTCGCTGCCGTCGCGCAGGGGGGCCTGCCAGTTGCTGTACTCGCCCTCGACGGCGCAGCGGATCCTGCTCTTCATGTCCGCCAGCCCGGGAGCGCGCCGGACCAGGGCCTCGAAGGCATCGCCGGCGGTGGCTCCGTCGGGCAGGTCGACCTCAAGCCGCGAAGCGCCCACCACGTCGCGCGGACGCGCGAAGAGCAGCACCGTGACCCGCACCGCTCAGGCCGAGGCGCGCGCCGGGACGCGGGTCGCCGCTGGCGCCGGAAGGATCGGTGCCGCGAGCTCCCAGTACAAGCGCGAAAGCCAGCGGTAGAGGCGCCCCTGGCCCGCGTAGGCACGGAGGAAGGGACCCATGGGCGGGTCGGGCCAGCCGCGCAGAGCCGTCTGCAGCGACCGCAGCAGGGCGTACCTGCGGGCGTGCTCGTTCTGGAGCCCGATATAGGTGGCGGCCGCCTCGAAACGCGTGCGCCGGCCCTCCAGCACCCCGTTCAAGAGCGCGCTCAGATGCTGGCCGAAGAAGACCGCGGGGCGGATCCCCTCCCCCGTCAGCGGCAGGCAGTGGCCGGCCGAGTCGCCCACCAGGAACACGGGGCCCGCCACCGCGGGCCGCAGCCCAGCGGTGAGGTAGCCGCCGTGGTAGTGGGAGCCCCGCATGCCCTCGGCGGCCAGGAACTGTTCGGTGGAGGTCCTGACGCCGTCCGGCGCCACGTAGGACAGCACCCCGGCCCGGGCCACCGCTCCCGCGGGGAACGACCACCCATACCCGTCGGCCCGCACCCGGGAGTCGAAATAGAAATGCAGACCCGGGTCGTCCCAGCCGGTCGCGGGCATCTCCAACCCGTAGGTGACCTGGCTGCGCACCGGGAAATCGCCGTCGATACTCTGCGCCAACACCGCCCGCCAGCCGCTGGCATCGACCGCCAGCCGGCCCTCGACGGAGGCACCATCGGTCAGAACCGCGGTCGCGCCCGCTTCCACCTGCACGCCCCGGGCAGACGCCTGCACCAGATCGCCGTCGAAGCGTTCCAGGAGCAGGCGGCAGAAGGTGCGGTAATCGAAGGTGCAGAAGCGGTACGGCAGACGGAAGCGCAGCACCCCGCCGCGGAGGTGCATGACGCCCTCGTCCTGGACCTCCTCGATCGACGCCTCCAGCCCGAGCTTCTCGACAACGTCGAGGGTGGTGCCGCACGCCGACGTCTGGCCGTCGCCGATCTCGCCCTTCTCGACCAGCGCCACCCGTCCCCGGATCGAGGTCGCCACCACCAGCCCCGCGAAGGACCCGCCCGCGACCACGACGTCGTAGCTCACTCCAGGTCGGCCTTGCTGATCGTCAGGTAGGCCACACCGTCGAGCTTCTCCTCCCAGCGCGCCAGCACGAAGGCCAGGTCGCTGGCCCGGTTGAGATAGCGCAGCGTCTCGGGGTTGTCGATCACGTGGTCGTGGACCAACCGCGCGACCTCTCGCTCCGCCCGGCGGATGACGGTGCGGGCGAGGTCGAGGGTGGCGCTGGTGGGGGTCGCCGCGATGGTGAACATCTCGGGCAGCTGGCAGGCGTCGCGGATGCGGACGATGCGCACCTCGATCTCCGCCACCTGGCCCGGGCCGACCGCGATCTCGCCGCTGTGGGCGCTGCCGCTGGCGAGCTCGCTCATAAGGCGGAAGAGGTCGTTCTGTAGGCGCAGAATCTCGAGACGCATCTCTGCGTGGCGCGTCGCCGTGCGCGCCATTCCCAGCACTGCGGTGGCCTCGTCCAGCGTCCCAAAAGCGGTCGGCCGGCCGTCGTACTTGGCCACCTCCTCGCCCCCCCAGAGGCTGGTGTAGCCGCCGTCGCCGCGACGGGTTGTGACCGGGGTGCGGGTCTTCTTAGCGGCCATTGCGCTTGATCTTAGGGGTGCTGGGCGGGTCGACGTCCTCGGCACCGCCAACCTCCAGGGGTGGCTGGCGCAGGTGGGCGAGGATGGCGGGCACCGCGGCGAGACCAAGGATCCCCACGGCCAGCACCAGGACCAGCCAGCGCATCACTTTCTGGAGCGGGAAGCCGGTGTTCCCTCCTGACACGAAGAGCTCGGGCTGACCCGGGTTGAGGAGGTAAACGACCTCGCTGGTGGTGTTGTGCCCGGTGTGGCGGTAGACCGGGAGCCGGTCGGGCAGGCCACAGTGAGTGGGGTTGGGGTCGGTATCCCCCACCCTGGGACCAACCTCGCCGGGTGGAACCGCCTGGTCGGTGTCCAGGTACAGAGAGCCGCCGAACTTCAGCGTGCGCAGGCAGGGCAGCGAACTGGAACTGGGCACGGGCGTCGCGGCCCAGGCGATCCCCGGGAGCACGGCCATCACCGCGACCGCCAGGGTGACGGCCGCTGATGCGCGGCCGAGGCGGCGGCGCGGCTGTCTCAGGCTGGTGCGCCGCTGCGGGCGCGGCGCGTCTCCTCGGCAGTCCTGGCCGGCGTCGCCAGGGGAAGACCGAAGCGGATGACCAGCGCGGGCAGCACCACCAGGGAGGCCATCAGGGCCAGCACCATGTCCATCGCCGCCACCAAGCCGAAGTCGCGGAGCATCGGCAGGTCGAAGCCGAGGCTGGAGACCCCGGGAAGACCGCCGACGGTCAGGGCCAGGAACCCCAGCGTGAGGGCGGAACCGGAGACGATGATCCCGGGTCCCGCCGTTCTCGTCGCCCCCAGCGCCGCCGCGGCACCGGCCGCCGTGCCCGCGGCCACCGCTTCGCGGTAGCGCTCCAGCCAGAGCACGGCGAACTCCGTCCCGAAGGCCACCACCAGGGCCCCCAGGACCGCCGTCATCGGGGTCAGCGGTGCCCGCAGCGCGAAGAGCACCGCGCTGGACCAACCCGCCACGAACAGCGTCGGCAGCCACGCGTAGAGCGCCAACCGGCGATGTCGATAGATCGCCAGCAGGGCCACGAACACCAGCACCGCCCCGAGGATGTTGAGCAGCATCTGGCCCTCCTCGAGCGATTCCAGGCCCTTCATGGTCAGGTAGCTGAAGCCGGCCGGGTAGTAGGAATAGCCGGCCGGGGCGTCGACGTCGTTCACGATCTGCTGCACCTGCTGCGCCTGAGTCGAGAGGGGCGCGAGGTTGATCCCGAATGCGATCCTGGCAAGCTTGTGGTCGCGGCTGGTGAGGGCGTCCGTGAAGTAGTTCGGAATGACAGCCAGGAAGGCCTTGGTCTGTTCGGTGGTGAGCGGCTTGCCACCGTTGATGGCACCGAAGAGCTGAGCCAGGCTGCCGGCGGTCTTGAACTGACCGCCGGTGTCGCGCGAGGCCACCGCCTGGAGGTCGCCGGCCCACTTCAACGCCGCCTCCGAGGTCACATCGGGGCCACTGAGGACAAAGTCCAACTCTCCGCTGGAGCCGGTGACCTGGCGCACTCGGTCCAATTCCTTAAAGGCGGGGAGGTTGGGCGAGACCAGCTTCTCGGGGTTGGTCTCATAGGTCGCAAAGGGGAGTGCCACCCAGCCGATCAGAGCCAGCCCCAGCGCCGGCGCAAGGATCTGCGTGGCGTGCGCGCGGACCCAGGTGGACACCCCCCAGGGAGCGCCTTCGCCACCGCCCACCGCGTCGCGCGCCCCGGTCGCCGGCGTCGCAGAGAGCCCGAACAGGCCCATCTCCTCGTCCTCCCTGACTCCCCGACGGGCGGCCGCCACGGCGGCGCGAAGCCGGGCGCGACGGGCCATGATCGTCACGCCGGCCAGCACCGTCAGGCGCGAGACCAGCCAGGCGACGACCACCCCCAGGATCATCACCACCCCGAACTGCCGCACCATTGGGATCGACGAGGATCCCAGCGAGAGAAGCCCGGCGACGGTGCAGATCGCGGCCCTCACCGTGGCGCGACCCGCCCACCGGCGGGATTCATTGAGCGGTTCCCTGGAGCCCGACGCCTCTGCCTGGTGGTGGCGGTAGAGGAACTGAACCGAGTAGTCGACGGCGAGCCCCAGCGCCACCGGGAACGCCGCCAGGGTCGCCGGGTTGAGGCCGAGGGTGAAGGTGGCCAGAAGGGTCTGAAGGCGGGCGGCGTCCAATCCCGCCTGGGCCCGCAGGCCCGCCGCGACGAGCCCGATGATCGCCACCAGGCCACCCAGGATCAGAACCGTGAACACGCCGGCCAGCAGGGGCAGCAGCCGGGCGGCCGGGCGAACCTGCCGCCGCAGTGTCACCAGCAGCAGCACCCCCATCGCCACCGTGCCCACCAGCATCCCCACCAGCAGCGCCAGCTGCAGCGCATGGGCCACCGCGGCCTCCAGCACCGGCACGCCGGTGACCGAGACCGTGGCCCCGGGTATGGGGTTCTTGGCGGCGTCTGACCGGATCGAGGTGGTGATCGCGTCGATCGCCCGCTGGCTGGTGGTGGGGCTGAGGCGGCCGGTTATGAGGATGTGGGTGGGGTCGGGTACGACGGCACTGAAACGAGGCTTGGGGTTGCCTTTGGCGTCGAGGAAGATGGCGCTCGTCCACCTCGGGTTGTCGGCGCTGGGCAGCCCGATGGCGGCGATCTCGGGGAAGTCCTTGGAGGCGTTGTTGAGGACCGCCGTTCCGGCGTCGGTCGCCGCCTTGTTGGCCTGGGTGGTGGCGTCGGCATCCGTCGCGCCGCCGGCCTTGGCCTCGTCAAAGGCCTTCTTCTGGGCCACCTGCTCGGCCTGCTGGACCCGCGCCAGCAACGACCCCTCGGCGGCCACCGCGGAGACCGTGGCGATGCTGGTCGGCCCGTACAGCGATTGCACCCCCAGCCGGGTGTTGGCGGGGCTGCTCATGTTGGCCTCGATGCGAATCAGCTGCTGCAGGCCCTGGCCGCCCAGGATCTTCTGCACGTCACCCTGGACCAGCACCACCACGGGGTCGGCGCCGAAGGTGTTCTCGTAGACGATCTCGTGCTGGAACGCCGCGCTGCCGGGATCGACGATGGTGTCGGCCGCGGTGTCAAAGCTGGCCAGGCGCCAACCCACGTAGCCGAAGACCACGCTGAGCACGGTGACCACGACCAGGGCCAGCCGGGGACGTTTCCGAAACACGGCTACGACTCTATTTGAACGCGCGCAGGGGTTACTGGCCGGCGAGGATGTCGAGCAGGCCGGCGGGGCCCAGGGGCTGGAAGAGGGACAGGCCGGGGGTGCCGGGGGCGGCGCTGCTGGATACCACGAAGGGCGCCGGCGGTGCGGCCCCGGCCACGGGGATGGCGCTCGCGGAGCTCTGAACCGGGTCGCTGGTGCAGTTGAACGCACGGTCGGCGGGGGCGCCCCGGGTCGCATTGGCCGTGTGGGGGCCACAGAGGACCCCGCTCTCGTCCTCGCTGGCGCTCCCCGGGGTCCCGTTGGTGTGCAGCCCCAGCAGGACCTTGATGTGGTGGTGGGCGATGTGGCCGGTCGCGGGGTCGACATACGGCTTGCCGTCGGGGCCGAAGCAGGGCACGATCTTGACGTTGTTGGCGTGCGGGGTGTCGTAGGCAACGTCGGCGCTGACGTCGCACTCCCCGAAGGCATCCCGGGTGCGCAGGATCGCCAGCCCGATGTCACTCTGCTGCTGGCCGTACTGGGGCACCAGCACCGGGTTGAGGTGGTTGACGCCCGTGCCCATGTCGGTGCTGAAGCGGCTCAGGGAGTCGAGCAGGGGGGGCAGCTTGGGCAGCAGGGCCCGGAGGTTGTTGACGTTGTTGCCGGCGGTGATCTGGTCGATGTCGTTGAGCACGTTGTTGCCGTGCACGATCAGCCCCACGAGGCCGTCGCGGTGCTGGTCGAGGGCGGTCAGGACGTCGTTGTTCTCGTGGATGATCTGGTCCAGCGGCGAGTCGGCATAGGTCTGCTGGACGATCGCGTTGCTGTCGAAGAAGCGCCCCAGCTGGTCCTGGCGGTTGCCGACGACCTGCAGCGGCGGTGTCAGCTGGGCGGTGACGACGTTGAGGTTGTCGATCACCGCACCCTGGTCCTGGCCACGGTCCTCCTGCCAGGTGCCGAACTCGTAGAAGAAGGTCTGCAGGCTCTGGCGGGTGTTGTCGTCGAGCTGGTTGAGCACCTGCTCGAAGTCCACCGACACCGAGGTGTTGCCCCGGTCGATGGTGCCGCCCGCCGGGAAGGCGCCGGCCGACTCCGTGCCCGGGACCAGCTGCACGAACTTGGGCCCGAAGACGCCGTGGGGGCGAATCTGGAGGGTGGCGTCGCGGTATAACGAGGCCTTCTGGGTGTTGACCTCCATGGTCACCAGCGAGCCGCCCTGGCTCCCCTTGCCAACGGTCTTGACAGTGCCGACCTTGACTCCGGCCACCTCGACGTCGGCGCTGGGCGACAGGGTGTCCGCCGAGGAGACCTCGGCGTTGATCTGGATCTTGGACTGGAACAGCGTGACGTTGGTGAAGGCAAACAGCAGCAGGCCGAACATCGCCGCCGAGGCGATCATGCCCACGATCGCCGGGTTGACCGACGGTCCGCGGTTGGGCAGTTTCTTGCTCATCCGCCCGACCCCAGCAGGAAGGTGAAGATGGCCAGCTCGGGGTTGTCCATGTAGCTGGAATCGTCAGTCATCGACAGGCCGGTGCCGAGCCCGCCCGCCGGCGGCACGGGGATCAGCTGGTTCAGGCCGGGGATGCCCGGCGTGGGGGCAGCCTGGGGGCTGACCGGCGCCGGGATGTTGGTCGGCAGCTGCGGCAGCTGCGGCACCGGCACGGGTAGCGCGGGTAGAAGCGGCGCCTGTCCCGATGCCTGGGCCGGCTGCGCCTGGGCCGGCTGCGCCTGGGCCTGGGCGCCGGTCGGGGGACCGCTGTTGGGGGTGAAGCTGTTATTGCAGGTCGGGTCCGGGTTGGCCTTCTCGCAGTTGTAGCCGGGGATGCCCTGCTCCTGGGCCAGGATGACGGGCTGGCGCAGGAACCAACCGCCCGCCCCGCCGGCCTTGCTGTTGGAGTTGTAGGCCAGGTCGGCGCTGGCGATGTCACCGGCGAACTGCTTGAGGATCTGGATGAAGGGGTTGTCCTGGATGGTCACGGTGTTGACGTCGAAGAGGACCGGGTTGAGCTTGTTCAGGGTGGGGTTGAGCAGCCGGAAGATGTCGTTGATGTTCTGCGCCTGGCCGTCGAACTGGGCGTTGCCGTGGCCCAAACCGATATTGCCCTGCTCGATGAAGCGGCGGAAGGACACGTCGTTGGTGGAGATGGTGGCCAGGATCTCGTCCAGCTGGGTGAAGGTGTTGGCCAGGTGGTCGCGCTGGTCCGCCAGGTTGGTGCCGACGTTGTCGAGGTTGACCAGGATGGCATCCAGGTTCTGTTGCCGATCGGCGAACGTCTGCAGGTCCGGGTTGGAGTCGACCGAGGCGGAGTGCAGGCTGGCCAGCAGGCCGTTGATGTTGGCGCCCCGCCCGTCGGTTGCCTTGCCGGCCTCCTGGACCAGCTTCTGGAGGTCATCGCGCGTCGGCTTGTCGAACGACGACAGCAGCTGGTCGAAGTCGACCGGGCTCTGGGTGCTGTCGCTGGGGATGACGCTGTCGGCCGCCAGCTCCTTGGTAGTCGAGGGCCCGGGGACCAGCTCGATGAACTTGGTGCCCAGCAGAGTCTGCAGCCGGAGGTTGGCCTTGGTTCCCTCGTGCAGGGGGGCGTGCGTCTTGTCGACCCGGATGGTGATCTCGGCGAGGCCGCCCTGGACGCTGCGGATCTGGGTGATCTGCCCGACGTAGGTCCCGGCGATGCGCACGTCAGAGGCGTTAGCGATGCCGTCGGCATCGGTGAAGTCGGCCTTGAGCTGGTAGGCCTTGTCCCAGAAGGTGAGCGAGAAGCTGCGATTGACCATGTAGGCCGCGCCGAGGAGGATGGCCGCGATCACCAGCACGATCCCGCCGATGCGGAGTGGGTTGGCCTTGTAGCGGAGAAGGTCTTTCAGCACGTCCCGCTGCTCTCGTTGGAGATCGACGGGCAGATCACCGACAGCGCCCGGAAGGTGTACTGGGTGCCGCTGTTGGGGTCGTTGGGATCAAGGGGCCCATCGCGACCGACGCTCGAATCCCACTGGTTGTAGAGGAGTTCAAAGAGGGGATCGAGCAGCGGGATGGTCGCCTGCGTGACCGGGGTCGCGCTGGTCACGTTGTAGTCGGTGGTGCGCAGGCTCGTGGGCTGGCGGGCGAAGAAGCCGGCGAGGCTGCTCTCGTTGCCGTTGAGGACGGCGTCCAGCCGCGTGAAGCTGGCGTCGCCGTGCTGGAGCACTCCCGCCAGCTCCGCGTCATGGGCCTGTAGGGCGGAGAGGACGGAGCTGCCGTGGTTGACCAGGCCGCGCAGGGCGACATCCTCGCGCACCAGCTTCTGGGTCAGGGTGTCGAATGAGATGGTCGCCTGGTCCAGGGCCGCCTGGTGGCTGTCGAGGACCCCGGTGACGGGTTCCGCGGCCACCGCGAGGTTGCGCAGCTGCAGGAGGTCGGAGTTGAGGGTCTGGGCGCGGCCGCCCAGGGCGATCTGGCCCTGCAGCGTCGCCGCCTTGAGCTTCTCGCGGGTGGGGGCATCGAAGATCGCGTTGATCTGGTCGAGGTCGGTGGGCGAGGTGGTGCTGTCGACGCCGATCTCGGCGCCGTCGGCCAGCTCACCGCCGCCTCCGGGCCCGGGGAAGAGCTCGACGTACTTATTGCCCAGCAGGCTGAGCTGGCGGACCAGGGCCTTGGTCCCGGTGCGCATCGGCGCGTAGCTCTTGTCGGTGATCTCAACGGTGACCATCGCGACCTTGCCGCTGACCGCCAGGGCCTTGACCTGGCCGACCTTGACGCCGCCCACGGTGACGTCTTCGTTCTGGACCAGGCCGTCGGCGTTGGTGAAGTCGAGCTTGAGGTGGTAGTTGAGCGCGGGCCCGAAGGCGACCGCGCCGAACACGACCGAGAGCAGCCCGACGAACAGGAGCAGGCGGCTGATCGCGAACTGGCTCTTCATTGCCCCAGCAGGTACTCCAGCAGCTGCTTTTGGGCATCGACTGACGGGACCGTTAGGGCACTGCCCTGGGCCTGTGAGGGTGACTGGGGAGATGCCGGCGCGGACCCGCTGCTCCCGCTCGCCGCGGCCGGCGCCTGGCCGTACCCGCCTCCCTTGTCATAGGTGCCCGGGCACTTGTTGGTGGCGCTGGCGTCGTAGTTCTGGCTGGCGGGATTGGAGTTGTCCTTGCAGGTCAGGGAGAGGGCGGTGAAGCCATGGTCCGCGAAGGCCGAGCTGGGCGCGTACATCCGGAAGCCCGAGTCCCAGGCCTGGGAGAGCTGGATGCCGTACTGCTGGGCGATGGTGAGCTGGTCGTTGGGGTAGTTGTACTGCTGGCCAAGCAACAGGCTGGGGACCAGGGTCTCCAGCTTGGGGCTGACCAGGTCCAGGAAGGTCAGCGTGTGTTTGAAGACCGGCGGCGCCGCCTGCGTGGCGGTGCGGATGTTCTGGTCGTTGTTCTGCTGCGCGTACGCGGCGTTGAGGCGCATGAAGGTTGACGACCCGCCCTGCAGCAGCCCCGCCAGGTGCTGGTCGTTGGTGGCGATGGTGCCGGTGACGCCGTCGGCGCTCTGGATCAGCTGGGCGAGTTGGGCATGCTCATCGGCGAGCGTCGACAGGATGGTGTCGGTATCGACCAGGATGTGGTCGATCTGGGCCGACCGATCCTTGAACCGCGAGGACACGTTGGAGAGGTGCTCGGCGATCCGCTGCAGTTCCGGCAGCGTGGCGTTGATGTCCGCGCCACGGCCGGCGACGCCCTCCCCCAGGGCCTGGAAGTCGACCGAGAGGGCCTTGCGGGTGGCCGGGTCGGAGTTGTTCAGCACCTGGTCGACCTCGACCTGGGTGGCCGCCTGCGACCTGGGTATGGCGCCACCGTCAGCAACCTCCACGTTGGAGCTGCCGCGCTGCATGTCGACGTACTTCTCGCCCAGCAGCGACTTGGGCCGGATCAGCACGGTGGCGTCGGTGTAGATGGGGTCGTAGCCCTTGGCCCGCTCGATGCCCATCGTCACCAGCGCGCCCTCCGGGCTGGTGCGGACATAGAGGACCTTGCCCACAGGGATACCGGCGATGCGGACGTCGTCGCCCTCGACCAGGCCGTCGGCGTCGCGGACCTGGAAGGAGACCGTGTAGGCCGGCGGCAGGGGGCCGAAGCGCTGGCCGGTGTTGATCGCCAGCCAGAGCAGCCCGGATACCGAAAACACCGAGAAGATGACGACGAAGAGCAGGTTCTCCTTGATCCGGGTACTAGGCATTGCTGTTCCCCACCAGGAGGTTCCAGAGATTGCCCCAGAAGGAGGCCGGGTGCGCCGAGGTGGTGGAGGTGGTCGAGCCGCCGGCGCTGGCCGTCGATGCGCCCGACCCCGTCGCCCCGGTCGAGCTGCTGGGGCCTGAGGAGCTACTGGTCGGCTTGTAGATGTCGGTCCCGATGCTGCCCGGGTAGCAGGTGCTGGTGGGCTGGTCGCCGGGGTTGGTGAACAGGCCGCAGGGCAGGCTGCCGTTGCCGGTTTGGCCGCCGGAGGCGTCGATCATGCCCATCACGCGCCAGAGGTGGCGGTCGTGCGAGACCTGGTTCCGCAGCGCCGGGTTGCCCAGCACCTGGCCGGTGAAGACCTCGCCCTGGAGGGTCGGGTTGGCGGCATTGCCGGCCGCGTTGACCGGGGCCTGGGTGCACTTGGTGGCGGACTCGGTCTGTCCCGGGATGTTGACGTACCCGTTGGCGTACTTGTGGTAGTCGCAGGTGTTGACCCCGATCATCACCTGGGACAGCCGCGGGAAGAGGTTGATGGCATCGTCGATGGCCGGGCCCTGGCCCTTGGTGCCGCCGTTCACCGGCTTCAGGAAGAGCTCGGCCAGGGAGCTGGTGATGCCCAGGAAGTCGCTGGCGTGGTCCGCGGTCCCGGGTAGCTGCGCAACCGCCTTGGTGAGCGCCGGGGTGTTCGGCGTCAGCCCGGTGTCGAGGTTGTCGAGCACCTTGCTGAGGTGGTCGAGGGCGCTGGCGAAGTTCTCGGAGTGTGCCTGCATCGTCTTGCTGGTGACGTTCCAGTCGCTGAGGACCTGGGCCAGCTCGGCGTGGTAGTCGGCGGCGGTCTTCTGGAGCAGGTCGAGCTGGACGATGAGGGCATCGATGTTGTCCTGCTGCTCGTTCAGCGAGGTCGACGTGGTGGCCAGCGCGGCGGTGATCCGGCGGAAGTCCTGGGTCGAGAGGTTGAGGTCCTGGCCGCGGGCGGCGGTGGCCTCGCCGAGGGCGTTGATCACGATGCCGAGCTTCTGGCGAGTGGTGGGGTCAAGGGCGTTGAGAACCTCGTCCACCTGGACTGGGGTGATGGTGTTGACCAGTGGGACGGTGTCGCCCTTGACCAGCTCGCCCGCCGACTGGTTGCCCTTGTCGATCTCGACATAGGTCTCACCGAGAAGGTTCTTGGGCCGCACCACCGCGTGGGCATCCTTGTAGATGGGCATGAAGCGGTCCTCGATCTGGACGCTGGCGACGGCGTAGTTCTTCTTGGCGCTGATCGTGGTGACCTGGCCGATCTTGATCCCCGCCATGCGCAGGTCGTTGGAGTGCAGCAGCCCGGCGGCGTCACGGAATTCGATGCTGACGTTGGTGCAGGAGTTGGGGCGCAGGCAGGGTCCGCCCATGTTCACCGCCATAAAGCCGAGGACGGCGGTGGAGATGGCAAAGTAGACGCCCACGATCAGCGGGTTCCAGCGGCTTCTCAATGCAGTAGGTACCTGAGGAGGTCCTGCTGGGCCTGGTCAGACCCCGGTGGACTGGGCGCGGCGGCCGTGCCGCCGGTGCCGGGCGCCGCCTGGCTCTTGGGGGCGGTGCTTGGTGCCGAGTTGCCCTGCGCGGCCGAGGCGGCGGCGGCGGTGCATACCGCCTGGGTCACGGGGTTCGCCGGCGCCGTTGTGCAGATCGTGCCCAGCGCGCCCAGCACCGTCGACGCATTGCTGTTGCAGAGGTTGGTGAAGGCCTGCGACGGCACAGATTGGAGCGTGTAGGGCGCCGCCCTGGGGGTGGAGATGGGTCCGCCGTTGTCGCTGTAGGCACCGCTGCTGTCCTGGGCCCGGTGGTTGACGAAGAAGCACCCGACCGAGGTCTCGACGCGGGTCCAGATGTTGCCCGTGAACTGGGTGCTCGACGACTTGTCACCGAAGATCAGGGGGCCGCCGACGATCCCGGCGATGGAGTTCTGCAGCGTCGGGTAGCCGATGTGACCGTCGCGAGCCAGGTTCTGGCTGAGGTTGTCAAGATCGGTCACGGTCACCGGCAGCGCCTGGAAGGTGCCCTGGAGATCCGAGCCGCGCCCGTTGAGGCCGGCGTCGAAGGTCCCGAAGAGCTGGTTCATGCGGTCGATGCCCTGGGCGACGTTGGCGTCCTCGGCCTTGAGCGTGCTCAGGACCTGCTCAGAGTGCTTCAGCAGGTTCACATAGGTCTGTCGCTGCTGGTCGCTGGAGAGCGTCGCGGTGAGCTTGGTCAGGGCCTCGATGATCCGCTTCAACTCGGCGTCACGCGACTGCAGGGTGTCGGTGACCGCGGCCAGGCTGTGGAGGTCCTGGGTGCCGCTCTGGAAGGTCTCGTTGGTGTTGCGGCCCTGGCCGGCGACGCCGAGGCCGAGGTTGGCGATCAGGACCTGGAGTTGCTTGCGCGTGGGCTCGTCGAAGATGTTGATGATCTGGTCGAGCTCGACGTTGACGCTGGTCACCGAGTCCGGGAGCACGTCGCCGTTGTTGTAGGCCGGTTTGGCCGGGTCGCCGACGGTCATCGACACGTACTTCTCGCCGAGCAGCGACTTGGGCCGGATCGCCGCGGTGGCGCCGTGATGGATGGGCGCGTACTGCTGGCCGATCGACACCGTCATGGTGATCGCCTTGCCGTCGCGGTCGAGCTCGAGGGTCTTGACGGTCCCCACCTTGACCCCGCCGAAGAACACGTCGCTGTTCTCGATGATCCCGTTGCCGGTGGGGAAGTGGAGCCGCACCTCGTAGTTGTTGTTGCCGCCCCCGATGCTGACGGCGATGGCCCCGAAGAACGCCGTCGCCAGGGTCAGGAAGACCGCCAGGCCGAGGGCGACCGAGGCCTGCTTGCCTCCGAGCAGCGGGTCACCGCCGCCCTGTCGCCTGTTCTCCCCCCGCACCGTTTTCACCTGATGTTGGCCCTGTAGCTCCCCCTAGTCCATGCCGAGGGGGCCTTCGGCCGCCCCCACCAGGAACTGCTGGATGAAGGGGTCGGGGTTGGCCTTGATCTCCTTCTGGGAGCCGAAGGCCACGCACTTGCCGGCATAGAGCACGGCGAGGTTGTCGGCAACCTGGCGGACGTGGTTCACGTCGTGGCTGATGATCACCGAGGTGCAGTGGTACTTGTCGCTGATCTCGCGGATCAGTTCGGACAGCAGCGCCGTGCGCACCGGGTCAAGGCCGGAGTCGGGCTCGTCGAAGAGCAGGATCTTGGGCTCCATGACCAGTGCCCGAGCAAAGCCGGCACGCTTGCGCATCCCGCCCGATAGCTCGTTGGGGAGTTTCTTGTCGGCGCCGGCCAGGCCGACCTCCTTGAGCCGATCATAGACAATGTCGTGGACTTCCTTCTCCGATTTGTTGGTGTGCTGGCGCAGCGGGAAGGCCACGTTGTCGAAGAGGTTCATGGAGCTGAAGAGCGCGCCGTCCTGGAAGAGCATCCCGCACTCCTGGCGCAGCTTCAGAAGGTCCTCATTGCTGAGGCCGGGGACGCTGTTGCCGTCGACCCAGATATCACCCGAGTCCGGGAACATCAGGCCCACGACGTGCCGCAGGAAGACTGACTTGCCGGTGCCTGAGGGCCCCATGATCATCGTGATCTCGCCCTCGGGGATGCCGAAGGTCACACCATCGAGGACCTTCTGCTTGCCGAAATACTTCTTCAGGTCCTTGGCCTCGATGACCATCTTCTTGTCCTTGGTCGGGATATCGGCGCCCTTCGGCTTGTAGCCGGAGCCGGCCCGAACGGAAGGATGGCCCTCGTCATCGTCGCCGGCCGCGGCCCGGGACTTGACGCTGGTGCTCGACTTCGCCTTGCTGGGGGTTTCCGTATCGGCCATCTTATTCCTTCTCTACTTATATAACGTTAGTCCGAGGTTGTTCCGTTTGGGGTCAGCCGCCAGGGATGGGCAGGTTGGCGTCGATGCCCCAGAAGAGCTGGGTCAGGAAGGCGTTGACGAGGACAGTCATGACCAGGCTTACGGCCATCGTCTTGGCCACCGCCCGGCCGATGCCCACGGCGCCACCGGTGACGTGGAACCCGTAGTAGATCGCCACCAGGATGATCAGGAAGGCGAAGAGCACCGCCTTGATCATCGAGAACACCAGGTCCTTGAGGTTGAGGAATCGCCAGAAGTAGTCGAAATAGGCGCCGTCCGAGATCAGGCCGATCTGGAACTTCTGCACCAGCCAACTGGCGGTGAAGGCCGACGCCAGGGCCAGGAAGTACATGAAGGGCATGATCAGCAGCGCCGCGATGACCCGGGTCGTGACGACGTAGCGGATCGTGGGCATGCCCATCACGTCGAGGGCGTCGATCTCCTCGTTGACGCGCATCGTGCCGAGCTCGGCGACCAGGCCGCAGCCGATCTTGGCTCCCAGCGCGAAGCCGAAGAACAGGGGCGTGATCTCGCGCATGTCACAGAGCGCGTTGAACACCCCGACCAAACCCTGCGCGCCGATCTGGGAGAGCGAGTAGTAGGCCTCGACGCTGCACTGCAGGCCGGTGAATGCCACCAGGACCAGGATCACCGGGGTTGACCCAATCGCCAGGAAGGCGGCGTACCACCACACCTCGCCGAGGTAGCGGGCGAGCATGAGGGGGGTTTGCGCCAGGACGCCGCCACCGAAGACCAGGATCTTGCCGACCGTGTTGAAGGGCCCGAATAGGGCGGAATCGCCGATCGAGCCGCCGGTGCCGGCGGACTTCGCCTTGGTCGCCACTACTTGACCACGTTGAGGTGGTGCGACGCGGCCAGGATGGTCGCGGTGTAAACGTAGTTGAACGACAGGATGGCCATGAAGTTGACCACCACGGAAGAGTGCACCGCCTTGGCAACGCCTTCCGCGCCGCCGCGGGCGGTGATGCCCTTGTAGCAGGACACGGCGCTCACGATCGCGCCGAAGATCAAGCACTTGATCTCGCCGCCGTAGAGGTCGAGTAGGGTGCCCTGGGTCCAGAAGGTGGACAGAAACGCCCCCGGGTTCACGCCCACCAGGTAGATCGCCACACAGTAGCCCGCCGCAACGGTGAACGCGACCATGGGGATGTTGTAGAGCGCGGTCATCGCGACCATCGCCAGGAAGCGGGGGACGACGATGAAGTTGATGTTGGACATGCCCATGACCGACAGCGCCTCCAGCTCCTGGCGCACGTTGCGGGCACCGAGGTCGGCGGTGATCGCGGTGCCGGCGACAGCGGCCACCATCAGTGCCGTTGCGGTGGGCGCGAACTCTCGGATGTTGGCCATCACCGAGAAGCCGCCGAGACGCTGGCCGGCGGAGGTCACCTTGAAGAAGTGGCCGGCCTGGAGGGAGACGATGGTGCCCCAGCCGACGCCGGTGAGCAGCAAGGGGACGAAGCAGGCGGTGAGGATGAACTTGGACTGATCGAGCAGTTCGTCGAAATAGAAGGGGCGGCTGAAGCACCCGCGCACGACCATGCGAAGCATGATGGTGAACTCACCCAGCCCGAAGAGAGAACCACGCGCCCGGCCGACAAGAGTTGCCAAGGAGTCTGAAATGTACCCCCTCCCCCGACGATAGGCAACTTCATACCCGCGGTGGGTCAATAACTTGCTAGCAGGTCATCACAGTTCACAAGGCTGTGATTGCTGTCACAACAAGTTGTCCACAGGCCCCTGTGGAAGGTGTGAAGAGCGGACGGCGCGGCTCTCGAAGACAGGTCTCAGCCGCTTCTAAACGCCCGCAGGCTCACTCCGGGCTACCGTGGACCCTGCCATGGAGGACGCCGTCATCGACCCCACCGCGAAGCCCACGCCAGACCACGCGGCGGTCGCGACCGCCCCGACCTCGCCGGCGACGCCGGCGAGGGTGTCGCGGCGCGCGCTCCTGGGGGGCGGGGCCGGCCTCGCCGGCCTGGGCGCGGTGCTCGGCGCGGGACTCCTATTAACGGAGCGGTCACCCGGCCAGTTGGTCGATGAGCGCCAGCGGGCGGCCCACCTCCTGCGCCGCGCCGGCTTCTCCCCCACCACCTCCGCGGTGGATGCCGCGGTCAAGGCCGGCGTAAACGCCACCACCGATTCCCTGCTCCACCCCGAGCGCACCAGTGACGCCGCGCTGGAGGCTCGGCTCACGGCTGACGCCTTCGACCTCACCAAGGTCGAGCAGCTGCGGCGCTGGTGGTTGGTGCGGATGTCGGCGACCCAGCGACCGCTGCTCGAGAAGATGACCCTCTTCTGGCACGGGATCCTGACGACCTCGTACCGCAAGCAGGGCAAGAACTACAACCTGGTGTCGGCGCAGAACGCCTTCCTGCGGAGCCACGCGCTGGGCAACCTTCGCGACCTGCTGATCGGGATCAGCAGGGACGGCGCGATGCTGAAATGGCTGGACGGCTCCGGTTCGAGCAAAGCACACCCCAACGAGAACTACGCGCGCGAGCTGATGGAGCTCTTCACGATGGGCGTCGGCAACTACACCGAGACCGACGTCCGCGAACTCGCGCGCGCGCTCACCGGCTGGTACGTCGACGCCGCCGGCCAGGTTTCGTTCCGGCCCCGGGCGCACGACACGACGGTCAAGACCTTCCTCGGACAGACCGGCAACCTGGGCCTGGAGGAGGCCATCGACATCATCCTCGCCCAGCCTGCGACGCCCAGGCACCTGGCCACGCGGATGTGGGAGTACTTCGTGTATCCCGGGCCCTCGGCGGCCGACCTCAAGCCCGTCGTCGATGCGTACCACCACTCCAACCATGACATCGGCGCCATGATGGCCGCGCTGCTGGGTTCCCCGCAGTTCTTCTCCAACCGCGCCTATCGGGCCCTGGTGAAGTCACCGGTGGAGCTGATGGCAGGGGTCACCCGCCAGATCGGCGTGAGTCTCGACCCCAACGACTTCGCGGTCATGGAGGCGATGGGTCAGGCCCTCTTCGACCCCCCCAACGTCGCGGGCTGGCCGGGGGGCTCGGCCTGGCTCAGCACGGGCACTTGGATGGCGCGGATGCGCTGGCTCCTGGCCGTGTCCCAGAATCACGCTCACAGCATCCACCTCGACTCCGTCGACCACACCGCGGCGCTCATGGTCGACGGGAATATCAGCAGCGGCGCGCGCCAGGCCATCAGCGACTACGTCAAGTCCGTCGGCAGCAAGGCGTCGAGCAGCCCTGACCTCTTTTTTCTGGTCGCCGCCACCCCGGAGTACCAACTGTCATGAGCCACCACGTCCGACCTGACCGGCCCGGCTGCGAGATCTGCGCCGCGCAGGCGCGCCGGGCCGGTTCCGGCGTCGGCCGTCGCGCCTTCATGAAGGGGGGCTTCACCGTCATCTCGGTGGGGATGGCGATGCCCTCCATCTTCAGCAAGGCCGTCGAGGCGGCCGGCCAGGCCGCCTCGACCAGGGTGTCCTTCCAGGACAGCGGCAAGATCCTGGTCGTGATCCAGCTGGCGGGGGGGAACGACGGCATCGACACCGTGATCCCATTCACTGATCCCAAGTTGGCGGCCCTGCGGCCCACCCTCAAGCAGACCGAGAGCCAGCTCGCGTTCAAGCTCAACGACCAGCTCGGCATGCACAGCGCCCTCGCTCCGCTCAGGGACCTCTGGGCCGCCGGGAACCTCGCCGTGGTCGAGAACGTGGGCTACCCCAACCCGAGCCTGTCCCACTTCCAGTCGATGGACATCTGGGAGACGATGGACCTCGAGGGCCGGGAGGGGTGGCTGGGCAAATACCTCAGCGGCCTGGTGGACAAGGACGGACACCCGCTGGCCGGCATCGGGGTGGGCAACGCCATGAGCCCCGCCCTGCGGGCCCTGTCCGCGCCGGTGAGCACCTTCAGCGATCCGCGCACCTTCAGCCTGGAAGGGGCCGGCGCCAGCAGCGGCGAGACCCGCCTCCGGGTGGCGGCCCTGGAGAGGGTCTACCGGGCCTACCCCGAAGCCGCTCCCTATGCGGCGCTGCTCCACCAGACAGAGGCCAACACGGTCTCGGCCGCGAAGATGCTGCACGATGCCGGCGCCAGTTACCAGCCGATGGCCAAGTACCCCGCCGGCCCGTTCGGTAACGGACTGAAGGTGCTCGCGGAGGCGATCGTGCAGAACCTTGGGATGCGCGTGGGCTACATCACACTGGGCGGCTTCGACACCCACAAGACCCAGCAGCAGGCCCACGACCGGCTGTTGGCCCTGCTGGCCAGCGGCATCCAGGCTTTCATCGCCGACCTCCACGCACACGGCAAGAGCAAGGACGTTGCGGTCATGACGTGGTCGGAGTTCGGCCGCCGCGCGCAGGAGAACGCCAGCGGCGGGACCGACCATGGCACCGCGGCGCCGCTGTTCGTCGCCGGCGAAGGCGTGAAGGGAGGGGTGTACGGCGATCCGCCGGCGCTGGGTAACCTCGACAAGGACGGCAACCTGCCCTTCCAGACGGACTTCCGCGCGGTCTACGCGACGATGCTCGAGGGGTGGCTCAAGGTCCCCGCGGACACCGTGATCCCCGCCAGTTACAAGCCTCTGCCCCTACTCCAGACCGCCTGATCAGGCTTCCGCCGCCATGGCCAGGGGATGCGCCGAGCGAGGGGCTCTGCCAGAATCCCTGACGGCCCCCTACACCCACGGGGTCGGCTGCGGAGACGCAAGAAGATAGATCGAGTTCTTTGCCCGGTCCTGGTTGGTCGGCAAGACGAGCAGGCGGTGCTGGAAGAGGCACTGCGCTCGGCCATGCTCGGCGAGGGTCGCGCAGTCATGGTCGGGGGCGAGGCGGGCCTGGGCAAGAGCCGGCTCTGCGCCGAGATCAGCCAGCGCGCCGAGGCGCTGGACTGCGTGGTCCTGCGCGGCGCCTGCAGCGACGGGGAGCTGTCACTTCCCTACCTGCCGTTCGTCGACGCCATCAGCACCTACCTGGTGGGCGTTGACAAGGCATGGCTGCGCGATCAGCTCGGCGAGACCCGTCGGGAGCTGGCGCAGCTTTTCCCGCAGCTTGAGACCGACGGCGCAGCGGACATCGATGACCCGGTGCGGGCCAAGCTGCGCCTCTTCGAGGCGATCACCTCGCTGTTCCAGGTCGCCGCCGGCAGCCACGGCCTGCTCCTCGTCATCGAGGACATCCACTGGGCCGACGCGTCCACCCGCGAGCTGCTCGACTACATCGTGCGGCGGCTGCCTCGGGCCGGCTGGCTCCTCGTCACCACCTACCGCTCCGATGAGATCCACCGCAAGCACCCCCTGCAACCACTGCTTTCCGGGTGGGAGCGCGGGCGCCTGGTCGAGACCCTGGAGCTGAAGCCACTGGCCCGAGAGGACGTCGCAGAGATGGTGAAGGCGATCTTCGACAGGCCCGATGTCACCCGGGAGTTGCGCGACTTCTTCGCGGCCCGCAGCGAGGGCAACCCTTTCGTCATCGAGGAGATGCTCAAGCAACAGGTCGAGGAGGGCGCCATCCGCAAGGACCTAGATGGGGCCTGGGAGCGCAACACCATGACCGTCCTGCGCCTGCCCCGCACGGTCAGCGACAGCATCCTGATTCGCCTGGAGCGGCTGGATGCCGCCGAGGTCGAGGTGCTGCGGGCCGCGTCGGTCCTCGGCGCCTCCTTTAACTACGACGCCCTGGTCGATCTCACCGAGCAGTCGCCGGCGTTGGTGCAGAGAGCGCTGCAGTCAGGCGTGCAGCAGCAGATGATCCAGACCGACGAGCACTTCAGCTCCCGATATCGCTGGCGCCACGCGTTGACCAAGGAAGCGATCTATACCGACATGATCGAGCCCCAGCGCAACGAGCTCCACATGCGGGCCGCCGGGGTCCTGCGAGGCCGGCCCGGGACCGCCGCGGTGGAACTGGCCGGCCACCTCCTGGCAGCTGACCACTGGGAGGAGGCGCTCCCCCTGTGCCTGGAGGCTGCGGCCGACGCGGTGCGCCGGCGCGGGTACCGCGAGGCCGCCGAACTCTACGAGCGCATGCTGCCACACCTCGAGGACAAGTTGGAGCATGGGCGGGTGCTCTGTCAGCTCGGCGAGGCCAACTGGCGGGCCGGTGACCCGGCGGCGGCGCAGCGCTACCTGGAGAAGGGCATCGGCGTGCTCGACGCCACCGGCGAGAAGCTGGAGGCCGCCCATTTCCGCATGACGCTGGCCCGGTGCTACTGGGAGACGAGCCAGCTGGAGCGGGCTCACGAGACATACGAGCACGGCCGTGTGGCGCTGGCCGCGGCGGGACCCAGCGAGGACCTCGCCGTGGCCTGCTGCGGGCTGGCGGGACTGTACGCCTTCGAGTTGAAGGGAGCTCAGTCCCAGCACATGGCAGAGCAGGCTGTGGCCATCGCCGGGGAGGTGGGCGCCTACGCCCCCCTGATCCGCGCGTACAACTTGCTGGGCATCGCCCTGGTCTTCCAGGGCCAGGTGGCCGAGGGCATCGAATTCATGGACCGCAGCTACCGGGAGGCCGTGACCCGGGAACTGGATTGGAACGCCCTGACGGCCCTCTACAACTCCATCATCATCCGGCTCTGGCACCTGCGGGCGGCCGAGTGCCCCCCATTGGTGGAACAGCTGCGGCGGCTGCCGGAGGGCTGGTGGCGCGACCTCGCCCACGGCCGCGCCCGGGCCATGATGAGCCACCGGCTGGGCGATCTCGAAGCGTCCCTGGAAGCGGCCCGCGGAGTCAAGGCGATTGCCGAGGACGGTGGCGCCACCACCTTCGTCTCCTGGGCCCGGCGCCAGGAGGCCTTCATCCTCACCGAGATGGGGACCGCCGACGAGGCCCTGTCGGTGCTGCCGCCGCAGCGCCCGGGTGACGATCGCCAGGAGCTCTTCTTCGACTACGAAGCCCGTATCCGGACCCATCTCTCGCTGGGCCGTGCCAGCGACGCCGCCGAGGTTGCCGACCTGGTCCGCGACGCCGGCGAGTGGGCGCAGGACGCCATCGTGATCGGCGCCGCCTGCGAGGCCTACGCGGCGGCCGGGAGACTGGACGACGGCCGCAAGCTGCTGGCGGCGGCGATCAGAGACGGGATCGAGCCGCACAGCCCGTACTTCCTGGTGTCCGAGGCCAGGCTGGACCTCGCCGACGGCCACGCCGCGCAGGCGCTGGAGAAGGCCCAGTCCGCCGCCGCCAGGTTCGGCGTCGCCGAGTATCGGCTCGACGCGATGCGGGCGCGGCTGACGGCCGCGCGGGCGATGATTGCGCTGGACCAAGCCGAGAACGCGGCGCGCGAGCTCAGCGCCATCTCCGACCTGGCGCGCTCCCGCCAGGCGCGACAGGTCGTGATCGAGGTCAACCGCGAGGCTGACCACGCCGCCATCGAACTGGTCGCGGCGGAAGCGACGCCGACGGCGGCCCCGGCCGTGGTCATCCGTGGCGACCGCATCAGCATCGT
Organism: Candidatus Dormiibacterota bacterium; assembly: GCA_036741395.1. GTDB lineage: Bacteria > Chloroflexota > Dormibacteria > DASZGP01 > DASZGP01 > JAXDLW01. The sequence continues at coordinate 23,924 of DAINSI010000008.1, forward strand.
GGCCGAGCTGCGCCAGGCGATCCGCCAGGGCGAGTTCGTCCTCTATTACCAGCCCAAGCGCAACCTCGCCTCGGGTGAGGTCGACTGGGCGGAAGCCCTGGTCCGCTGGCAGAACCCGCGGCGCGGCATGGTGCCGCCCGACCAGTTCATCCCCATCCTCGAACAGTTGGGCCTGATCCGCTCGCTGACGATGTGGGTTGTCGACGCCGCCGTCACCCAATTGCGGGGTTGGATCCACCAGGGGCGGCGGATCGGGGTCTCGGTCAACATGTCGGTCTGGGACCTCGATGAGCCGCGCTTCACCGAAACCGTGGCGCGGGCCCTGGAGTCCAGCAACGTCCCGCCGAGCAGGCTGATCCTGGAAGTCACCGAGAGCGGCGCGATGCAGAAGCCGGAGATCGCCATGGCGACGATGCGCGCGTTGGCCGAGCTGGGTGTCAGCCTCAGCATTGACGACTTCGGGACCGGCCACTCCTCGCTCTCCTACCTCCGGCAGCTGCCCGTGTCGGAGTTGAAGATCGACAAGAGCTTCTGCATGGAGATGGACCAGAAGAACCTGGTCATCATCCGGTCGGCAGTCCGCATGGGACACGACCTCGGGTTGAAGGTCACCGCGGAGGGGGTCGAGCACCCGGAGTCGCTGCAGCTGCTGGCGGCGATGGCCTGTGACTATGCCCAGGGTTACCTGATCGGACGACCAATGCCCGTCGCCGACCTGGAGGCGATGGTGGAGCCGACGGTGGAGGTCGCCGGCAAGTAATCAGCGGACCAGCCGGATCGTCCAGAAATCGCCGGAGAGTTTGCGCTCCATCAGGTATCGGTAGGGGATCGTGAAATACCCGGCCATGCCGAACTCCGGGCCCCAGGAGTTACGGACGATGAACCGGCTCTCCCGCTGCAGGTAGCCGACGGCGAGGACCGCGTGTCCGCCAATCGCCCGCTCGCCGGCCAGCGGCATCTTCAGCCGCCCGGTTCGGCGTACCTTGGGACCCTCGAAGGACTCGTAGACGGCGAACCCAAAGATGAACGGAAACCCCGAGGCCAGGCAGCCCCTCATGAAATCGAGGTCGCGCGGGAGCCGTTGGTAGCGCGCGATTCGATGGCGGCCGGCGTCACGGAAGGCTCGGGCGGGGGGCCGGTCGGCGAAGCGATCGATGACGTACGGCCAGTCGCTCTCGGGAGGCGCTCCCAACGATGCGACCACCTTGATGCCGTCCCGTGGCATCGCCCCGCCGTCCACCTCCACGGATTGCTCGACAACGCGCTCGTTGTAGTAGATGAATAGCCGGGACGGCGTGAACTCGGTCATCCCCTGTCGGCGCTGGTCGAATTCGATCGCGCCGGCAATGGCCTGGGCGGTGCAGCTACCCAGCTCGCCCTGGTCGTAGACGGGTGGGCACTGGGGGCGAAGGTCCACCCGCGGCGGTAGCTCGGTGGGGAGCCACGCCGGCGAGGAATACAGCAGGTCCCGCTGGTCCGGCAGGTCGGGCAACCAACCATAGCGTTTGATCTGGCGCGGCTCGGTCATCCCCTCTCCTTGTGATCAGCGGCGCCGGCCGAAGACCCGCAGCAGGATCAAGAACAGGTTGATGAAGTCGAGGTACAGGGAGAGCGCGATCAGGAGGGCGCCATCGCCGGGCCGCTGCGCCTTGACGCGCCAGAAATCGAAGAGCGTCAGACCCACGAATACCACTCCCAGGAAGAGGTCGATGAGGAGCTGGTTGATGGGGATGAAGATGCCGGCGATGATCAGCACGATGCCGACGATGAGCGCCCCGAACAGCCATTTTCCCCAGGCTGCAAAGCTGCGATTGGTGACCCAGACCACGGCCCCACAACCGACGAAGATGCCCGCGGTGCCCAGGATGGCGTTGCCCACGGCATCCGGCGCGACCCGCAGGTAGTAGCTGATCACGGGGCCCAGGAAGATACCCTCCACGAAGGCGAAGACCGCGAACAGGGTGGCGGCCAGCGGCGTGTTCCCGGCCCGGACCGCGCCCTGGATGGCGAAGATCAGGCCGAACATGGCGATCAGGTAGACGAACCACGGGAAGGCGACCCCGATCGCGATCGCCGCGTATACGCCCGCGGTGGTTATGAGCAGCGACAGGGCGAGCCAGCCCAGGACCTGGTCCAGCAGCGAAGTCCCGCGGCGAGCGGTGTCGACGAGGCCGATGCCTGGGGTCAGCTGGGTGCCGTCGTGGGGATCGTACATCGCGAGCCTCCCAAAGGGTGATCGGGAACAGTATGCCCGCCGGCGTTCAGGTGAAACGGTGGCGCGACGCCAGTAGCACGGCGACGGCGAGGCCGAAGACCGCGATCCCCAACCGCAGGGGCCGGTCAGAGACCCGGCGCGCCAGCGCCGCGCCGACTCGCCCACCGACCAGGCTGCTCGCCGCCAGCAGCAGTGCATGCGGCCAGGAGACCGGCGCCACCAGCACGAAGATGATCCCGCTGACGGTGTTGGCGGTGCCCGCGATGAGCATCTTGAAGCCGTTGATCCGCTGCAGCGAGGCGGCCAGGAACAGCCCCATCACGGCCAGCAGCACGATCCCCTGAGCAGCACCGAAGTACCCGCCGTAGATACCCACCAGGAAGAGGCTGGCGCCCAGGGCCACGGGGCTGGTCCCCGGCCGCTTCAGCCGCCGGGTGATCCAGGGCTGGGCCAGGACCAGGAGCGAGGAGCCCGCCACCAGCAACGGGACCACGACCTCGAAGACCCTCGCCGGCAGGATCAGCAGGAGCCACGCGCCGAGCGCCGCTCCGATAGCCGCGGGCAGGCACATGATGCCCGCGTGGCGCAGGTTGCCGCGCAGTTCGCCCCGGTAAACCCAGGCCCCACTGAGCGACCCGGGCACCAGTCCGATGGAGTTGCTGATGTTGGCCTGCAACGGAGGCAGACCGGCCGCCAGGAGTGCCGGGAAGGTCAGCAGCGAGCCGGCACCCGCGATGCTGTTGATGGCGCCGGCGATGAGGCCGGCGGCGGCCACGAGGAGGATCTGCGCAAGGCTCAAGGCGGCCTGATTCTAACGATGGCCCGGCGCCAGCATGCCCTGACCTGACCCGGCCGACCGGCGGGCCCGCCCGTATCCTCGGAGCGAGATGTACCGGGTTCTCTTCTCCTTCCTCGCCGCCTTCCTGGGGTCGGCCGTCGAATCCGTTGAGGCCCTGACCATCGTGCTGGCCGTGGGCCTGACACGTGGCTGGAAGGCGCCCCTCTACGGGACTGTCGCCGCCCTCCTGCTACTGGCGGGGATCGTGGCGGCGTTCGGGCAGATGATCACCTCGACGGTCCCGGAGAGCACCTTGAAGCTGGTCGTCGGAACCCTGGTTCTCCTCTTTGGGCTGCGCTGGCTGCACAAGGCCATCCTGCGTTCGGCCGGTGTCATCGCCCTGCACGACGAGGAGTCCGAGTTCCGCGAGACCATGGATGAGGTTCGCGCGACGGGTCGCGACCGGCGCGACTGGGCGGGATTTGTCATCGCCTTCAAGGGCGTCTTTCTCGAGGGGTTGGAAGTGGCCTTCATCGTCTTCGCCGTGGGCTCGAGCTACCGTACCCTGCCGGCCGCGGCCGCCGGTGGCATTGCGGCCATGGTCGTGGTCGCCGCGGCCGGCGTGGTCGTGCGCCACCCCCTGTCCCGCGTGCCGGAGAACACCCTGAAGTACACCGTGGGCCTCCTCCTGAGCACGCTGGGTACGTTCTGGGCCGCCGAGGGTATGCACGTCAAATGGCCCCTCGACATTGCCTCGACGCTGGTGCTCTTCGGTATCTACTTCGCCGCCTCCCGCCTGGCCATCGCGGTGGTGCGGTCGGGTGGGAGCCGCCCACAGCCGTCGGCCGCGGCGCGGTGAAGGCGTTCACCGGCGCCATCAGCGAGGTAGTTGGCCTCTTCGTCGGCAGCTGGCTCCACGCCGGCGCGATCCTGCTGGTCATCGTCGCCGCCTACGTGCTCTCCACGATCACGCCGTCGGCCGCGGTGGGCTTTGGATTCGCGGTGGCACTCGCGGCGACGGTGGTCGTCTCCGCCGCGCTGGAGGCCCGCAGCCGGCGCTGACGGGTGCCGGCGAAGGCCTCAGCGACCCTCGAAGACGGGGGCGCGCTTTTCCAGGAAAGCCGCGGCCGCCTCGCGGGCGTCGCGGGTCATGCCGCAGCGGATCTGGCGTTCAGCCTCGTGGTCCAAGAGCTCAGCGAAGCTCAGCGTGAGGCCATCGTTGAGGTTGGCCTTGAGTGCCCTCGCCGCCAGCGGGGAGAACCCCGCCACCCGCTGGGCGACGCGGTCAACCTCGCTCATCAGCTGGTCCGCGGGAAAGGCCTGGCTGACCAGGCCGATTCGTGCAGCCTCCTGCGCTGAGAACTTCTCGGCGAGCAGGAATAGCTCGCGGGCCCGGGCCGGCCCCACGATCCGCGGCAGCGTCCAGGTTCCCCCGAAATCCCCCGAGAGGCCCGCCGTCATGAACGCGGTGTTGAACCGCGCCGAGTCGGCACAGTAGCGGAGGTCTGCGGCGCACGCCCAGGCCAGGCCGGCACCGGCACAGGCGCCGTTGATGGCCGCGATCGTGACCTTGGGCATCTCCTGGAGCAGCTCGGAGGTGCGCATCGCCTGGCGCAGGGTGTCGATTCGGGCCTGCGGGCTGTCACTGCCGGCCGTGGCTCGCCCGGTACCGGCGGCAAAACTGGTGAGGTCGCCGCCGGCGGAGAATGCGCGGCCCCTCCCGGTCATGATCACCACCCTGACCGCGTCATCGGCCGCCGCCGCCTCCAGCGCCGCCGACACCTCCTCGAGCAGGTGCTGGTTAAGCGTGTTCATGTGGTCCGGTCGATTCAGCGTCAGCGTCGCCACCGCGCCCCGAACCTCGTACAGAGCGAGCTCACCCATCACATCAACCTCCATGTTTCTCACTCACCCCAGGTGGGGTTCGACG
>DAINSI010000008.1:28946-48210 GCA_036741395.1 Candidatus Dormiibacterota bacterium
CTCACCCATCACATCAACCTCCATGTTTCTCACTCACCCCAGGTGGGGTTCGACGGCCGCATCACAACCCCTGGGAGGGACTCTGTCACGCGGGAGTCGCCCGATGTACCCCGCGGAGAGCGTCGCGCCGCGATTCTAGACCTCGGGCACAGGGAATCCTCGGCCGGAGCGCCGCCCAACGTTCACAGAAGACCTTTGAGGACGCGGAGGACATGGTTGCGGAATTTGTTACGTGCAGCAACGCACGGTGGGGAGCTGCAGACAATTCGCGGCCAGGTTCGCCTCTCCCTCAAGGACACGGAGCTGGAGCTGCCTGCCGGGCAGATCGTCACGCTGGCCAGCCGGGTGCCCCACTACCTCAGTGCAAGGGTGGACAGCGTTGTCCTGCTGGTGGTGGCGGCGGACAGGTAGCCGTCCAGTGCGCCGGACCTGATAGCGTGAATATCAGATCAGATATTGGCCAACCATAAGGAGGAAGGAGAATGCTGCACATCATCATGTACCTGATCATTGGCGGCCTCGCCGGCCTGGTCGCAGGCAAGATCATGAGCGGCCACGGCTACGGGATCATCGCAGACGTCCTGCTGGGCATCGTCGGTGGCATCGTGGGCGGGTTCGTGATCAGCCGCGTCACCCATCATGTCGGCGGCGGGCTCATCTTCGAATTCGTGGTTGCTCTGATCGGCGCGTGTGTCCTGGTCGCCATCGCGCGACTGATCAAGCACGAACCCATCCGAGCCTAGACAAGCGGGCCGGCAGGGAGGAGAACCAGGCCATCCCGACACCATCCCGCGGTGCCCCCCTAGTGCGCGCCGTTCCAGGCGGAGACCCTGAAGAACACCTGTCTGGGTGGCGTCGACACCGGCCCGCCGCGGCCCACCAATATCCCCGCGCCAGCGAGGATCAGCCCCAGGGCGATCCCCAACGACCCGCGGGCGGGGTGCCCGGTCGCCGGCATCTGGATCACGGTCTCGCCACGGTATGGGAGCGCTGGCGGCTTCGAGATCAGCGGTGTCGGGGGTGAGAGGGCGGGCACCGGTGGCAGGGGCGTCGGGATGACGACCGTAACGGCCGCCGGGGGCGAGGGCTTGAGCGCGACTGGCGGCGTGGCTGCGCCCGGCGGGCTCGGCGGCACCGGCGGCACTGGCGCGACGAAGGTCACAACCGCCTGGGTCCTGACCGTCTCCTGTCCCCAGCTGGTCTCGACGAGGCGCTGAGTCGGCAGGTTTGCGACCAGGATCCGGCCCGGCGGGGCGGGAATGACGACCGAGGCATCGACGCTCACCCTGGCAGGTCCCTCAGCCGTTGTCGCCAGCCACACAGTCGCCCTACCCCCGGTAGCACGAACCTCGAAAGGACCGCCGGCCGAATCGCTCTTGGGGACGTCGCCCGGGACCGCGCCCAGCCTTCCCCCGGCCGCCCGGAAGGTGACCTCGGTGCCGTCCGCGACCGCTGTCCCGTCGTCGTTGGTCACAAAAGCGGTGAGCTGGGCGGGATGACCCACGGACACCGTCGGCGCGGGCATCACCAGCCTGACACCGCCATGGCCACTTGTCGTCTCCTTGCCGGCCTGTGCCACGAGCTGGTCATAGGCCTGGCGATAGGCGGCGTCAACGTACGGAGACCCGGCGGGGTCGAGTTGAAACCCATCGCTGAAGTGCCAGATCGCCGCCTGCACGGCGCTGGAACTGCGCGCCCGCCCGCGTGGATCGTCGCCCAGGAGAGCCGGGCCGTTCGGGAAGGCGTGTCCCAGCAGCCACCCCACCTGGCGCGGACTGGCGACCACGGTCCCGTCCAGGGTCGACCCCTCGCTGTAGACGGCATCATGGCGGCGGTGGGCGCGCGCGTCGATGCAGTACCCGGCGCCGGTCGTGCCCCCACCATCGATGAACCCGAGCAGCCCCGACTGCAGCCGGACATGACGCCCGTCAATGGTCCCGGGCGCCAGCCAGTACGGCTGCACAACGAACTCTCCTTCGAGGCTCGGTCCCTGCAGACGATAGGTATGGGCCCCTTCCGCCAGGACCGGGGTGACCATCATCATCCCCAGTCCGGCCAGGATCATGCCCAGCGAGACGGCCTGCCGAGGCGCGCGCCGCGCCGAAGTCCGCTCGCGGCAGCGGCGCCGTAGTTCGGCCCCCGTGACTTCGTGTCTGTGATCCATCAGCAGCTCAATCGTGGAGGCGATGCGGCGACTTCAGCCGGACAGTTTGCGCGAGGCAGAAGGGGACCCTGGGCTGGAGCCTGTGATGTTACGGATCTTGTTATGGAAAATCGCCGATTCTTTGGCCATGCTGGATCATTCGCCGTCACACCAGGTTCTGATCGTCGACGATCACCCCGAGCTACGGGTGCTGCTTCGCACCCGTCTGCAATTCGAGCCCGACATCGAGGTCGTGGGCGAGGCCAGCAACGGTGCCGAAGCCGTCCGGCTGACGCGGGCCCTGGCGCCGGAAGCTGTGGTGCTCGACCTGGAGATGCCGGTGATGCGCGGCGACGAGGCGATACCCCTGCTGCGGGAAGCCGCTCCTGGGATGGGCATCCTGCTCTACACCGCAGCCCAGGGCGTGAGCCTGGATGAGGCCGCGACGCCCGATGTGGTCGTCGAGAAGGGCGGCCCATTGGGCGAACTGGTGACCGAACTTCGTGCGCTCCTGGAGCGGGCCCCCTTCGACGTCATGCGGTTGGAGTTGGGGACCCTGCCGTTGCGACATGCGATCACCGCATTCGACACCTGGACGGGGCTCAATGTGCGCGTCCTGGAAGCACTGGAGCGCGGCGACACCCTCGTCGGCGACCAGCTCAGCGGGGCCACCACCGAAGAGCTGGAAGCCCTGATGGGTATCTATGCCCATATCGGAAACAACCTCCAGAAGGCGGCGCGCGCCGGCAGCGACGACGTCAGCCCGGTCATTCACCTCTTCCGTTCGACCGGGGTATTGGCACGCGGCGCCCTGCTTGCTTTCAACAGCCATCGGCTGCCCGGGTTCTGGAAGGCCTGGGGATACGACGTCCCGGGCGACGCCGTCACCGCGCTCGACCTCATGCGCGACCGGCTGATGGAGGTGCTGCCCGCCAGCACCGGGGAGGTGGCTGTCGCCTCCGAGGCACCGACATCACCTGCCCCGGCCTCCGTCGCGGTATTAGTGGCGGGGTAATACTCCGGGCACGTCAGGCCGCGCCCGGCTGGCAGAATCACTCCATGTTCGAAGATCTCATCGAGGCCAACCGGCGCTATCGGATTGAGTTCCACGATTCAGGCGTCCGGGGTACGGCCGCGAAGGGCCTGGCGGTGCTCACCTGTATCGATTCGCGCATCGATCCCCTGGCCATGCTCGGCCTGCGGGCCGGCGACGCGAAGATCATTCGCAACGCGGGGGCACGCGTCACCGACGACGCGCTCCGCTCGCTGGTGCTGGCCGCGAACCTGCTCGGGGTCACGCGCGTCTGCGTGGTCCAGCACACTGACTGTGCGATCCTGGGCTCAAGCGACGAGGACATCCGGGCTCGGATCGGCGCGATGCGCGGTGTCGATGCGTCGGGTTGGGATTTCCTGGCCAGCACCGATCAGCTGGGGACGCTGCAGCACGACATCGGGCTCATCAGGTCGTGCCCGCTGATGCCACCCGACCTGCAGGTGGGTGGCTTCATCTTCGACGTGCACAGTGGTGAGCTCGCGCCGGCTGACCAGCCATAGCCTGTAGCCGGTGCTGGCCATTTTCAGCGCCACCAGCCAGAGGTCATGCGTTTCGATCAGCCGGCGATCAGGTCGCCGAAGCGGGCATCCCAAACGGTGCGACCCTGCCGGGTGATGGCGCAGACTCCGTACCCGGGTTGCGCTGCCACCCAGCTGATGCCGGCCTCACCCATCGCGAACGCCGCGGTCGCGAAGCCGTCGGTCAGCGTCAACCCGGGGCCGACGACGGTGAGACTCAGGAGCTCCGCCGGCGAGCCCGGGGAGGTCGGGTTGGCGATGTGCGTCCCCCGCTCATAGGCCCCGCTTGTCGCCACGGCCAGGTCCCGTACCGACACGACCTTGGCCACGCTTTCGCCCACCAGTGGGTGACGAATGCCGACCCGCCAGGCCTTTCCGAAGGTCGCCTCCCCCGCCACCAACACGTCCCCGCCGGCGTTGATACAGAAGTTGCGCGCCCCTGCCCGCCGGAGAATCTCGGCCCCGCGGTCGATCGACCACCCTTTGACCAGACCGGAGGGATCGAGCCCGGCGGGGTCATGCGCCCAGACATCGAAAACCCCCGAGCTGGCAAGCCTGACCCGCTCGCAGAGCTCGAGCACCTCGAGTACGTCGACTTCGGCCTCGGACAGGTTGATCTCGCGACGCCGAAGCCGACTGACCACGCTGCCATCCTTATATGTGCTGAACCGGTCATCGAGGGACCGCAGCCAATCGAAGAACTCGTCCACGACGCCCTCGTCGACCCAGGGCATGCGGAGGTCAAGGCTGATCGCCGTTCCCATGATGTGTTCGACGCGGACCCTGCGCTGGGGCGCCATCGCGACCGCGCTCACTCAGGCATGTGCCTGGTCAAGTGCGGACTGGAGCGACTGCCCGTACGCATCGCTGGTATAGGTCGCGCCCGAAAGCGAGTCGATCTGAGCACTCTGGGCCTGCAGGACCTCATCGTGCAGCAGCGGCCCTGCCTGCTGGCTGATCTCCGCCGAACGCGGGCGGTCAAACGGCATCTGCGGCGTCTGGATATCCACGATCCGGCCACTCTTGACGATGACCTTGACCTGGACGTCCCCGAAACGCATCGAGATATCGCTGCCCGTGTACTGCCCATCCTTGAACCGGTTGCCGGTGGCGGTCGGCGACGCCTGGGGAGATGCTGAATCAGTGGGTGACGGCGCCGGTGAGGCTGCGTCGGGCGCCGGACTCGGCACCACTGCCGTGGTGGCCGGAGGACGCGTCGCGTCGGGCGTCTTGAAGCTGAAGAGCATGACCAGACCGACGACGGTTGCAAATAGTGCGACTGAGGCTCGCATCGGAATCAGATGACCTCCATTGGTTAGAGCAGCGCGAACCGCTCGTAATGAATCTGGGCGTCAGGTACACCAATCTCCTTGAGGCTGTCGTGCAGCTCCCGCATCATCTGGCCGGAGCCGCAGACGAAGACGTCTCGCTGGGCGACATCGGGAACCAGCTGGCGGAGTGTTCGGGCGCTGAACGGGGCTTGGGGGAGATCGGTGCTGCCGAGGCCACGGCTCCCGACCAGGTAGCGAAGCTCTCCCTGGCGGGCTGTCATGAGCTGCTCAAGCTCGTCGCGAAACAGCACCTCGTCCCAGCTCCGGGCTCGGTACAGGAGCACAATGCTCCCCTTGCCCTGCGGGAGCTCCTCGAGCAACGCACGAATCGGGGTTATGCCTATTCCTCCTGCCACCAGGAGAACCTTCTTCTGGCGCCGGCGCAGCGTCGTGAACACCCCGTAAGGCCCCTCGACGGCGACCCGCGTCCCGGGCTTGAGCCGCTCGATATCGCGGGTCCCGTCGCCCACCTGCTTGACGGTGATTCGAAGATATTCTCCGTTCGGGGCTTCGGACAAAGAGAAAGGATGGGCCATCCACCAGCGGTCCCGGGCCAGGAAGCGCCACGCGAAGAACTGACCCGCGCGAGCCCGCAGATTGCGCAGGTCGGTCCCGGTGACATAGATCGACGCCACCCCCGGAGCCTCGGCGACGACCTTCATGACCCTGAGACGGTGCCGTCGATCCAGCATCAGGGGGTGGCCCACCCGGAAGATGAGGATCAGCCCCCCCGCCACCGCGTAAAGGGCGATCCAGTACACCCGGGCCAGCTGGTCGTCGCTGAAGTCGGTTCCCACGGCGAGAACATGGCCGAAGCTGAGGATGACGGCGAGATAAGCGTACAGGTGGATGAAGTGCCACGTCTCGTACTTCAGTCGCCGTCGAGCGGCCCGCGCGGAGGTGACCGCGACCATCACCAACAGACCCGTGGCAACGGTCGCCATCAGGACAAAGGGAAATGTCGTCAGCAGTTTCCACGTCTCGGTGGCGAAGCTGCTCCCATCCCCAAGTGCATAGCCGGCAGTCGTGAGGACGACATGGCCGCAGATCAACCAGGTCACCGAGAATCCCAGCCACCGGTGCCAGTGGGCAAGGCGGTCCAGCCCGAACAGTTGCTCCATCCACGGGCTGCGCGACATCAGAACGAGCTGGACCAGGGCGCCATATGTGCCGAAGAGTGCCGTCAACTGACCGAGGGCCGTCAGCAGCGCTCCGGGGCTGCCCAGCTTGTCCGGGCCGCCGTGTCGGAGCCACATCCCCGCGATCAGGACAAGGTTGAATGCCAGCGCCGCCGCGACGTCGCTGGAACGCACGCCCCAGAGCCTGGGTGGCGGGACACGGAAGCGCTTCTGGCGCCCGGCCGCGGCCGGGACTGGCGCGAATTGCCGAGCCATGCATGCGAGTGTGGACGGAGAACCTTGGAGATATGTAAACGCGCCTAATCGACCAGGGGCCACCTCACTCCGAGCAGGGCGCCGCCCGACTCCACCTCCCCTATGAACAACTCGGCCCCGGTCGCCCGCGCCACCGTTTCTGCGATCGCCAGGCCCAGCCCGGTGCCGCTGGAATCCTGGTCGCCGCGTTCGAAGCGGCGCAGGAGCCTGTTGCGCTCTTCAGCTCGGATGCCGGGCCCGTCGTCCGCGACCTGCAGCACGACGGCGCTGGTCTCCACGCTGATGATCAGCTCGACCGTCCCGCCCCGCGGTGTGTACTTGCACGCGTTGTCAAGGAGCGCGTCGAGCAAGCGGTCCAACCAGTGCTCGGGCGCCCTCACCGGCGCCGGCGTGCTGGGGATGCTGGCCCTCAGCATGAGACCACCGCCCAGGACGATCGGCTCAAAGCGACGGACCGCCAGCCGGGCGACCTCGGCGAGGTCCTGCGAGATGGCGGATGGTGCGCTGACTCCCTGGTCGGCCCTGGCCAGCCAGAGCAGGCCATCGAGGACGGCCCGCATCCGCCGGCTCTCGTCGACGATCAGGCGAAGACTATCCCGGTACTCGGCGCCCTTGCGATCATGCCTGAGGACCAGGGAGGCCTCGGCCTCGATGGCCGCCAGGGGAGTGCGAAGCTCGTGCGAAGCATCCGCGCTGATCTGGTCCTGCCGCCTGCGGACGCGGTCCAGCCGGTCGACCATGTGGTCGAAGGTGGCGGCGAGCCGGCCAACCTCATCGAACGGCGCGGCGGTGCTGAACCGCGCCGAGGAGGACCCCTCTCCGACCTGTTCGGCGGTGAGGCGAAGGCTCTCCACCGGCCGAAGCGCCGCACGTGCCAGGACATAGGCGCCCACGAATACCAGCAGCGCCAGCGGTACGCCCAGCAGACCTCCGACCAGGCGCAGGGCGGCGGTGGCGTGGTCAACACTGGCGAGTGTGGCACCGACTGTGGCCGTCCCTCCATCAGGCAGGATCGTGGTCTTCACCCGGAACCTGGTTCCCGCGATCCGCACTGTCCGGGTCCCGGGGGTACGTCGCACCGAGGCCGGCAGGTTGAGACCTGCCGAAGGCCCGAGGTCACCGACGGCCATTGGCGCACCGCTGTCGGAGAAGTGCCAGACAAGGAGCGGCTCTCGATATTCGGGGTCGGTGGTCTCGCCGGGGATCTCGGTACTCGCGGACTCTGACAGCTCGGCGACGACCATGCTGGTCCGGGCGGTGATCCGCGAGTCGACGTCACCAACCAGGGCATTGTCGACCAGGACATTGGCCACCGACGAGAGCAGGAGCAACGCGACCACGGCGGTGAGGGTTGCGGCGCCCGCAAGGCGCACCCGGATTGTCGGCCGCCAGGTCATCTCACCCGTTTCCCGGTTCCCCAAGCCGGAAACCCAGGCCGCGCACGGTTTCGATCGTCACCTCTGCACCGGCATCCTTGAGCTTCCGCCGGATACGGCTGACATGGACGTAGAGACTGTGCGAGTCGAGTCCTGCCAGCTCGTCGGCCATCACGCTGCGAGCCAGGTCGGCTCGACTCACGATCGGTTCCGCAGCCATGACCAAGCGCTCGATGATCGCAAACTCTCTTGGCGCCAGGGTCACGGTTGTCTGCCCGACGCGAATGGTCTTCTGGCGCTGGTCCAGCACCATGTTTCCGATCCCTGAGGGGACCTCCCGGCGAAGCGCCCGGCGCCGCAGGAGCGCGCGCAGGCGTGCCAGCAACTCCTCAAAATCGAATGGCTTGACGAGGTAGTCGTCGGCACCCCCATTGAGGCCGGCGACACGGTCCGCCGGCCCATCGCGCGCAGTCAAGATCAGAATTGCAGGCGCGAAGCGCTGGGCGCGGAGGCGTCGGCAGACCTCGAGCCCATCCTGTCCGGGCAGGTTCCAGTCCAGGATCGCAACGTCGAAGTTGCCGACCAGCCCGGCACTCAGCGCGTTGTCCCCTCGCGAGAAGATCTCGACGACGTATCCCTCTTCCGCGAGGCCGCGACCCAGGGTTCCCCGCAGGTGGTCATCGTCCTCGGCAACCAGCACCCTCACGCTGGCGAAGAGCTGCGGCACCAGCCACAGCCCGGTGCCGCCGACCAGGAACAGCGTCGCCAGCCGGTAGTGGCGCGGGTTGTCATCGACGTCCCCGGGCAGCTTGACCAGGACGCGTCGTGGTCACGGCCCCCAACACAGCGGGCTCACGCGTGGGCCATATCAATCGCTGACTGCAGCGATTGTACGTAGCCGTCGCTCGTATACGTGGCTCCCGAGACGGTGTCTATCTGCCCGGTCTTGGCTGTGACGGCCCGAAGCGCCTCGTCATGCAGGATCGGCCCTGCCGCCTGGCTGATCTCGACGGAGCGCTGACGATCACTGGGAAGCAGCGGTGCCTGAACGTCGGTGACGTGACCGTTGGAGACGGTGATCTGCACCTGGACGTCCCCGTACCGATTGGGGATGTCCTGTCCGGTGTACTGCCCGTCCTTCAGTGGTGAGGGAACCTGGATCGTGGCCGTCCCCGAACCGCACGCAGCCAGAAGCACAGAGGAGAGAGCAGATGCCGCCGTCCCAGCCGCGGCCCGTCGTCTCTTTCTGGCCACTAGAGACAGTCTCTCGTGGACGGGGTCTTGTTTCATGAGAGGAAGACATGCTTGCACCTTGAGGATCTCGACAGGCCACTCGGCCTTGGGAGTCGACTCATTCCGGCGGGTCACGTGGACCTAACGAGAAACACGCTCCTCAGCGAAAGAGCAGTCCACAGAGCAGCAGCAATGCCGGCGTGCCATGCAGGCCGTTGAGGATGTTCTCGACCCCGGCCGCCTCAGCGCAGGGTGAAGAGCATCACCAGCTGGGAGGCCCCCACCGCCGCCCCCAGGAGGCGACGAAACGGGTTTACCCCGCGCAGCAACTCGAGGGCGGACCAGGCCAGGAGCAGGACCGCCGACACCACCGCGAGGCCGGTGCCGGCGGGGCCCCCGGGGTGAAGGACCAGCCTGGCGACCAACGCGACGAGGAACAGCCCCAGCGGCAGGTTGGGGAACTGAGCCACCGTGATCCGATCGTCAACTCGGCTTCGGAACAGCCAATCGACGGGGTTGTTGAAGGTCCTCGCGGCGAGCATGCCCATGTACATAGCCTACCTCAGCAATCCTTATAGCGCGCCTATCAAGTACGAGATGTACGCCAAAATAACCCCGTGAGCGATGAACCCAGGCACCCGCGCATCCCACCGCTTCCAACAAGTGAGGATCCAGCTCCGCTAAACATCTTTCGGACGCTTCGACACAACCGGCCGCTGTCGAAGGCATTCCTTAAACTCGGTGGGCACCTCCTCGGCGGGGACGTGCTGCCCGCTCGGGAACGGGAGATCGTCATTCTGCGCGTGGGCTGGCGGGCCGGCTCGGAGTACGAATTCGGGCAGCACACCGTCATCGGCAGGTCAGCGGGCCTGACCGACGACGAGATCGCCCGCCTCGCGGACTGCGGCGCGGGCGACTGGAGCCCGGCCGATCGTGCGCTGGTCGCCCTCGCTGATGAGCTCTGCGCCGGGGACGCGGTCACGGAGGACACCTGGCGTACCCTCAGCGAACGCTGGAATGAGTCGGAGCTGCTGGAGCTCCTGGTCCTCGCCGGCTTCTACCGACTGGTGTCGGGCTTGCTCAACAGCGTTGGCGTCGCACTCGAAGCCGCCACGCCAGGATGGCCGCGGGGCGCCGCCGCCGACAGGCGCGCGCCCCGGCAAGAGCGCGCGTGACCGACCGGCTCAAGGGTCGGAGGGTCCTGGTGGTAGGCGGTGGTACCCGAGCCAGCGCCGACCCGGATGCACCGCTTGGCAACGGCCGCGCCGTCGCCGTCAAGGCCGCCGTTGAGGGCGCGGTGGTCGCCGTCAGCGACATCGATGGGACCGCGGCCCAGCAGACCGCGGACATGATCACCGCGGCTGGGGGCGTGGCGTACGCCCTGGCGGCGGACGCCGCGGACCCCGAGGCGTGCGCTCAGACCGTCGCGTGGGCGGCGGCCGCGCTCGGTGGACTCGATGGGCTGGTCCTCAATGTCGGCATCGGCGCCGGAGACGGCCTCGAGGGAACCTCGGTCGCCGACTGGGACCGCGTCTTCAACGTCAACGTCCGATCCCATTTCCTAACCCTCAAGGCGGCCCTCCCCCTGATGCCCGACGGGTCCGCGACCGTGCTCATCTCGTCGGTCGCAGGGCTGCGGCCGGGCAGCGGCATTCCTTCTTACGACGCGTCAAAGGCGGCCCAGATCGGGCTGATGCGGCACACCGCGCGTGAGGCTGCGCGCGAGGGCAGCCGGGTGAACGTGGTCGCCCCCGGCCTCATCGACACCCCGCTCGGCCGCCTCGCCACCGCCGGCCGTCCGAGCCGGGCCACGACACGCGTTCCCCTGGGGCGGCAGGGCACGGCCGCAGAGGTCGCGGACGCCGTGGTATTCCTGCTTTCGCGCGAGTCGAGCTACATCACCGGGCAGGTGCTCGCCGTCGACGGCGGCCTCTCGACCCTAGCCTGATCGCAGATCCGACCGCGCCAGGGTCGCTGCAGACTCCAGCACCAGCCGGCGCAGCCTCTCAACCTCGTTGAGCGTCTCGCCGACGTCCGCCCAGGCGCGCTGCAGGGCCTCGGCCTCAACAACACTGCGACGGTCCGGCAGCGCCGCCGCTCTCGCGGCACGCCCGGTCTGCAACCGGCGACGCATCTCCAGCGCCTGCCGCGCCGCCGCACCGGTCTGCACGACGACGAGGATGCCGCTGGTCGCGCTGGTGACCGCGTCAATGAGCTCGCGGTTGCTCTCCTCGATGATTCGCAATGCCGCGCCGCCCTGGGCGCCCACGGCGACCTGGGTCAGGATCTCCTGCCGGCGCCGGCGCACCTCCACCAGCAGCTCCCGCCGCAGGACGGCTGCTCTTTGGGGATCCGCCTGGCTGATCGAATCGATGTGGGCACTGAGGCGCTGGTCCAATTGTTCTGCCATCTCCGCGTAGCGCGTGAGGGTCGCGATCTCCGTGTGCAGCGCCAGTTGCGTCTCCTGCAGACCTGCGTTGGCCGCCCTCAGCCCGCTCATCGCCTCCCGGAGCCTCGCGACGGTCGCGTCGATGGATTGCTGCGCCCTGGCCCACAGCTCCTGGTAGTCACGGGCCGACTCCCGGGCGGGGAAGATCCCGAACCTGCGCCGGGCACGCGCCACGCCACTGCTGGGGGGAGCCAGGTCCCGTGCCCAGCGTCGCAGCTCATCGAGGCTGCGAGCTATGGATCCGTCCTGCTCATCGAGAACGCCATCACCTCGCCCTGACAGGGCCGCGAGGCCGCGGGCAAGCGTTGACGTGGATCGCAGCTCGCGGCCGGCCAGCGACTCCACGTCCTCGACAAGGCGGCGGAACTGCTGCCCGGTGACGTCGACCAGGGCCACGCGCCCGACGAAATCATCAACCAGGCCGTTGGGTATCCGGGAGTCGGCGGCCGCCGGCCCGGTGTCCTCCCCCGGCCGCCCGCTCAGATGGCTACTGCTCGTCCTGGGAATCGCCGGTCGCCGGCGTCTCGACGGCGTCCTTCGCCGTAGCCCCGGAGGCGCGCCGCGCTCGCGACCTATTCGAGCCGTTGGCATCGCTGCCGAGCCTGGCGGTCACGGCGGGCATCAGGGACTCCCGAGCCATGCTGGTGAGGGCCCCCGCCTGCTGGATGATCTCGGCCAGCGCCCCGGTCACGCCCTGCGCGCCATTGAGCACGGTGAACTGCCCCACGTGCTCAAACGGGGCAGCGGCCGCGGCGACGATCTCCGGCAACTTCTCCGCGATCTGCTGGGCGATGACCGCCTCCTGGTTCTGGCTCAGGGCGGCCGCCCGCCGCTCGATGCCGTCAGCCTCGGCCTCCATGCGGGCCCGGATGGCGTCTGCCTCCGCCAGCCCCCTGGCCTTGATGGCGTCGGCCTCCGCCTGCCCGGTGAGGCGTGTCGCCTCGGCCTGCGCGGTCGCCTGCACCTTGATCTGGTGCGCCAACGCCTCTGCGCGCAGCTTCACCTCCTGGGCCTCGGCCTCGGCCTGGCTGATGTGGGCGTCGCGAGCCGCGGTGGCAAGTGTGGTCTGCTTGTAGGCCTCGGCGTCGGCCGGCTTGCGGACGTCGACCTGGAGCTGCTGCTCCTTCTGCTTGGCCTGGAGTTCAGCCACCCGGGTCTGCTCCCCGACGACGTTCTGAGTGGCGGTTGCCTGGGCCAGCGGTCCCTGCTGGGCGGCCTCCTGCATGGCCTTGTCCACCTCGGCCTGGTAACCCGCCTTCTTGATGTTGGTGTCGCGCATGGACTGCGCGATCTGCGCCTGGGCGGCCTGCTCCTGCTCGACCGCCTCGCGCTCGGCATGTGCCCGCGCAATGCGAGCGTTCTGCTCAACCTCGGCCTGGTGAGGCGCGGCCAGGTTCTCGATGTAGTTCGACGGGTTGCTGATGGACTGGATCTGGAAACTGTCGATGACCAGGCCGAAGGACTCCATCTCCATGGTGCAGCGATCGCGCACCTGCTGGGCGAACTTGTCCTGGTCGCTGATCATCTCCTCCACGGTCATCGAGCCTGCGATCGCGCGGAGGTGCCCAACGAACACGTTCTGGACCTTGGTCTCCAGCTCCGCTGCGGGCCGGTCCAGGAAGCGCCGGGCGGCGTTGGCGATGGAGCGGTAGTCGTCCCCCACCTTGTAGACGACCACCCCCCGCAGGTCCAGCTGGAGCTTCTGCTGGCTCACGCAGGGCACCTGCATCTCGCTCTCGTGGGCCTCGAGCGAGAGCCGCCGCACCTTGGTGACGCCGGGCATGATCATGCAACCGCGCCCCGTGACGATTCGGAATCCCATGCTCTCGCCCACTCCGTCAGGCTTATCACCGGTCCGGAAGCCGGAGATGATGAGCGCCTCATCCGGCTCCGCGACCCGCCAGGCCACCCGGAACAGCATGGCCGCGACGATCAGAACCGCGACCACTACGCCGGCGATGATCCCAAAGATCTCGATACTCAACTTGGCAACCTCATTCTCTCGGTCGGCCTGACTTCAACGGTGCGCCCCCCCAGGCTGCCGACGACAAGGACCTGGGTGTGTTTGTGGATGGTCGTCTCGACGTCAGCGGCACACGCGGGAAAGCGCTCGGTCCCGGCCCGCACTTCGATGATCACCTCGCCGAGGTGCCCCGGTGTGATTTCGGCGGTGACCCTGCCGAGCTTGCCGACGACATCCAGTGCCAAAGTCTTGCGATTTCCCCACCCAACCGTTCGTTCGACCGATCATACGCTGGTCACAATGCTGCCCTGGAGTGGCTGAGGGGAGCTGGTTGGCCCCTGCGGGGTGGCACCCGAATCAGCGATGGTTGGTTCGGGGTCGTTGGGGCAGAATCAATCCCACGAACGATGGAGGAAGTTGAATGAGCAGTGATTTGAGGCCGCCGGCAGCGGTGGCGACGGCGCCCCACACCGAGCTGAATCTGGAGCCGCCGGGCGCGGTCACAACCATCACGGTGTCGGCTGCCGACAGCATGGTGAAACTTGATCCCGAGGTCGTCAGCACCATCGACGGCACCGTGAATGGGTTTGTCGAGAGCCTCATCAGCCTCGATCCTCACGGCGAGGAGTTCGCCAACAAGGTGCGCTCGGTCCAGGATCTCGGGGACCGCGAGATCCGCGACTCGGCGAGCGTTTCCAACCGGCTCCTCGACCGCCCGGTCCAGGCGATGTCGGGTCCCCTGGACAAGACTTCGCACGTATCCACCACCCTGCTCGAGCTCCGCCGCCAGGTCGAGGACCTCGACCCCAGCAAGCAGGGTGTGCTGGGAACCCACAAGCTGCTCGGCGTCATCCCCTTTGGCAACAAGCTGCGCGACTACTTCCAGAAGTACCAGTCGGCCCAGACCCACCTGGACAAGATCATCCAGGCCCTGTACCACGGCCAGGACGAGCTCCGTCGCGACAACGCCGCGGTGGAGCAGGAGAAGGTGAACCTCTGGCAGATCATGCAGCGCCTCCAGGAGTACGCCTACATGGCGCGCAAGCTGGATGAGGCGCTCTCCACGCGCATCGCCGGCGTCCGAGCCAGTGACACTGATCGAGCCAAGGTCCTCGAGGAGGATGTCCTCTTCTATGTGCGCCAGAAGGTCCAGGACCTGCTCACCCAGCTGGCCGTCAGCGTGCAGGGCTACCTCGCGCTGGAGATCGTGCGCAAGAACAACATCGAGCTGATCAAGGGAGTTGACCGCGCCACCACGACCACAGTATCGGCGCTTCGGACCGCGGTGATCGTGGCCCAGGCGATGGCCAACCAGAAACTTGTGCTGGACCAGGTGACCGCGCTGAACACCACCACCAGCAACCTCATCGAATCGACCTCGATCCTGCTGCGGCAGCAGAGCGTCGACATCCACGATCAGGCGGCCAGCGCCACCGTGAATATACAGAAGCTGCAGAACGCCTTCGCCAACATTTACGCCACCATGGACGCCATCGACGCCTACAAGATCCAGGCGCTGCAGACGATGCAGCAGACGGTGGACGTCCTCGGCGGCCAGGTGCAGACGGCGCAGGCATATCTGGAGCGGGCGAACCGGGCGCCCGCAACCGCGGATGCCACTGGGAAGGGGGGCGCTGAGGGAGAACTCAAGCTACCGTCTGCCTGATGACGACCGCGGACACGCCTGACCCGGACACTCCACAAAGGGAGCTTCCCCCTGGCGCCGGCACTCCCCTTGTCCCGGGGCCGCCGGCGAGCATCCTTGACGCGCCGCCCAACCCGCTGGCTCACCTTCCCGGTACCGCAAACCTCGGACTGTGGGCGCTGGGTGTCTTTGCGGCGGTGGTCATACTGGCCGGCCTGGTCACCGGGTTCTGGCCCCTCGCCGTCATCGGCCTGGCGGCCGTGGCGGGGGTGGCGGTCGCCGCCAGCCGCAGGCGCAGGGTGGTGCACTCCGCGTCTGACCCTGGCGATGTTCGGGGAGCGCTGACCGCGCAGGTCAGGGCGATGTCCGGGAAGGTCCCCACCGAGGTGATGGGTCGGGTGGCGAACATCCAGAACCGGATCCTCGCGCTCCTGCCCCGGGCCGAGCAGCTGCCGGCGGGCTCCGAGGACCTCTACATCCTGCGCGCGACCGCCCTGGAGTACCTGCCTGCGGCGCTCGACTCCTACCTCAACCTGCCCCGCGCCTATGCCACCGTCCACCGCCTCGACGGCGGCAAGACCCCGGAGGTCGTCCTGCTCGAACAGCTGACGCTCCTGGAGTCCAAGATGGAGGAGATATCAGACGACATCGCGCGCAATGACAGCGACCGCCTCCTCGCCAACGGTCGCTTCCTGCGCGAGAAGTTCGGTCGGAGGGAGTTGCAGGCTCCCATCCCCCCCGAGGGCACCCCGTCGGAGACCTGACCTCGCTGGCGCAGCGATATGCATACGTGGTCCCCGAGACGGAGCTCCTGGAGATCCTGCAGGCTCACGCTCCCCTGGTTGAAATTGGTGCCGGGACCGGTTACTGGGCATACCGGCTGCGGCTCATGGGTACCGACGTCCTGGCCTACGACCAGGCCCCGGTCACGTCGGCGAGGGTGAACCGATACCACGCCGGCGCGGCGGCCTGGACGGGGGTTCGAGAGGGAGACGAGCGGGTACTGGCCGGGCACCGCGACCGAACACTGTTCATCTGCTGGCCGCCTCTGTTCTCCAGCCTCGGTGGCTGCCTGGAGCATTATTCGGGCGACCTGGTCGCCTGCATCACCGACGGCGGCTACCGGACCGCCCGCCTCTCAGGGCTCGAGGACAACTTTGACGAGGTCCTGAACCGTCGCGCGTGCGCTTTGGAGCCCGCACCCGGCCGTCCGGCACGGTTCAGCATCTGGCGGCGCCGCCGGCCCGCTGGTTACTGAATTTGTTGCGCACCGCCTTGGTCCTGGAGCCGAAGCAATCGCGGCGCCTCTCATCCCCGTGGCTGGCGCGCCGAAGCGTCAGCCGGGGTGTCCAGCACCCGCGAGGTAGCGCTCAGGCTCCGCCGCGAACGCGTCGCGACAGCCCTCACCACAGAAATAGAACGTCTGCCCAGCATGCGGATGACTCGGGGCTGTCGCGCGGTCGGCGGTCATCCCGCAGACCGGGTCGACCGCCGATGCCTGGTCGCGCTCCATGCCCTCGGGCTTGGCGCCCGCCTTCGCGAATCGATCCGGTGAGGCGACGAAACGGTCGTGGCAGCGGTCGGAACAGAAGTGGTAGAGCCGCCCGTCGTGCGCGGCATTCGCCGGGGCATGGGCGGATTCGACCTGCATGCCACAGACGGGGTCGAGGGCATACCCCTTTCCCCCACCGAATTGCTCCCGGTTCTTGTAGAGGTAGACGATCCCCGCAAAAACGGCGAGGAAGACCAGGTTCAGGTACGTCGTGTAATTCCAATGAAATGCGGGCTCGACAACCTGCACCGGCCGGCTCTGTGGCAGCAGCCGCAGCCCCATGAACAGGTACTCGGTGATGAGGCCGGCGATGGACATTACCGTCCACATCAGCGCCACCAGTCCTAGGGTCAGCGCCCAGCCGTAGAACTTCCGATATATCAGGATCAGTGGGAGCGATATCAGGTCGGCAAATATGAAGCTGACCACGCCACCAAAGCTGATGCCGCCCTTCCACAACGCGGCCGCGAGCGGCACATTACCGATGGAGCAGACGAAGCTGATAACGGCGATGAACGGACCGACGACAACGTTCTCCAGTGAGGTCCAGAAGCCGTGGCCGTGGAAGAAGATCACATTCCAGAGGCTGTCGGGGATGAGCACCGCGAGGAAGCCCGCGACGACGTACCCGATCACCAGTTCCCGGCGCAGCATGATCAGGTCCGCCATGGTGTAGCTCGCCGCGTCAGCCCACCCGGCGCGGGAGCGAACGCGCTGCGACCAGGGCAGCGCCTGGCGCTCCTCGGCCATCCCGGCATGGGCTTCGTGGCCCGAGCTTCCCCCGCCACCCTGGCTGAGGTGCTCGCGGGCAGCCTCGATCAACTTCGGCTTGAGGAAGAATCGCGCCAGCAGCGCCATCAGGGCGATCATGATGGCCCCCCCGATGTACTCACTGAGCGCGAATTGCCAACCGATGAGGATCCAGAGAACGAGCCCAAGTTCGAGCACCAGGTTGGTGGACGCGATCATGAAGATCATCGCGGTGGTGAAGTCGGCGCCCTTCTGGAAGAGCGACTTGGCCATTGCACTGGCGGCATACGAGCAGGACGAGGAGATCGCGCCGAAGAGGCTGGCCCGCGCAATCGTCCTGGGCCGATGGTCACCCATCAGCCTGCGCATCTCGTCGCGTGAGACGAAGGCCTGGACGACCCCTGAGAGCGCGAACCCAAAAACCAGGGGCCACAGCGTGTCCCAGAACATGAAGAAAGCCATGCGCAGGCTCGCCAGGACTGCGTCCAACACAGCGGTCATTTGCTTCCTACCAGGCTTTCAGGCACGAGCGAACCTGGCCACCGCACCGATGAGCTCATCGAGCTTGTCGGTCTGTCCCTCGCGCACCGCATCGACAACACACCCCTTGACGTGGTCGTCGAGGAGAAGCAACGCCACCTGGTCGAGGGCAGCCTTGGCGGCGCTGACCTGGGTGAGGATGTCTATGCAGTACTTATCGTCGGCAACCATGCGGGAAATGCCACGGACCTGTCCCTCGATGCGGTTGAGGCGCACCCCGAGCTTGCCTTTGTCATGGGCGTAACCGTGTTTCATCTCCGTACAACGATACTCCCTGGGGGTATCCGCAGCTGTTGAGCCGGTTCGCAATCCTGGCTCGACTGGACGTGCTCGGAAGCCGAACCACTTCTGGACCTCGGAGCAGCCCGCCGGAAGTTAACAATCCTGTACCAATGCTTTGCGGTGATCACCCACTGCCGCGGAGAAGATGGTGGCGACGTGCCGCGCCGTTGGATCGGATCACGCTCGCGAGACGGACCTCCTAGATTGACATTGCCGAAAGTCAGCGAGGCGATCATGATGGCCACATGCAACAGCTGACGAGCGTGCTTCAGTGGGTATCGGCGATCGCCTTCACCCTGCTCGGGTTCCTCGCCGTCGTCGAGTGGCTGCGTAGACGCGAACGGAGCCGCGGCTACCTGGCGCTGGCGCTGGGCTTGCTCGGCCTGGTCATCCTCCTGGGCCAGGTCAAAAAGGCCATGGGAGCGAGCTACCCGGCGGTCCTCGGCTATCTGACCTCCGTAGGGCTGATTGGCAGCGGATACGCTTTGCTGCTGTTCCGGCATCACCTGATCCCCTACTCTCGGCGAGTCCTGGTCGCCGTCAGCGTGGGGGCCGCAGGGGTCAGCTTGTGGGCACTGACGGTCCCTCAATCCGACTCCACCGCCAAGGTGTCGACCTACGTCCTGTTGTATGCAATTGCCTATCTGGGCTACTGGTGCGGCATGGTCGGAGAGCCGGCCTACCGCCTGTGGCGGACCTCGCGAGGGCGGCCGGCGGTGCAGCGAGCGCGGTTGCGGGCTCTGTCCCTCGGCTACGTCCTCATCGTGGCCGTCTTCATGCTGTTAATCGGAGTCGCGGGCGCGGCGGCCGCACAGCACACGGCCATCAGTCAAGTGGGCATAGTGCTGTTCGAAGTCCCGTTCATCGCCGCCGCACCCGTTCTTTACGTCAGCTTCAGGCCGCCGGGCTGGCTGCGTCGGTCGTGGCGGGCCCGTGAGGAGGAGGGATACCGCACCGCCACCCAGGATCTGCTGCTTTACTCCCCCGACGAGGCCACAATGGCCCAGCGGGCAGTCGAATGGGCCGCCCGGCTG
>DAINSI010000009.1:0-47812 GCA_036741395.1 Candidatus Dormiibacterota bacterium
GCCGACGAGAAGAGCTGCTTCTCCAGTGCCTGGATGAAGAAGTCGAAGTATGTCGGTGCGGGACCGTCGGTCTTGTTGTCGGGGCTCGTGCCCGCCCCCGCCCCGAAGTAGCTGCCGTCCCATGACAGCAGCAGGTCCATCGCCGCCGCGACCGATCCATTGGCGCCCGGGCGAGCGGCCGCTATCAACGGCCGCATGGGCTTGAAGCGCGCGTCGTGGGTGCCGATGGTGCGGTCCACCTGCACCAGGTCCTGGAGGGTGAAGTCGTTGCGCGCCGCCAGCTGGTCGGTGGCGTTGTCGAGGCGGTAGTTCGCGCCCTCGGGGCGCTCGCTGGGAATATTCACCTCCCCGTTGTCCCACCCGTGCGCCGGCAGGTTGTTCCAGTTGGCCATGAATCCTTCGGGGGGGTCGATCGCGTGCGGCATCTCATCGAAGGTGAGCAGTCGCTGCCAGTCCTGGGTGCCGTCGCCCTTGGACGGGAACCGAGGGTCAACGCCCACGGCGCGCAGCGGGTAGAGACCGGGGTGCCAGTAGGCGATATGGCCGTCGGCGTCGGCGTACATCGTGTTCTCGTTCCACGCCACCTTGGCCTCGTCGCGCTTGAATGACGCGAGGTCCTGGTCGCGGTCCCAGCCGAGGACGCCATCGAGGGTGTTGATCTCCCGCATGAACATCGCGTACTGCACCGAGCGGGCCATCGTCCCGCCCGCGTGCACCGCCACCACGGGGCCGTGCAGGGTACGACAGACGTTGACCGTTTTGGTCAGGACCGGCGGTCCGACGGGGACGCCGTTGACCACCTGGCGATATTTCATGACCTCGTCGCGGCACGACTCGTCAAGCCATCGACCGTTGTGCTGGTACTGCGGTGAACCGCCCGGCGTGGGGTTCGCTCGGGTCGTCTCGATGAAGCTGTCGATGGTCTTGGAGTCGCCCGTGGTCAGGCCCCAGGCGAGCTTCTGGTTGTAGCCGATCCCGACCACGGGTAGTCCCGGGGGCACCACACCCCGCGCGTCGTATCCGGCGCCGTGGATCTCCTGCTCGTACAGCAACGTTGGATAGGTGTACCCGAGCTGGGGGGCGCTCTCCAACAGGGTCTTGTGGTTCTTGGTCTTGGAGGGCGCCAGCGCATACGTGTAGGAACCGCCGTGCAGCGACGCCGCCCAGCGGGTGATCGCCGATGTCGCCTTGAGGACTGCCAGCTGTGCAGCGGTTGGATGTGCGCCGGCGACCACCGCAGCAGGCGTGGCGGCGCCGGTGCCAATCCCGCTGGCCAGGTCATCCGGCAGGGAGTCGGCATAGTCGGCGGCCGCCTGGAAGGCCGCCTCTCGCCCGGCAGGCGGCGTCGGGTTGTTGCTGAACGCCGGGGCACTCGGCGGCAGGGTGACCACCGCCTTGGGATCGTCGACCCAGAACAGGTCCTGGTAGACCTTGCGACCCTCGACCTTGCCATACCGGGTCTCCAGTTCTTTGAGGAAATGGATGTTTCCGTATTCCTCACCGCCCGCCGACGCGACGGTTCGCGTGATCAGCACGCCCGCGGCCAGGGTGTCCTTGACGGTCCACGGCTCCGGCACGCTGGTGAGCAGCGCGTACTCCGCTGGAAGTTTGGCGATCTCGGTGGTGGTCACCTTCTGGATCCAGGCGTTGACCCCCGCCACGTAGCCCAGGACCGCGGTCTGCGAGGAGGGCTCGGCATGCTGCATGAACTGCGCGTACTCCGCGTCGGTGTAGGTCCGCACGCGGGCCTGCACGTCAGCGCCATAGGAGCCGGGCCCCACCAGCTCGGAGAGCCTCCCCTCCCCGGTGCGGCGAATCGCATCCATCTCAAAGAGGCGGTCCTGGGCCTGGGCGTAGCCCATCCCATAGAAGAGCTTGGAGGCGTCATCCGAATAGATCGCGGGGATGCCGTAGCTGTTCCGCTCGATGGTCACGCCGGGCAGCGGCGACTCACCGCCGCCCTGCGGCTGCCGGAAGCTTCCCGGCTTGTAGGTGAACGACCAGTAGAGCTGCCGCTGGTCGTCGATGTTGGGGCCGTAGTCAGCCGGGTTGCCCGATGCCTGGCCCTGGGCCTGGCCGGCGACAGTGAACAGGCCCGAGTTTCCCGGTGGGAGCACGTTGAGGACGGTGGGCCCGACGGGAACGTCCGCGGCGGTCGCGGGGAGCCCGGAGGCCGCCAGGGTCGCCGCCAGTATCCCCAGGCTGCCCAGTCGCAGCCTGCCGCGCCAGCGCATCAACTGCCGGGGTCCGAGGCCTCGGGTCCGGGTTCGCCCACGCCGCCCAGGGCGCGGGCTGCGACCTCCGGCGCGACGGTGTTGATGAACGTCCCCGTGGCCAGCTCGAACCCCGCCAGGTCCGCCAGCTTGGGCCGGATCTCGAGGTGCCAGTGATAGCTGCGCAGGGCGTCGCCGGCAGCCGACGGGTAGCTGTGGATATACCAGTTGAGGGGCACGTCGCCGAGCTCATGGGTGATGCGCCAGAGGACGCTGCGCAGGAACACCCCCAGGGAGGCCGCGAGCTCCTCGCCGGCCATGCCGAAATCCGCCTGGTGCTCGCGGGGGATGATCCAGGTCTCGAAGGGCGAGCGCGACGCCCACGGGGCCAGCGCCACGAAGTCGGTGCTCTCGGCGACCACGCGCTCCGCGCTCTTCAGCTCCTCCTCGACCATGTGGCAGAAGACGCAGCCGCCGACCTGGCGGCGGGCGGCTTCGGCGCCGGCCAGCTCCTGGTCGAGCTGGGGGGACGAGGCGCGCGTCGCGAAGACCTGGCCGTGGGGATGCCGCAACGACGCCCCGGCCTCGCGTCCGTGGTTGTAGAGCGGCAGCACGGTCCCCACCCCCTGCACCCGGTGACGCCAGTAACGCTGGAAGGTGGTGGCCATCACCAGCTCGGCATGGTGTGCGGACAGGTGCGGCATCCAGCGACGGTGGTCGGGGCTGTGGATGATGACCTCGCAGACGCCCAGCGCCGGTCCGAAGGTGCGCAGCGAGTTGCCCATGTCGGCGGGGCCGTCCTCGCTGGAGTAGGCGGGGAAGAGGTTGGGGACCACCCGTACCTGCCAGCCGGGCTGGTTCGCCGCGCCGCCGTCACGGATGGCGGACACCTCCGGCGGCGTCATCTCCTCGTGGCCCTCACAGAATGGGCACTGGGAGTCGTCGGAACTCTCATGGGCGCGGCGCCCGGGAAGCGCCTCGGGCCGGGATGCCCGGCCCGGGGCGAGGTTGACCCAGTGCCCGGTGACGGGGTCGCGTCGCAGCTCAGGCAGGGACGGCGCCCTCGGGAGCGGACCGGTCGCCGGATGTCAGCAACTGCAGGCCCCGGTCCAGCGCTTCCCGGCTGGCGGCCGCGATCACCGGGATCCGGGTGGACAGCTCCAGCCCGGCCTCGGCCAGGCTGCCGCCTTCGAAGTCGCTGGCCGCGCCCCCGGCCTCCTCCAGCACCAGCAGCGGGCCCACGCAGTCGACCGAGCGCAGCGAGGGCGCGATCGTCAGGCTCACCGCGCCAGTCGCACAGAGACAGATGTTGAGCGCCGCCGACCCCAGCACCCGGAACTTCTGCGCCTCGGCGATCAGGGCGTCGTAGTGGTGGCTGTTCCGGGCCCAGTTGTTGCCCTCCAGCTGGAGCACGTTTATCGCCCCTCCAAGCAGCCCGCTCCCCGGCGCCAGGGCCGCGCCGTTGCGCGTGGCGCCCCCGCCGCGCCGGGCCTCGAAATGCTCACCCGTCACCAGGTTGCGCACCGTCGCCTCGTAGACCGAACCAAACGTGCGCCCGGTCGCCGCGGCCATCACCAGGCTGAAATAGGGGATGCCCATCTTGGCGTTGTGGCTGCCGTCGATGGGGTCGACCACGATCGTGTCCCCGCCGTCCCCGTAGGTCCGCTCGCCGACCTCCTCGGACACCAGTTGGAACGCGCGGCCGCGGCGGTGCTCCTGCTCGAGGGCGCGGATGACAATCTGCTCGGCCAGGGCGTCGATGTAGACGGTGCCATCCCCGCCGGCCCCCTGGCCCTGGAGCTCGCGCGACGCCGCGGTTCCCCACACCTCGGCGACCGCGGTCTGCACCTCGTCAGCGATGCGCGCGAAGACAGGCAGCCAGCTCTCTGTGTCCTGCCCCCCCGCCAGCTGGCTCAGAAGCGCCTGCCGCGGATGCGCTGGATGTCGAGCTTGGCGGTCTTGGCCACCAGCATCACGGCCATCACGCCGGCCTGCATGGGATCGCCGACGACCAGGTCGGCGGCCGCGGGGACCGAACCGGCCATGTTCAGCGACACGACGACAATCCCCTTCTCCCTGACCTCACGCACGGCCACGGTGATCTCACCACCCATCAGGCTACCCGCCAGGACCAGAGCCTCAACACGCGGAAGTCGTGCCGTGGCCCTCACCGCTTCGGCGATCTCGGCCTCCCCGACGAGGGGAATCGTGTCCACGGAGATGCGCTCCCCCCGGATGTTGTGGCGGTCGGCCTCGCTGACCGCGCCCATGACCACGCTGCCGACCTGGGCTCCCGCGCCGATCACGATCACCCGCCGCCCGAACACCTTGTGAAAGGTGGGGGCGCGGGTCACTTCGGTCACGCCGGGAAGGGCCGCCAGGGCGGCGCCCAGGGC
Source organism: Candidatus Dormiibacterota bacterium (assembly GCA_036741395.1). Taxonomy (GTDB): domain Bacteria; phylum Chloroflexota; class Dormibacteria; order DASZGP01; family DASZGP01; genus JAXDLW01. The sequence goes on from DAINSI010000009.1 coordinate 4,610, forward strand.
CTCCTCGTCGGCCACCGATTCCAACTCGAAGAGGATCCGTGCCCGTTGCCCCTCACGCTCATCGATGCCCACGTAGGTGACGTTGGCGCCGTGCTCATAGATCACCCGGGCCAGGCCCGCGAGCATGCCGGGGCGGTCCTCGATGGCGATCGAGAGGGCCAGCTGCGGCGCCTCATGGACGCGTCCGGTGTTGGTCATCAGGAGGCGGAGATTATGACGAACGGAACCTCAGGAAACGCTGAAGACCTCGTAATCGCGTGACTGGAAGGCGAGGTGGTGGTGATCCTGGAAGTAGGCCAGGTTGGCCCCGGGGCCGTTGGCGGAGTTCATCTCCTCGGGGCCGATGACCACGTAGCGCACATGGTATTGGCCGAGCAGCGCCTCGGTTGACGGGCCTCCCTGGTACATCGCACGGACATCCGCCATGCGCTGGTCCGGTGGCAGGCCCCAGGTCCAGATCCAGCCGGGGTAGCCCATCACGATCTCGCGGTGGCTGAGGGTCAGGATGGGGTGGTTGTTCTGCCAACCGGTCAGGAACACGGCCGACTCGGGGGTCCTGGTGCGCGCCCACGCAGCGACGTCCAGCTCGTCGTTGCTGAGCAGCCGGTAGCTGACGCCGGGCAGCCCCGGTTGGGAGGCGCGGGTGAGGTCGAGGATCCCGGACGCGGTGGTGGCCAGCAGCAGCACCCCCGCCACCGCCGCCAGCAGTGGCCCCCGTCGGAGCAGTTGCCCCAGGACCACCGCGCCAAGTACCGCGGCCAGGATCGCCCACCATACGAACCACTTGGTGTTGTCCCAGTCCCAGGGCTGCAGGATGACGATGTTGGGCAGCACGAAGAGTGCCCAGGCGGGCGCCAGGAAGCGCCGCAGCCCGGGTTTGCCGCCCCGCTCGAAGAGCAGGGTCGCCAGGGCCAGCGGGATCAGCAGGGCGGTGTTGAGGATCCAGAAAATGAAGGCGTTGAGGTGGTACGGGGTGTCCCGGGTGGAGGCCAGCCAGCCCGGCTGGAGGCGCAGGAAGCCGTGGCTGTAGGCGGCCGGAGGCAGGATCATCACGACCTGCGGAGCGCCCAGGATGGCGGCGGGCACCAGCAGCGTGGCCCAGTTCACCAGTGTCGCCCGGGACCCGCCCCGGCCGACGGCCAAGCCGACATCGACCACCGCCAGCACCGTGAGGAAAAGCGCGAGGTCGAAGTAACTGCTGGTGTGCAGCAGCGGCATCAGGCCGAGGAGTAGCCCGGCGAGCAGGAACTCCCGGCGCGCCCCGGTGCTGCGGGCATACCAGGCCAGCGAGACCACGACCAGGCCGACGCCGAAACCAAAGAGAGTGGCGCGCTGGGGGACCAGGTAGGCGAGGACCGGGTTGAGCCATTGGAAACCCACGCTGCGGTCCAGCGTGTACTCACGGACGGGGTGGACGACGGCGTCGAGGAGGGCCGCCGGCAGGCCCAGCGCGCCGCCCTGAGGCGCCAGCCCCTGGAACACGCCGAGGAAGCCCAGGCCGCCGCTGAGGAAGAAGATCAGCACCGCGACCGCCGCCGTCCAGCGGTCACCGACGAGGCGCTGGGCGGTCGAGAAGAAGATCACCACAAGCGCCAGCGACATGATCGCGCTGGCCAGCGGCAGGCTCTGCTGCAGCGACAGCCCGAGGTGCAGCAGAGCCCCGGAGAAGAGGTCGGGTAGGAAGGGATAGGTCAGCTTGACGCCGCTGAAGAAGGGGTTGTCGGGCGGCAAGACGTGGGGGGCGTCGGAGAGGAACCCGGCGATCGCCAGGTGGGTGCACCAGTCACCCCAGATGTTCACGTACCCGGCGTAGAGCCCGTCGCTGCGCAGCTCCAGCGCGTGCGAGTAAAAGGGAACGAAGAACACCAGCGCCAGCCCGACCAGGAGCCACAGCGGCAGCGCCTGGCCGCGGCGCCAGCGGCGCGCCAGGGACACGGCCTCATCGCGCAGGGTCGGCCGCCACCTCGTGCACCGGCCGCAGGCGACGACGACCATGGCGAGCAGCGCCGCGCCCGCGGCAACGCTGACACCCGACATCCCGAGTGGGATCGCGGCCACCCAGGTCAGCATCGCTGCCGCTGAAAACCCGAGCACGATGCCGGCGGCGAGCCGGCCCTCGAGCTGCCACGGCATCTGGCTGATGAAGGTCATCATGAAACCGGCCGCAAAGGCCAGCAGCAGGTACGCGATGAGCATGCGGCGTCAGATCCAGGAGATCTTGGTATCGGGGCTGAGGTTGAACCAGATCCGCTGCGTCCACTGGTCCCCGGTGATGGGCCCGGCGGTCCACATCGGGTAGAAGAAGACGAACACCAGGAGCACCAGCGCGAGGTAGGCGAGGGCGAGCTGGCGACCACTGAGGGTGGGCAGGGTGGCGCTGCCGAGGCTTAGACGTATGCGCGCGTGGCGGACGCCGGAGAGCGCGAAGGCCAGCGCCAGGATCATGAACGGAAGGGCTCCGAACATGTGGTAGAGGAACATCACCCGGGTCACCCGCGAGAAGGGTAGCCACGCCGCCAGGAACCCGACCACGATCAGCGCCGGGGCGTAGCTGCGGCGGCGCACCGCATAGATGCCGCAGTAGATCAACGCCGGGATCGACGCCCACCAGATGGCGGGGTTGCCGAGGTTGAAGACCTCGCCGCGCAGCGGCTGGTGGGTGCCGTTGGAGAAGCCGACGTTGTCCTGGTAGTAGTAGGCCACGGGGCGGAGCAGGAAAGGCCAGCTGTACCAGGGCGAGCCGTAGGTGTGGGTTGCCGTGAGATGGGCGTGGTAGTCATACGCCCACTGGTCATGGACCACCATCTGGTGAAGGTAATTTCCGGGATCGAGACCCGTCGGGATCCAGATCGGGCCAACGTGCGAGAGCTGCAGCGCCGGGCGTGGCGCGCCGACCGCCGGGCAGGTGGACGGGACCTCGAGTCCGCCCGACGCGGTTGCGCTGCAGTGCGGGATGCTGTTGTAGCGGAAGTAGGTCAGGGTGTAGACCATCGCCGGCAGCACCAGCAGGAAGAGCAGGTAGACGTAGGCGCGGACGAACCGGTCGCGCGGACCGACCGGGCTGAGCCGCCGCCAGGTTTCCGAGCCCAGTCTCCAGCCCACGCCCGGGCTCTCGAGCCGGATCCTGGTCAGGAGCCAGCCGCCGATGAGCACCATGATCATCGTCCCCGGGGCCGCCAGGGTGGTCCACTTGGCCGCCACCGACAGGCCGATGGAGAGGCCCAGGGCGGTCAGCGTCCACCACCAACCCCGGTCGGTGCGGGCGTCGCGGTGGAGATGGAAGACCCAGTACGACAGCAGCAGCAGCGCCAGCGCGACGGCGTCGATCATGCCGATGCGCGATTGCACGAAGGCCATGCCATCAAAGGTCATCAGGACCGCCGCCGCGGTGGCGAAGAATCGGTCGGGCCTGATGCGCAGGGCGATCAGGTAGATCAGCGGGATCAGCGCGGTGCCGAAGACCAGGCTGGCCAGCCGCCACCCCCACGTCCCGAATCCCGGCAGCGTGCCCTCGGTCTCGCAGGTTTTGCCGGGGGCGACAGTCACGCCGCGGTCGTAATGCAGCCAGGTCCCGCCCACCACCATGCCGGCGGCGATCACCAGCTTGGAGAAGGGGGGCTCGGGGTCCAGGTAGTCCATGCCGACCAGGTCCTTGCAGGCGTCCTGGGCGAAGTAGACCTCGTCGAAGATGTAGCCGTTGGGTGACTGGAATGGGTGACCGAGGCCCAGCACCCGCACCGGCGGCCAGCTCGTCGGTTTGGTGGCGAAGTCCGGGAGGACCGGGCTGAGCAGGCGCATGAAGAAAGCGAGAACGGTGATCGCGATGATGATGCGGAAGTCACGCCGCCCGGGCCTCCCGCGCGGAGCCTCCTCTGGCTCGGTCACCTCCCCCGCTTGCCGCGGCGGCGGCGCCGGGTCGCGTCGGGCGCGTCGGCCGGCTCCGGTTGGCGGCGCGACGCCAGCTTCCCCTTGATGGTGGCGTAGGCCGAGTCGGTGTCCTGCAACGGCAGGACCGCTTCGCGTTCGACGATGGTGCGCAGGCCCAGCCGGCGGCGCAACTCCGCCGACTGCGCGTCGTCGGCGCGGATGCGCAGACACAGGGCCTTCTGTTTGTAGAGCGCGCGGACCGTCTTGGTCTGCCAGCGTTTGCGGTCGGGGCGGTCAAAGATGTGCTCCATCGAGTCGACCCGGGCCTTCTCGATGTCGGTGTAGGGGATCAGCGCGGCGCGCAGGAACTGGCGGATCAGCACGCCCCCCTCCTGGAACTCGACGAACGTCCGGCGCGAGTAGAGATAGAGCAGCAGTCCCACGATCACGGGGAAGGTGGCCGAGATCACCCACTGGATCATGCGGGCAGGATCGTGGTGGGTGACGGAGTCGTAGGCGCCAATCCCGAGATAGCCCAGGGCAAACAGACCGAGGACGTTTCGGAAGTCGCGCAGCGTCTGCCGCGCGTAGAGGAGGTGATGCCTTTCGGGCGCCGGCACGCGGGCAATTCTATTGGGGAAGGGGGCGCAGCCCGGATCCGAAGGCGGGAGCGAGAACCCCCGGGAAATAGAAAAGCCCGAGGGGGGTCTCGGGCTTTTCCAAGGAAGGGATTGAGTAGGGCTCGGCTGTGAGGGCAATTATTCGTAAGTCGCAGGTAAAAGTGGTGAAGATCAGGTTAAGAATGGTTGACAGTTGTTAAGGCGCGCTGGACAGCGTCGCGCCAGCCTCCCAGGCGCCGCTCCCGCTCCGCCTTGTCCATCGAGGGGGTGAAGCGCGCGGCCTCCTCCCAGGTCGCCCCCACCTCGTCGATAGAGGCCCACGTCCCGGTCGCCAACCCGGCCAGGAACGAGGCACCGAGCGCCGTCGTCTCGACCGTCGCCGAGCGGACGACGGGCACCTCCAGCAGGTCGGCCTGGAACTGCAGCAGGGCATCCATCACGCTGGCCCCACCGTCGACGCGCAGCTCGCTCGGACGGACCCCCTCCGCGGCCATCGCCTGGAGCACATCTGCGGTCTGGAAGGCCATCGATTCCACCGCCGCGCGCACCAGGTGCTCGCGGGTGGTTCCGCCCGTGATCCCCGACACCAGGCCCCGGGCCTCAGGGTCCCAGTGCGGCGCGCCGAGGCCGGCGAAGGCAGGCACCAGGTGGACGCCGGCGGTGTCCGGGTTGGCGGCCGCAATGGGGCCGGCCTCCGAAGCTTGCGCGATCAGGTGCAGGCCGTCGCGAAGCCATTGCAGGGCCGCTCCAGTGATGAAGATCGCCCCCTCCATGGCGTAGGTCGGTTTCCCGCCCAGCTGCCAGGCGACGGTCGCCAGCATGCCCGCCTGGCTCGGGCGCGGCTGGTCGCCGGTGTTCAGCAGCACGAAGGAGCCCGTCCCGTAGGTGTTCTTGCACATGCCCGGACTGAAGCAGGCCTGCCCGAAGAGCGCCGCCTGCTGGTCGCCGGCGACCCCGCCGATGGCAAGGTCCAGGCCCAGGAAGGACGCGGGCTCGGTGCGGCCGAAGTCGCCGGAGCTGTCACGGACCTCGGGCAGCAGTGAGGTCGGCACGTGCAGGATCGCGCAGAGTTCGTCGTCCCAGCGCATCCGGTTGATGTCGAAGAGCAGGGTGCGACTGGCGTTGCCGGGTTCGGTGACGTGCTCGCGGCCGCCGCTGAGGCGGGCGATGAGCCAGGTGTCGATGGTGCCAAAGCGCAGCTCAGCGGCCTCGGCGCGCCGTCGGATCGCGTCGTCCTGGTCCAGCAGCCAGCGCAGCTTGGTGCCTGAGAAGTAGGGGTCGAGGAGCAACCCGGTGCGCTCCCGGAAGAGGCCCTCCCGGCCCTCATCCTTGAGCTCCCGGCAGAGGTCCGCACTGCGGCGGCATTGCCACACGATCGCGGGCGCCACGGGCTGGAGCGTGCCGCGGTCCCAGAGCACAAAGGTCTCGCGCTGGTTGGTGATGCCCACCGCCGAGGGCTTGGTGCCAGTCCGCTGCAGGAGTTCGTCGGTGGCCTCGAGCGCCGTCTTCCAGATCTCCTCCGCGTCGTGCTCGACCCAGCCGGGGCGTGGGTAGTGCTGGGTGATCTCGCGGTAGGCCCGGTCGACGACGTGGCCGGCCGAGTCGACCAGCAGGACGGTGGTCCCGGTGGTGCCCTGGTCGATCGCCAGGATCCCGGGTTCGCTCAAGCGCGCCCGGTGAAGTTGGGCGGGCGGCGCTCCAGGCGCGCGGTCATGGCCTCGGCGAAGTCGGGGCTGGTGATGCACTCGACCTGGGCCGCGGCGACATCGCGGAGATTGTCGTCAGGCGCCTGCCCCGAGGCGGACTGGTCGGCGAGGCGCTTGATCGAGGAGGTCGCGACGGGGGCGTTGGCGCCGATGGCGCGGGCCAGTTCCAACCCCGCCTGCTGAGCGTCGGTGGCGGGCACGACGCGGTCCACGAGCCCGATTCGCAGCGCCTCCTCGGCCCCCACCTCGCGCCCGGTCATGGCCAGGTCCTTGGCGCGGCTGAGGCCGCACAGCTGCACCGCACGGTGGATCCCGGCGAGGTCGGGGATGATGCCGTAACGGATCTCGAGCATCCCCAGCCTGACGTCGTCAGCGGCGACGCGCAGGTCGCAGGCCATCGCCAGCTGGAGCCCGGCGCCGAAGGCCGCCCCGTGGACCGCGGCCACGGACGGCTTGCCGATCCGCTCCAGCTTCATGTAGATGTCCTGGAGGTGGGCGACCCCGCCCGGGAAGTTCTCGCGCACGTTACCCCCGCCCAGTGCGGCCAGTGAGGCCAGGTCGATGCCGGCGCAGAAGACGTTGCCCTCGCCGCGCAGCAGCACCACCTGCACCGCCGGGTCCGCGGCCAGGTCGAACGCCGCGCCCACCGCCTCGAACAGTTCGATGCTGAGCGCATTGCGCTTGTCGGCACGATTCAGGGTGATCGTCAGCAAGCCGTCCTTCACGGACGTCAGGACCAGGTCGCTCATGAGGTCACTCCTTTGATTGGTGGATGCGGCGCGGTGCAGGCAGCGTCGAGGGCAAAGTCGACGATTCGCGCCCGCGGCCGCAGCGCATCGTAGACCAGCAGGCGCCCCGACAGGGGCTGCCCCACGCCCAGCATCAGCTTCATCGCCTCCACCGCCTGCATCCCGCCCACGACCGCGGCCACCGGGCCGAGGATCCCCGCCTGGGCGCAGGTCGGGACCTCCCCCGCCATGGGTGGCGCGCCGAAGAAGCAGCGCACGCAGGGCCCGCCCGGCAGGACGGTGGTCAGCTGCCCACCGAACTCCAGGATCGCGGCATGCACCAGGGACACCCCCGCGCCGACGCAGGCGTCGTTGAGGGCGAACTTGATCTCGAAATCATCGGTCGCGTCGCAGACCACGGTGCGCCCGCGGACCACGGCGGGGGCATCCTCGGGATGCAGGCGCCGCGCCACGTCGACCACCCGAATCGTGCCGTTGATGGCCCGCGCCGCCGCCGCCGCCGAGGCCGCCTTGGGCTGCCCGAGGTCCGCCTCGGTGTGCAACGGCTGACGACCCAGGTTCGACGCCTCCACGGCATCACCGTCCCAGATCTCGATCTCCCCGACCCCTGCAGCCGCCAGGTACTGGATCACCGGCGACCCCAGCGCACCCGCCCCGATCACCAGGGCCCGCGCCTCCGCCAGGCGGCGTTGGCCGGCCTCACCGACCCCGTCGAGGATCAGCTGGCGGCTATAGCGCTCGACCTCGATGTCGCTGAGCCGGGCATCGCCGGGGTGGTCAAGCGCCATCCGCAACTGGCATCGTCGGGCGCGCGTTGAGGCTCCCCTTGCGGTAGCCGTCCGGGCAGACCTCGACACTGGGATAACCCAGCGCCGCCAGGCGCCGGGAGACCCGGGCCAGGCGGTCAGGCTGCACCAGGCGCGGAATCTGCGCACGCTCGACCTCGATGACCGCCCTCGCCCCCGCGTGGCGGACGCGCACCTGGCGGAAGCCCTCCTCATGGAGAGCGACCTCGGCCTGCTCGATCCGGCTGAGCAGCGAGGGTTCGATCAGGGTGCCGTAGGGGACGCGCGAGGAGAGGCACGCCGCCTCGGGCTTGTCCCAGTTGGACAGACCCAGTTCGCGGGCGGCAACCCGGACCTCAGCCTTGTCCAGGCCGGCCTCGTCCAGGGGGCTGATGACGCCAACCTCGGTGGCGGCGCGCCGGCCCGGGCGCCAGTCGGCCCGGTCGTCCCGGTTGAAGCCGTCGAGCAGGGCTCGCACGCCGCGCGCCGCCGCGACCTCGGCGAGCCGGCTGTAGAGCTCGGACTTACAGAAATAGCACCGGTCGGGCTGGTTGCGCCGGTAGCCCTCGAGCTCCACCTCGCGGGTGTCCAGCACCGAGACCTCGATGCCGCGCTCGCGGGCCAGCGCCAGGGCCGCCTCGAGCTCGGCGCCGGGCAGGCTTGGGGATCGGGCGATGACGCCCGCGGCCGCCGGGCCCAGGACGCCGTGGGCGAGGTCCAGGACCAGGGCGCTGTCGACCCCGCCGGAGTAGGCGACCAGCACGCTCTCAAGCTCGGCGATGCGCGCGCCCGCCCGCTCCAGCTTGATCGCCAGTTCGGCCTTCACCAGCTGACCACGCGCTCGCACCAGACCAGCAGCTCCACCAGGGCATCGTATGGCGCCGGAGGCACGCCGAGGGCCTCATCGCCGCCGGGGATTCGCATCCCGACAGCCGCACCCATCGCCACCACCCGGACCTCGTCGCCCTGCCGCAGCTGCTCGCCGATCACCTCCAGCGCGAGGACGTCGCCCGGGTGCCGGATGATGTGAAGCTGCCGCACGATCAGTAGGTCTTGAAGCTGATGCCGGCGTCGGTGGAGACGGCGATCGAACCGTCGGCGCCGCCCGCGTAAAAGCGGTGCGAGTCGTCGCGATCGATCGCGACACCGGTGACCGCCACGTTGGGCGCGCCCTCATTCCAGGTCTTGCCGCCGTCCCCGGTCAGGAAGATGCCGTTCTCCGCGGCGACCAGGACGATGTTGGCATCCGTGGCGCTCGCGGCTATCGCGTATACCGGACCGGTCTTGTCGCGGATGGTGACATAGGAGACGCCGTGATCGGTGCTGGCGGCGACCCCCAGACCGGGCGTGCCCGCCAGCAGCGTGCCGTCGGCGGTCACCGCCAGGCCGGTGATGTAGTTGGTGTCGGCCTGCCCCGGCCGGTGGGTCCAGTGGGCGCCGCTGTCGGTGGTCACCATCAGTCCCTTGCCGACGGCGTACGCATACATCTGGCCGCTGTGGGAGGGGTCGGCAGCGAGGCCGTGCACATCGGCGCCGGCGAGGTCGGGCGAGGTCTCGGACCAGGAGGCGCCATCGTCGTGGCTGACCCTGACGCCGAGGTTGTGGCCTGCCGCGTAGAGCGCCCCATCAGGTGCGTAGAAGAGGGAGAGCACGTCGCCGGCCATGCTCGGCGCGCCCAACGGCCGGGGCGCGGCGCCGCCTGGAACCGCCGCGACCAACCCCCGGTGGGTGGCCACCAGCAAACGCAGTCCTCGGTCTCGGGTGGTCAGGGCGTGGATGTGTTTGGCGTTGATCGAGGCCTGGTTGAGGGGGCTGGGCTCCGCCCGCGGCGTGGCGGGCGGCGGCACCACGATCGTCGCACCCGAGGCGGCCGACGTGCCGCAGGCGGACAGGAGGAGCAATGAGACCAGGCCGTGGGCGATCCGCGGGCGCATCCTCAAGGTTAGGGCCTTTTCGCGGAGGACCCTTAGTGGCTGGGCACGCGGAAACCGCGTCGAGGGAAGGGGGTAGGCGCCGGCCAGCGGGGTACCAGCGCCTACCCTTCCTCTACTTTACGAGGTCGGACCGGTCCTTTACGAGGTCCGACCGGATTTGTGGTCCCGCGGCCCGAGGTATTTTCGACCTTCCCCCGGCCCTGTACAGTCCTATTAATGGTCTCGAGCACGACGACGCCTCTGCTCAGTGTCGTTGTTCCCACCCGCAACGAGTCAGGCAACGTCGAACCCCTGGTCGCCAGGCTGGCCGCAGTACTCACAGGCGTCCCCGCCGAGCTGATCTTTGTCGACGACAGCACCGACGACACCCCCTCGGTGCTGGCCAAGCTGGCCGTCACGCCGCCGCCGGGGCTCTCAATCACCGTCGTCCACCGGCCCCCTGACCGGCAGACCGGCCTGGGCTCGGCCGCCGCCGAGGGCCTGAAGCGGGCGCGCGGGGACCTGGTGGCCGTCATCGACGGCGACCTGCAGCACCCGCCAGAGCTCCTGACCGGGATGGTCCAGGCACTGGAGAGTGGCGACCACGACGTGGCGGTGGCGTCGCGCTACACCGCGGGGGGGAGCGCGCGAGGGTTGAACGGTCCTGGCCGGGTGGCCGTCTCCTGGATCAGCAAGATGGTCACGCAGGCGCTTTTCCGTGAGGCGCGCAAGACCTCGGACCCGCTGTCGGGGTACTTCATCTGCCGTCGCTCGGCGATCGACGGGCTGGAGTTCCGGCCGATCGGCTTCAAGATCCTCCTCGAGGTGCTGGTCTGTGCCGTCAGCGTGCGGGTCGTGGACATCCCGCTCACGTTTGCCGAGCGTCATGCGGGGCGTAGCAATGCCTCGATGGCCCAGGGGGTGGCATTCCTGCGCCACCTGTGGTCCCTGCTGGTTTACGTCCCCGGGTCCGCACGACGCTGGAAATACGCGACCGTCGGGGCCGCGGGCCTGGCGATCTTCCTCGGACTGCTCACGCTGGCCTCGCGCCTGGGCCTCGCCCCCCACCTCGCGTGGGCCCTGGCGTTTGCGGTAAGCCTGCTCGGCAACTGGCAGTTCAACCGGCTGGTGACCTTCGCCGACGTGGCCTTGACCACCGGCCGCCGCGCCCTCTATCTACCGTCGGCATTGCTGGGTGGCGCGGCCAACCTGGCGCTGTTCACGGTGCTGCAGGCCCATGTCGGCGTCACCACTGCAGGGCTGGCGGGCGCGCTGGTGGCGATCGCAGTGAACTACGCGGTGCAACGCCGGCTGCTCGGCCGGCCACCCCGCATACCCATCGCGCCGACCGGGCAGCGCCAGGCGATGGTGGCACTGTTGGCCCGCCTGGTTCCGGCGGAGGTCGCTTTTTTGGCGCCGCCGGTCGACGAGAGGAGCCTGATGGCTGTGCCCCTGGCGAAGACCACCCTGCCGCCGCGGGAGTTGCTGCGGGCCGCGGAAACCGGCAAGGCCCTGCTGCTGGCCGAGGCCCCGTCCGCCAAGCCCCAGGCCCGCAGCGACATCGGCGTCAGCGCCTGGATGGGGGTGCCGGTCCTCGATGGGGAGCGTCTTCTCGGCCTCCTTATCCTGCACCGCGAGGGTCGCCCATTCGGGGGGGACGAGCTCGACGCGGTGCTGAGGGCGGTCCAGGCGGAGGTCCCCGAGACCAGCCGGGCGATCAGCCCCCTGCTGGCCGCCGTCAAGCGCGCCTCGGGATAATCCTCTGGTGACTCAGGCCCCGCCAGCCGGCGACCCGCGCAAGGACGAGTTCCTCGATGAGGTTGGCCGCCGCTGGGGCGCGCAGGGGCGCCCGGCATCGAGCTGGAGCATCGACCCCGACCTCGAGGCCTATGAGGAGGATGAGGACACCGGCGGAGGCACCGGCGTGGTGCGCTTCGCGCGCAGCGAGAATGCCTCCCTCGAACGCGAGGATCGCAGCGGCAACCTGATCGCCACCGCGCGCGCCGAGCGCCCCCAGGCCGGGGCCGGCCGGGTCATCGCCGACATGCGCACCTTCCTGCTGGGCAAGCCGCTGGCCAGTTCGCGCATGGCCCACGAGCGCCTGACCAAGGTCAAGGCGCTCGCCGTGCTCTCGTCCGACGCGCTGTCGTCCGTGGCCTACGCCACCGAGCAGACCCAGGGGGTGCTCTTCCTCGCCGGCGCCTCCGCCCTGCTCATCTCGCCCTACCTGGGCGCGGCGATCGTGGCCCTGCTCTTCATCGTCGGGGCCTCGTACCGCCAGACCATCCGCGCCTATCCCAAGGGCGGCGGTTCGTACATCGTGGCCAGCGACAACCTCGGGCCGCTGGCCGGGCTGATCGCGGGCGCGTCATTGATGACGGACTACATCCTGACGGTCGCGGTGTCGGTCTCGGCCGGCATCGGGGCGGTCACCTCGGCCGTTCCATCGCTGGCGAAATTCACCGTTCCCCTGGGTCTCGCGGTGATCGGGCTGATCGTGCTGGCCAACCTCCGCGGCATCCGCGATTCCGGGAGCATCTTCACCGCCCCCACCTACCTGTTCGTCTTCGGGATGCTGGTGATGATCGCGCTCGGCATCCTCCACGTGCTCACCCACGGCACCGGCGTCGCCGCCTCCATCCGCGACAGCAACTACACCGGGCCGGCCATCGATGCCCTGACCTGGGTGGTGGTCCTGCGGGCCTTCGCGTCCGGGTGCACCGCGCTGACCGGGGTCGAGGCGATCTCCGACGGCGTGCCCGCGTTCAAGCCGGAGGAGTGGAGGAACGCCCGCACCACCCTGGTCGCGATGGTCGTGATCCTGGCCATCACATTCGCCGGCGTGACCATTCTGGCCCACCTGTTCCAGCTCCGACCGAGCTACCAGCCCGGCACCCCCGGCCTCGATCCACACCTGATCCACGGCGAGTACCAGTCGACCCTGTCCAAGCTGGCCCACGTCGTCTTTGGCGGGGGCCCGGGGTATTTCTACATCCAGGCCACGACCGCCGTGATCCTGGCGCTGGCCGCCAACACCTCCTTCTCGGACTTCCCCCGCCTGCTCTACTTCATGTCGCGGGACAAGTACGCGCCCTCCCAGTTCGCCAGCCTGGGGGACCGCCTGGCCTTCTCCAACGGCATCATCACCCTGGGGCTGCTGGCGGGCATCCTCTACACCATCTTCCAGGGCAGCACCGACGCCCTCATCCCCCTGTACACGATCGGGGTCTTCCTCAGCTTCACGCTCAGCCAGGGCGGCATGGTGGTGCGCTGGCGGCGCGTCAGCAAGACCGGCACCGCCGAGGAGCGCAAGGGCTGGCAGCTCCGCCTGGCGATGAACCTCATGGGCGCCATCGCCACCTTCGTCGTCCTGGTGATCGCCGCGGCCGCGAAGTTCCTCGCCGGGGCCTGGGTGGTGGTGGCCCTGATACCGATCCTGGTGGTGATCTTCCTGGCCATTCACCGCCACTACGTCTCCTCGCCCGAGCGGGTGCAGGCGGAGACCCCGCTGACCCCCGGCGACGTCCACCCCGTCGCCGTGGTGCCCATCAGCGACCTCAATGACGTCACCCTGGGGACGCTGGCGCTGGCGCGGCGGCTGGCCGACGACGTGATCGCGGTGTACATCAGCGACGACGAGGAGCGGATCAAAGAGATGCGGGAGAAATGGGAGCGCTGGGGGAACCACGTCCAGCTGCAGATCATCGAGTCCCCCTACCGCAGCGTGGTGCGCCCGCTGTTGAATTTCCTCGACGCCATCGAGGACCAGCTGAGTGGGAATACCCTGATGGTTGTGCTGCCCGAACTGGTGCAGACGCGCTGGTGGCACCAGCTGCTGCATAACCAGACCGCCCTGCGGCTCAAGGCCGCACTGTTATTCCGCCCCGGTACCGTCGTCATCAACGTGCCCTACCACTTCGCGTACGAGCACGACAATCGCCATGACGCGCGCCGCACGGAGAAACTGGACGCCATCGCCTCGGAGTCCGAGACCACGGTGCCCGGCACCGGCGGGTCGGGGGGCCCGAGGTGACCAAGACGGCGCCGACCGGCGACGCGACGACGGTGGAGCCGAGTAAGCGTGGGCGCCTGACGGTGTTCGTGGCGGCGGCGCCCGGCGCCGGCAAGACCTTTTCCATGCTCGAGGAGGGCCACCGTCGCAAGCAGGCCGGCGAGGACGTGGTCACCGGTCTGATCGAGACCTACGCGCGGCCTCGGACCGAGGCGCTCGCCGAGGGCCTGGAGAAGGTGCCGATGAAGGTCGTTCCCTACAAGGGCGTCGACGTCGGCGAGATGGACCTCGAGGGAATCATCCGCCGCAAGCCCGACCTCGTCCTGGTCGACGAGCTGTACCACACCAACGCCCCCGGGGTGAAGAACGAGAAGCGCTACCAGGACGTCGAGGAGATCCGGGACGCCGGCATCGACGTCCTCAGCACCATGAATATCCAGCACCTCGAGAGCCTCAAGGACGTGGCGGAACAGATATCGGGCAACACCATCCGGGAGACCATTCCCGATCGCCTCCTCGATGACGCCGATGAGATCCAGCTGGTGGACATCTCTCCCGAGGCCCTGCGCAAGCGGCTGATGCACGGCAACATCTACCCTCCCCAGAACATCCAGCGCGGGCTCGAGGGGTACTTCAAGGCCGGCAACCTGGCGGCGCTGCGCGAGCTCGCGTTGGGCTGGCTGGCCAACAGCGAGGCCGAGCGGATCCCTGAGGAGAGCGGCGCCGGCGAGAACGTGGTCGCGGCGGTGCGCGAACCGGTGCAGAGCCAGCCGCTGATCCGGCGGGCCTTGCGCATGAGCCGGCGCTACCGCGGCAAATGCGCGGTGATCACCGTGATCCGGCCGGGGGAACTGCTGAGCGAGGCGATGGAGCAGAGCCAGGCGCTGGCCGCAGCCCTCAGTGCCGAGTTCGAGGTCGTCCCCAGCAACGAGCCGGCACGCGCGATCATCGACGCCGTCCGCCGCCACGACGCCAGCCAACTCCTGATCGGCGCGCCCGGGGGAAAGTTCCTGGAGCGGTACCGCGGCAGCCTCGTCGACGAGCTCCTCGATGAGCTCACGGACGTTGACCTCCACATCATCGCCCGCCTCGACCCGACCGGCGGCACCGACGCCAAGGCCGATCCCAAGGCGGTGATCGAGGCCGCCACCGGCGCGCCCCAGCAGGACCCCGTCGGCACCGAGGGCGGTGAGCGCGGTTACCTGCGCATCTACGTCGGCTACGCCCCCGGCTGTGGCACCACCTCGATGATGCTGCGCGAGGGACAGCGGCGGGGCGAACGCGGCACCATCGTGGTGGTGGGTGCGGCCGCAACCTACAACCTGCCCGCCAACGTCGAGGGCATGAAGGGCCTCACCGCCATCCCCCCCCGCGGCGAACCCAAGCGTCCCGGCGGGTCAGCCGACATGGACCTCGAGGCGGTGATGAAGTCCGGCGCGCAGGTTGTCTGTGTCGACGACCTGGGCTACGAGAACCGCACCCCCGGTGCCAGGTTCCGCTTCCGATACGAGGAGGTCGAGGCACTGCGGCGGGCCGGGTTCAAGGTCGTCACCACGGTGCACCTGGGCGATGTCGCCAGCGTCGCGGCCACGGTCGCCGCCGCCACCGGCATTCCCCGGGAGGGAGTCGTGCCCGACTGGGTCCTGCGCGAGGCCACCGAACTGGAGGTCGCCGACGTCCCGCCCGCGGTGCTGCTGGAGCGCCTGCAGCGTCACGACGTGCCGGTCTCCGCGGAGCGCCGGGAGGGGCTGCGCAAGATCTACACGCTGGAGGTCCTGAGCCGTCTTCGCGAGATCGCCCTCCGCCTCGCCCTGAGCCACACCGACGCGCGCCTGCTGGCCTACATGGAGGCCACTGGGATCACCGAGCAGTGGGCGTCGATGGCCCGCGTCATGGCGTGCGTGGCCCCCGAGCCCGGCCTCGAGGCACTGATCGAGCGCTCGGCCCGTGAGGCCCGCCGCGCTGAGGGCAAGCTGGTGGTCGTCAGCGTCGCTCCCGCCGAGGGCGGCGAGGACCAGGCTGACCGCGACGCCGCCACCGCGCGGTACCAGGCGATGACCCTCACCCTGGGCGGCCAGTTCGTCATCCTGCGCTCCAGCAAGCCCGCACAGGCGCTCCTCGACTACGCCAGGAAGACCCACGTCACCGAGATCGTGATGGCGCGCGGCGACCACGAGGAAAAGTCCGGCGCGCTGGGCAGCTCGATCAAGCGCGAGATCATCCGCGGCGCTTCGCAGATCGACGTCCATGTACTCCGCCAGGTCTCCTCCGCGCCCTCAGCGGACGACCCGGAGTTCACCCCCGAGGAGGTCGGCCACTAGCCCGACCGCCGGGGCGGCCGCGGCGCGGTTTATCGAAAGTCGTGGGAGGGTGGGCTTATCTCGGGCGCTTCCAGCGCCCGCACGTCGGTGGCCCGGATCGAGATCACATTGTCCACGTTCTGCACGATGCCCTCGAAGAGGAGCAGCTGGTTGCGGTTGGCGACGGCGCGGTGCCGGGCGAAGAAGTCGGGGTGAAGGATGAGGTTGATGTGGGCCCACTCGTCCTCGAGGGTGAAGAAGCGGAACTGCTTGGCCGTCCCCGGCGCCTGGCGGGTGATCACCAGGCCCCCGATGCGCACCCTGGTGTCGTTGCGGATGGTGCCCAGGGCCCGGCTGTCGATCGCCCCCGCCGCGGTCAACTGGTCGCGGTAGTAGGAGACCAGGTGGCGGCCGATGGTCACCTCGAGAACGCGGTAGTCACTGGCGGTCACCTCCATCTCGCTCATCTCCGGTAGCGCCAGCGGCTCGGCCGCAGCGGTCACCAGGCGCGCGTTGCCGGCATCCTCGACCGCCTCGCGGACCTGCCAGAGCAGCTCTCGCCGGGGGGTGCCCCAGTCGTCAAAGGCGCCGATCATGACCAGGTTCTCGACCGCCTCCGGCTTGAGCCGGGCGCCGGCCGGCAGCCCCTCGGGCGCGGGCGAGCAGACGCGGTCGCAGAAGTCACGCAGGTCCATGAACTCCCCGCGCTCGCGCTCCGCCCGGACCCGGTCGAGCCCGGCATCGCCGATTCCGCGCACGTAGTTGAAGCCCAACCGGAAGGCGCCCGCCCGCGGCCTCGGGCGGAGCTGGTCGATCTCCCCGGGCGAGAGGGGCAGGCAGCGCTCCCGGCTCAGGTTGATATGCACCGGCAGCACGGTGACGCCGTGGCGTTTGGCGTCCTCGACCAGCACCGAGGGGTGATAGAAGCCCATCGGCTGGTTGTTGAGCAGGGCGCAGTAGTAGGCCGACGGGTGATGGTTCTTGAGCCACACCGTCTCATAGGTGGTGCGGGCAAACGCCGCCGCGTGGGAGTTGTGCACCACGAAGCCATTCGCCACGAAGTTGTGGTGCGGCGCCACTGTCAGGTCAAACGTATCCACCTCACCGTGGGGTTCGATCGCCGCCAACTTCTCCCAGTAGATGTCGGCGCCACTCCAATGGATGGCGACCTCGCACCCCGGCGCGAGGTCGTCGAGCTGACGGTAGCCCTGGGGGGTGAGGAAGGGGTGGTTGCCGGTGGCGATGATGGCGTTGCCACTCTCGCTGGTGACACGGTAGACCGGGCGCACGCCGTTGCGGTAGACCGCGGTGACCGCGGAGGCCACCAGCTGGCCGGCGGCGTGGCTGAGCACCGCGGTCACCGGCGGTGCCAGCAGCGGGCCCCCACCCCACGACTCGTCGAAGGCATCGGCCAGCTCGACCAGGGTGGCGGTCCGCCCGGTGATCGGATCGCTGACCCGGGTGTCGCCGGCGAGGCAGCGGCAGAAGCCGAACTGGGCGAAGCCGGAGATGGCCTTGAAGAGCTCGTTGCCGACCTTGCTGTCGACCCCGGAATGCAGCCGGCAGGCGACCAGGAAGTCGTCGCGCAGGGCGTCCATCTCGGACTGGTGGCGATGGCGGTCCATGGCCCGGCGGAAGCCGTCGGCCTGTGATGGCGTGTAGCCCCCCAGCTCCATGGCGATCTGCAGGATCTGCTCCTGGAAGAGGATCACGCCCAGGGAGTCCTGCAGGATGGGCTCCAGCTTGGGGTGCAGATAGGTCACCGCCTCCTTGCCCTGGCGGCGGCGGATGTAGGGGTTGACGGCATTGCCCTGGATGGGGCCGGGGCGGATGATCGCCACCTCCACAATGAGATCGCTGAACTTGTCCGGGCGGGTGCGCGGCAGGGTGGCCATCTGCGCCCGCGACTCGATCTGGAAGACCCCCACGGTGTCGGCGGCGCTGGCGGTGCGGTAGACCTCGGGGTCCTTGAGGTCGAGGGCATCGAGGTCGGGACGCTCGCCGGTCTCCTCCTCGGCCAGCTGCAGGCACTCCTCCACCACCGACAGCGTGCGCAGCCCCAGCATGTCCATCTTGATCAGGCCGAGGTCCTCGACATCGTCCTTGTTGAACTGCACCACCACCCGGCCCGGCATGGTGGCGCGCTCCACCGGCATCATGTCGACCAGGGGCTCGCCGGTGACCAGCATCCCCCCCACGTGGATCGAGAGGTGGCGGGGGAAGCCCTGCAGGCGCTGGCAGACCTGGAAGAACTGCTGCCATTGAATCGGGGCCCCCGCGAATCCTGTCGCGCACTCACTTCGTTCGTGGGGTGGTTGAGGGTTGCCGGGGGCGCCCATACCGCCATTGTAGCGAACATCTGTTTGCTGGAGGCGGTTTTTCGAGGACGCCGCGCCGGCGCCCGGTGGGTCAGCTCCCGTGCGGCGCGGTCTGGCCCTCGGGGGTGTCGATGGTGTCGTGCTTGAGCTGCTCGGCGGTCGGGCTGCCATCGCCCGGCATGACGATCACCGGGGCGCCCACCGGAGCCCAGTCGTACATCCAATCCACCGTTGTCCCGGGCATGTGGACGCACCCGTGGCTGGCGATACTCTGGATGTTCTGGCTGCCGGGCCCGTAGAGGTAGTCCGGCTCCCAGTTGGCGTCATGCATGCCCTCGCCGGTCGCCGTGAACCACAGCACCTTGCGAACCACGGTGTCCGGGTACCACCACCGCGAGCTGCGCGGCCAGGGCGAGTGCATCTTCCAGGGGCTGGACTTGGACAGCACCGACATCGGGCCGGTGTCGGTGGGGAGCTGGGGTCGGCCGGTGGTGATCGCGGTGTCGAACACGACCTTGCCGTGCTCGTAGGCCCACAGGTGCTGGTCGGTGATCGACATCGCGATGACCTTCTCCGGCATCGCGGCCGCGAGCGCAGCGTGGAGGTGGCTGTTGCGCACCTGCGCGGTCGCCGCCGCGTGCGTGACGGCGCCCAGGTCACCACCGCCGAGAGCGCCCGCGACAGTCTCGAGTTGAGCGACGGCGTGGTTCAGGGCCGAGAGCTTGAGCCAGCCCGCGAGGGTGCCATCGTTGCGACCCGCTGCCAGGGCTGCCTGGCCCTCGTGGCGGATGGCCTCGATGTCGCCGGGGTGCGCGGCCTGCAGCGTCGCGGTCTGCTGGGCGATGGCGGTGTTCTCGGCGGCCTGGTCCTTGCCCAACTGCGCAGCCTGCGCGGCGACCGGCCCGATGGCGCCGAGCATCTTGCGGAACTCACCGGCGCTGGTGGTGCTGGTCTCCTGGGCGGTCACATCGCTGAGCGTCTTGGCCAGCGGGGCCAGGTCCTGGTCGGCAACCCCCACGGTGTGGGCCCCGTCGAGCGCCTGCCTGGCGGTGACGGCCTGGGTCTCGAAGTCCTGCCGGTACGCGGTCAGCCGCGTGGCCCGCAGGTCGGAGAGCTCGGAGCGCAGGTTCTCGGCGCTGATCCGCTGGTGCTGGTAGAAGCTGAGCCGATCACCCAGCCGCGGCGACCCGGCGATCTTGAGGGAGGCGAGCCCGCTCACCACCGGCCGGAGGTCGTCATCGGTGAACCCGGCGGCCCGCGCGGCCTGCACGTCCCGCTCCAGCGAGGCGCGGGCGAGGTTGGAGGCGGTCGCCGCGCCGGTGATGGCGAAGGTCAAAACCGCGGCCGCCGCGATGGCCGCCACCAGCAGCAGGACGAGGGCGTGCGGCCACAGACGCAGGATCGAGGAGCTGCGCCGAGGAGTAGCTGTGGAAGTGGCTGCAGTTACCGCCATGTCTTTATAGGAACGATATCAGGTTATGTGTCAACAGAGCGCGCACCCATCCCCCGGGCCTGCGCGCCTTCTCGCATATTGTCGCCGCAAACGCCACACAAGTCACCATCTGATCGCGAGATTGGTCCCTGGAGGGGTGGAGCGGGTGGCAAGACGAGGAGCGCAGCCGTAGCTGCGTGACGAGGAGAGCCGGGTCCCGCGACGCCGGCATCAGCGCCGCCGCTTCCAGCGTTACGGTCCACTAGTCTTTACGTCGGATGAGGATGAGGGGGGCCGCCTCACTGGCGGCGATCGTGTTGTTGGGCGCCTGCGGCCCGCAGGCGCAGACCCAGCCCAAGGCCAGCCCTTCGCCGTCGAAGGGCGCCCAGGTGCGCACCACACCACTGCCGCTTGACCAGGTCCCGCCGGACGTCTCCCAGCTCTGGGGTGACCTGGGCGCGACGATCGTGCCCCCCACCGGGTATCTCCAGAAGATCGATTTCAGCGCGGAGGTCGTCAACCACAGCGGGGGCAAGGTCGACGACGCCACCGCCCGCAAATGGGCTGAGGGACTCGAACGTGAGTACCTCTGGGACAAGTGGGTGGGCGAGAACCTGCAGTTGGACCTGCTCACGAAGCTGGGGCGGAAGGACTCGATGACGCAGCAGGCGGTGTTTTCGGATGACTACTCGAGCATCCACAAGGCGCAGGACGTCGGCGGTCGCCTCCGCATCGTCTTCGGTGCGCGGCCGCGCATGACGCTGTTACCCGTGCCACCCGACCTTCGCGACACTCTGACGCGGACTTATAACTACACGCCCCCGATTCCGGAATGGGCCTTCGCCGTTGATGTAGGAGGGGCCGGAAGCAACAGTCTCATTTACCCCGACGGCCATACGGAAACCCTAAGTGAACACCCTGCCTCGTTTCGCGCACGCGTCTTTATCGCCGGCGCATACCAGGACTATCCGGGAACCCTCGGCGCGATCTGGGTCCTCAGCACGTTCCTGAGCTGTGACACGAACGACTTCCTGCGGGGTCCGTGCTCGTCATGACCCCGGATCAACTGTCCTTGCGGTGTCGCCCGACCGGGTAGAGCATTCGGCGCAAGACATGACCTACGGCGTCGTTGTACATAGAAGGGTGGTGACGAGAGGCAGGGTATTCGCTTTCCTCGGATCCTTCGTAGTCGCGTTGGGATTCCAAACGGTGGAGGGGCTCGCGCAGACCGCGGACAGTGTTGTAACGGCGTGCCAGGGCGCAGGCCAGACCACACAGACCCAGGACCTGCAGCCCCACGCGCACACCGTGGATGCGCGCGCCACCGTCCGCTGCCCCGTGGGGAAGGCAGATGGGGCGATCGACCCGCGCGCCTTCGGCCAGACCTACACCCGGCCGCGCTGGCGGGTCGGCTCCACCGCGCCGGAGGCTCCTCCGCCCGCCAAGGACACCCCGTGTCTGTTTTCGAATGCCTACGCGAGCGGGGTCAGCCTTGACCCCCCCGGGCCCAATCGCATGGCCCACTGGACGCCGCCAGACCCGACGATGCAGAGCTCGGCGGGGGTCACGGATGGCAGCTCGCTGCCGGCTCCCAGCGACGGGCTGATCATCTCGGAGAACCTGTCCCGGGTCGCCGGGCAGTTCAGGTTCAAGATTCATTACGACTACCAGGGGACGTACAACGGGACCGACTGGGAGTGCCGCGGGCAGTACGTCCACTCCCCGGGGTCGCCATGCTGGGACGACGGTCGCGCCGGCCCCGTCCTCTGGTGCGTCGCCGTCGAGCCGGTGGGGATAATCGCCCCGGCCCTGGCCAACCCGCCCGATCCCACGACCGTGCCCGAGATCAGGGCCCAGCTGGCCGAGATGTCGAAGACTACGAACGGCGGCAGGATCGGCACATCACCCGCGGATCCAACGCGGCAGTTCGTTGCCCTGCCCTCCTGTTGGTGGATCAACGGCCTGGCGCCTCAGACGGCGTTCGAGGTCACCATCGACGCACCCCCCAATGCGGACGGGCGCGGCCTCACCTACGTCTACAGGGTGACGGTGGGGCTCGAAAAGGTGCACTGGGACTACGGGGACGGGAGCAGCTGGGACGGCAACGCCGGCAGTCCATACGATTCCAATGGGACCTGCACCAATCCCCACACGTACACCAGGGTCAGCGCCATCGGCAACCACGGTGCCGTGCCCTGTCCTGCCGGTTACCCGCACCCCTCGGCGGATGATGGCTGCTACCAGGTGCAGGCCAGCGAGACATACTCGGTCTCGGTGACCGCCTACTGGAATGACAACAGCGGTGACTACCGAGGTCACCCGATGGCCGCGCAGGCACCCTTCACCATTCCCGCGACGGACGTCTTCGTCCGGGCATTGCAGATCGAGGGGATCCCGGTAGCGGGATAGAGCGGGGCGCCCCCGTCGGGGGCGCCCGATGGGCTACTTGCCGGGAGTCATCAACCCGAAGTTGGCCCCGACCGGGTCCGCAACGATGGCGAATTTGCCCCCGGGGTACTCCGTCGGCTCCTTCTGCAGCTTGCCGCCAAGGTCGGTCACCCGCTTCGCCGCGGCGTCGATGTCCGCGCTGAGGAAGTACACCAGCCAGTGCGCCGGCACCTGGTCCATGCCGGGGATGCCGGTCAGGTCCATGGCACCGGCGAGGCTCTTGCCGTCGACCTGCAGCTCGACGTACTCCGGACCCCCCTGGCTGGCCTCGGTGCGATGAGAGGCCCAGCCGAAGACCCTCTCGTAAAACGGCACCACGCCGTCGATGCCGCGGCCGTTGAGCTCGCACCACCCAAAGGTGTTGGGGGCGTCCTTCAGCCCGAGGCCGGGCATCTTGGTCGCCTGCCAGACGGAGAAGAACGCGCCGATGGGGTCGCTGAACACCGCCATGCGGCCCTGGTCCATGACATCGAAGGCGGGCGCGACCACCTTGCCACCGTTGGCCTCGACCTTGCGCGCCGTCTCATCGGCGTCCTCGGTGGCGAAGTAGACGCTCCAGGCGGCCGGTTGGCCCTCGCCCTGGGTGGGGCCGACGGCGGCGACGATCGCCCCGTTGAGGTCGAACATCACATACCCGCCCGCCTCGGGCGGCAGTTCGATGGCGTTCCAGCCGAAGAGGCCGGTGTAGAAGGCCTTCGAGGCCGGGATGTCGGGGCTGGATGCGTCCACCCACGAGGGCGTGCCGGGAGCGAACTGGGTGGGGGCGGCGGCGGGTGTTGAGCTGGTCTCGGTCATCATTTTTCTCCCTTCTGTCTGAGTGTTCAGGTTATGCCTTTCTAAGTTTCGCCGGGGTCAAGGGGAGGGGTCAGGTGATGGCGCCACGTGCTGCCTCGAGTGCCTCCTCGGGGTACCAGGAGTCTGCCGATTTGGCCAGCCGGTCGATGGTCGCCGGCGAGAAGCCCATGGCCTTGCCCACCTCGCGGATCGCCAGCCGCGGGCGGAATGTGACGACGTTGGCCACCATCCCGGTGCGCTCCTGGCCGTAGCTGTCGTAGATGTACTGGATCACCTCCTCGCGCCGGGAGCTGGCGAAGTCGATGTCGATGTCCGGCGTCGACTTCTGCTCCTCGTGCAGGAAGCGTTCGAAGAGCAGGTTGTGCTCCACCGGGTCCACCCGGGTGATGCCCAGCAGGTAGGCCACGATGGAATCGGCGGCCGATCCCCTCCCCTGCCCCGGGATGCCCTCGCTCCTGGCGAACCGCATCAGGTCCCAGTTGATCAGAAAGAACTCGGCGAGCCCCGTCTTCTCGATCACCTCGAGCTCGGTCTGAAGACGCCGGCTGACCGTCGCGGTGATGGGGCGGTACCGGCGTTTGGCGCCCTCCTGGCAGAGCTGGTAGAGGTAGCTGAAAGGCGTCTCCCCCGCCGGGACGGTGAAGCCGGGGAAACGCGACCCCGAGAAGTCGAGCTTGAAGTCGCAGCGCGCCGCGATCTCCACGGTACGGTCCAGGGCCTCCAGGTAGGAGCCCTTCAACCAGGGTTCGAGGGCGATCACGGTGCGGCGCCCGCCAGGGCCGAGCAGGGCCTCCTCCATCTCCTCGCGGGTCTTGATGCGACGCTCGCCATTGGGCGCCAGGTAGCCGCGGGCCTCCATGTCGTCAAGGGTGGCGCGCTCGCGGATTGAGACCAGCACGTCCTGCACCGGCTTGTCGGTCGCTTCCAGCAGGTGCACGTCATTGGTGGCGACAGCGGGGATGCCGAGGTCGCGGCCCAGCTCGGCCAGCGCGGCCGTGAGCCAGGGGTCGTCGGGGAGCATGTGGCTCTGCAGCTCGAGGAGGAAACTGCCGGCGCCGAAGAGCTCGCGCAGCCGGGAGGCGACCTCGGCCGCCTCCTCCCGGCGCCCGGCGCGCAGCAGGCGCGGGACCAGCCCGAATCGCTTGCACCCCGACAGCGCGATCAGTCCCTGCGCGTGCTCCGCCAAAAGCTCCCAGCGCGCCGCCGAAAAGCCCTTGCGGTGCAGCCCCACCCGCAACTCCTGCCCACCACCGTCGGTTCCGGCGCGCCGCACCGGTTGTTTGATGGTGCGCTCGTCGCTGAGGTTGGCGAAGCTCAGCAGCCGGCAGAGGTTGCGGAAGCCCGCAGCGTCCCGGACCAGCAGGGTCAGGTGGTGGCGTCCCCGCTCCGCGAGGCGGACGGCCTGGGTCGCCAGGGGGTCGACCAGCAGCCCCGGGTCGGGGGTGTCGACCCCGGGGAGCGCCTCAACGGTCAGCTCGCACCCCAGCAGCGGCTTGATCCCGGCGCGGCGGCAGGCGACGTCGAAACGCACCATCGCGTAGAGGCCGCCGTGGTCGGTGATGGCGAGCGCCTCCAGCCCTCGCTCCGCGGCCAGCGCCGCCAGCTCCTCGGGGTGAGCCGCGCCATCGAGGAAGGAGAAGTTGGAGTGGCAGTGCAGTTCGGCGTAGGCGCTCACGCCGTCAGGTCGAATCCCAGCCGGAACATGATGGAACTTTTCCGCCAACCGGCGCGTCTCATCCACAATCCCCCTGGAGGTGCCTTTGATGAAATCGCGAAACCTGGTGATCATCTCGGTGGTGGCGGTGATGGCCGCCCTGGCCGTGTTCGGCACGGTGGCCTACGGTATCTACGCTGGCATGAATACCGGCCGGCACAACACGAGCTCGGCGTCCCAGGGTGCGATCGTCACCGGCGCCGTCCCCGGCGCCGTCCCCGGAAGCGCCACCGACGGTGCCCGGGGTGCCGCGCCCCAGGGCGCCGCCGCCAACTCCAGCGCCATCGCCCAGCCCGCTCCCGACGGCATCTTCGCGCCCGGCGGGCCGCCCTTCGGACAGGGTGGCGCGGCCGCGGACGGCCTCAGTGCCTGGGGGGTTGCCTACCGCGAGGTGACCGACGCCAACGCGCAGGCCGACAGCGCCCTGGTCAAGAGCGCCTACCAGGACGCCGAGAAGAAGGTCTCCGACCTGGCCTCGGCCACCGGCGTCAAGCTCGGCAAGCTGGTGGCGCTCACCGACAGCAGCATCAACCAGCCCTACTTCAAGCCCTGCATCATCCAGGGCGGTGGACCAGCCCTGGGCAAGCCCGTCCCCCAGGGCAACGGCACGACCGGCTCCGGGCCCGCCCCAGCGGCCGGGACTGGGACCGGGACCGCCATCGCCCCCGTGCCGGCGCCCGTGCCCTGCCAGGCCAACAACAACCACTACCTGGTGGTGTGGGTCTACGTGCGGCACGCGATCGGCTAACCGCCTCAGTCGTACAGCCGGCTGAGCCACCACTCCCCCGTCAGTCGATCCTGGTAGACGTCGCAGAGCAGCGACTCTGAACCGCCGCCCAGCTCGAGCTTCCAGTACTCGCGGCTGACGGGGGTTCGCCACCAGTCGGTCTCCACCCGCCAGCGGGCACAGACGCGCAGCGCCGGGCGGCGGCCCTCGCCGGTCGCCACCCGCGCCGGCACCCCCGCCGCCACCTCGACGCGCACGTGCTCCGGGGTCTCCAATAGACGGCTCATCCGCCGCCCTCCGGGCGTCGGCGGATACCACTGGCATCAGCACCTCGCGTCAACGACGCGCCCTGCACGGCCAGCGATCACCTCGACGGGGTCGAGCCAGCGGTGGCGACGCTCCTCCACCAGCGGGACCAGCGCGCCACTGACGGTGGCGGCGGGGAGCAGCTCGGGCATCCGCACCAGCGTCGGGCCATGGCTGTCGGCGAGCACTGTCAGCTGGCGGGCGATGTCCTCCAGGCGCCCGTCCTGGCGCGCCAGCAGGTCCATCTGCCGGCTCAGCGCGGGGCAGAAACCGCTCAGCCGCAGCTGCAGGCGCGCCACCGGGGAGACCACGACAAGGCGCTGCACCAGCCCCTGCACCGGCAGCCACAGCTCGTCCGCGCTGCTCATCGGGGCGCGCAGCCGCAGCACCCGCTCGGCGGGAGCTTCGCCATCCTCGAGTTCCATGGAGAGGCGGATGACGGTGGCGGCGTGGCCGCCCTCGACCAGCCGGGTTCCCAGCCGGTCCACCAGGCCGCGGGCCAAAAAGAGCAGCGGGGTGAGGTTGTCGACCGGGGGGTCGAGGCGGCTGCTCTCCTCCATCCGCTGGGGCGGGTCCCAGGGGAGCAGCGGGCTGGTGTCCTCGCCGCGGGCCAGGCACAGGGCGCGCAGTCCCTCGGCCCCGAACTGCGCCTCCACCGCCGCCAGGGGCAGGCGGGCGAGGTCTGCCAGGGTGCGCAGGCCGAACAGCTTCAGGCGCTCGACCAGGCCACGGTCGACGGGCAGGTGGTCGGCCACCCCCAGCGGCGCCAGAAAGGAGCGCTCGCTGCCCTGCGGGACGGTGCGCACCGCAGCGCCCCCCGCGGTCAGCGCGGTGGCGGCCAGGCCGGCGGCGGTGCGCGCCACGAACTTTGCCGACGCGATGCCCAGCGCCGGGCGGCTGAGCAGGCGCCGCTCCAGGTAGGCGGCGACCCGCGCCGCAAAGGCCATCGGCTCACCCAGGCCGTCCAGCTCGATGTAGGCCTCACCCCCCTCGGCCAGCTCGACCCGCGGCGCCAGGGCGTAGAGCCCGGCCAGCAGGTGCCGGGCGAGGTCGGCCTCGGCCCGGGGGTCGGCGGGCAAAAAGAGCGCCTGGGGACAGAGTTGCTCCGCCTGGCGCAGGGGCATGCCGGCGCAGATGCCAAAGCTGCGGGCCTCGGCGGTGGCGGCCCGCACCGGTTTGCGCTCGCTGGGAAGCCCACCCACCACCAGCGCGCGGTGGGCCAGCGAGGCGTCGGCCTCGCGCAGCACCAGCGCCGCCAGGGGCAGCTCGGGGATGAGGCAGCAGAGGATCACGGCGAGACCGGCGCCAAGAAGCCACCCAGCGGGTAGCTCAACGTCACCTCGGCGGAGCGGCCGGGCAGCCCCACCTTGTTCTTCTCCACCATCGCCCCCAGGCGCACGCCGGTGATGTCGCCATGACGCTCCTGCCACCCGCGGCGCTGCAGCCGCAGGACCACGCTGGCGGCGTAGCGCAGGGGGTCGCCGGCGGCCTCGCCCAGGACCAGGAAGGGGATGGACGCGCGGGCGCACGCAGCGGTGAGGTTCGCCGCCATCGGGTCCCAGGCCTGGCTGCGCCCGGCGTGCGCGGGCAGGTCGATGACCAGGCCGCCGACGCCGGCCCGGACCAGCGACAGCGCCGCCTCCAGCGATGCCCCCACGTCATGCTCTCCCGGCGCGGGGCGCAGCAGCAGCACCCGGTCCAACCGCGCCCCCAGGCGGCCCATCAGCCAGGGGTCGGCCCGGCGCTCGAGGTCCAGCCACAGCACCACCGCGCTCTGAGCGCTGAGGGAGGCCAGGAAGCGATAGGCCAGCAGCGTCTTGCCCGAACCGCACGCGCCCAGGAACACGCTCAGGCGTCCCAGCGGGAGCCCCCCCACACCCATCAGCGCATCCACCTCGCGGACCCCCGTGGGCACCGCGTCGGGGAGCACCCCGGGCTCAACCTCGCGGGGTACAGGCTGTGACGCGCGCTGCAGGGCGGCGCTGCCGAACCGCGCCTGGATGAGGCCGACGGCGGAGTCGAGATTGGTCTCCCGGGAAAGGGCCGAAAGGGCCAAATGCGTCACTCCTGAACGAGCTGAACTGCGGCCTCTCGGGAGTGAGACGGAGGAGATTGACTCGGGAGGCGAACCATTATGCTAATCGAACATCTGTTCGCCGTCAAGGGGAGAGCTGTCACATGACGCAGTGCGCGATGTAACGATGACGCAGTGCAGTTGACAGGGCCATGACGCAGTGTGTTATAAATTGGAGAAACTGATAGTCCCAATATCACTAAGGAGGCATTGAATGCCCATGTTTGAGGAAGCTCGTAGCAATCTCGAGAAGACCACCAGGCGCGGCATGGCGCTGTACTTCGGCACCATCAACCTCGCCGGCGAGACCGTCACCAACCCCACCAAGATCCTTCGCGGCATCGAGCGTCGCGGTGAGCGCGTGTTGAAGCAGATCGAGGCCAACAACAAGCAGGTCCGCCGCAACGTCACCCTGCTGCAGAAGCGCACCAACGAGACCGCCCGCAGCGTCCGCGGCACCGCCAAGGCCACCGTCGGCCTGGCCGCCAGCGTGGCCAACGACGTCGAGGCCGCGGCCCCGTCGCGCCCCCGCAGCACCCGCAAGCGGTCCACCAGCCGCAAGCGCACCACGGCCCGCAGCCGCGTGGCCGCCGCCGGTAGTACCGCGACCCGCCGCAGCTCGACCACCAGGAGTGGTTCGCGCTCGCAGGCCGCCCGGAAGGCTGCCCGCACCCGCGCTGCCAACGCGAGCAAGAGCACCCTGGAGAAGGCGCAGGACCGCGTCCAGCACGGCTTCCAGCAGGTCGGCCACTCGCTCGAGAACGTCGGGGAGCGCATCGAGCGCACCGTCGAGCAGGTCGCCTCTTAAGGCGAGCTTCCCCTCAGGGGGTGGGGCCTTCGGGCTTCACCCCCTCTTTTTTGGCTTTCGCCGTGCTGAGCGGCCGACAAGGGCGTCGCCACCGGCGCTCCGCGCCTGCTCCGATGCTCGCTCACGTACTTCGTGAACGCTCGCTCCGCGTCTCGCTGGCTCCTTCTTCTCGACTCGCTGATCAGGGCTCAGCGAAATCCCTATTTCTGTAGAAAGTTCAGGACGGCGTCGCGGAAGGCGTCGCGGGACTCGATGAAGACCATGTGCCCGCCCGGCAGCGTGACCATCTCGCAGGACGGGATGGCGGGGACGATCTCCCGGGCGCACACCTCGCCGGTGAGAAAGTCGTCTGCCCCGACCACCACCAGGGTCCTGGCAGTGATGTGTCCCAGTACCGGCCGCAGGTCGAACTTCTCGAAGATCTCCCGGTTGAAGAAACGCAGCGTGTCGGCGTTGACCGTTCCGCCGCGCTGGCCCTCCACGTAGCCGCGCTCCGCGTCCCCGAACTGCGCGAAGTAAAAGGGGATCTCTCGCAACCACAGGTCGTTCAGCTCCGCGTCGGTCGAGAAGTCACCCGCCTGCTCCTGCTCCAGCGCCGCCGTGGCATCGGCGTACCAGGGCTCCCGTGATCGCTTCGCCATCTCGGCGTCCATCGCGGCCTTCTGCTCGGCGGCGAACCGGGGCAGCGTCGTCACCAGGACCAGGCGCCCGACCCGCCGCGGGAAGCGCGATGCGTAATCGATCACGACGATCCCCCCGTGGGAGTGCCCGAGGAGGTCGATCGACTCCACCCCGAGATGCACGCGCAGGTCCTCGAGGTCGTTGACGTAGTCGTCGATCTCGTAGGCCTCCGAGTCGCGGGGGCGCTCGGAGTCAGCCGTTCCCCGAGGGTTGAGGATCACCAGCGTCCGGCCGGCGCCGATGCCACCCAGGTCCTCCAGCGAGGCACCCGGGAAACCCGGCCCGCCAGGGTGGCACACCAGCATCGGCCCATCGCCGTGGACCTCGTAGGTGATCGCCAGAGCGTGCCGGTTGTGGAACTTCCCAGCCCGCGAGCTCATCAGCGCCACACCCAACAGCCTAGACAAAACCGGCCGCCGCCGTCGGCAGGCGACGTCCCCGCTAGAATTGGCTGACTCGCGGGGAGGTGGCTGAGTGGCCGAAAGCGCTCGCCTGCTAAGCGAGTAAGGGGTGTTAAGCTCCTTCCCGGGTTCGAATCCCGGCCTTCCCGCCAATGAAATGACAGATCAGCATCGTCGCGCGTGCTCCAGGTCGGTGAAGTCAGACAATCTCCAAGGCAAGGGCGAACCGAAGTGCGTTGTCGACCTCACGCATCCGCCCGGACGAGAGGGTCGCAACTGGCTCGCTGAGCAACGCCTTCGGCACGGTCGTGAGCGTGTCCAGATTCACCGCGCACTCCTTCGGGAGCCCGTCGGCCGCCCCGAGCATCACTTCCACTGGGAGTCCTCTGACCCGCGTGGTCACGGGCGCTACGGTTACCAGGGCGCGGACAGCGTAGGCCTCGTCTCTGGAGAGCAGGACCACGGGGCGGCGTCCGGCCGGGGTAGGTAGGTCTGCCCACCAGACCTCGCCTCGCCTCAATCCCAGGGTTCCGAAGCGAGGATCGCCTCAGCGCTGCTGCGGGCTGCGGCGATCTCCTCCGCGGATTCCGGCTGTGCCGCGTAGCCGTTCACGTAGCGTTCGATGCTGTCCAGACCCTCTGATGAAAGGTCTGCTTCGACCGCATCTCGGAAGTACCGACTTCGACTTTCGCCACGAGCGGCTCGAACACGATCCACGTTTGCCAGCATGTCCTCGGGAAGGCTGATCGCCACCTTCACAAATCGTTTCATACCAAAGATCATACCGCGATCACGCCCGAATGAGAGTTCGAAAAGTGTCCGCTACGCCCCGCCACCGCCTTCACCCGCCCAGGCCCCGGTTGTGTGGCCTACAAACGCACGACCTTAACCGCGGCGAAGTTAGTGAAATCCCCGTCCTGGGTCCAGACCTCACCACCGTGAGTGAGGGCGGTGGCTGCAATCCAGGTGTCGTGGACACGTGGCTTTCGGCCGGCCTGAAGCTCCGACGCGGCGAGCCGTGCGTACGCTGAAGCGACACGATCATCGGCCGGCAGCCCCGACGCTTGCTCTCGAACGCGGGTCAGCGTGGCAAGCCGCATCGCTCTGGACTCGCCGTCTCGGGCCATCAGGACTCCGAGCTCCAACTCGGCGAGCGTGACCACCGAGACTCCCACCTGGTCGGGCAATGACCGCGCGAGGGGCCGGTTCTGCTCGATGGCCACGAACACCGACGTGTCGAGAATCGCCGGTGGGGTCATATGTCCTCGATCACCTGTGAGCGCAGGGGAGCAAGGTCGCGCAGCAGACCGGCGTCAGCTGGAGCGTCATGGAGCACGCGCTCCATCGCCGCTCCACTGGTCCACACCGGCCGAGCCAGCGGGACAAGTTCAGCGACGGGTCGCCGGTTCACGTTAACTCGAAGGTGCTCACCGGCCTCAACGCGACGCAGCACCTCGGCTGTGTGATTACGCAGGTCACGTGCCGATACCTCAGCCACAACACGACTGTATCACAACTGCTACGCTAGGCTCCAGAAAGTTCGAAAGCGTGCCGCTCGTTGCGGACGACACTGACGACCTCTTCACCCTGGCGCTGAGGACGTAAGCGAAGGCACGAAGGGGTCACGGCAACAGGCTCTCGACCAGTGACACCAGGCTCGCATCGCTGAGTCCGGCCGCGGCGGCGCTCACGGCCAGGAAACTCTCGGGCCCGAGTTGGCGTCTGACCTCAGCTTCCATCTGCTCCAGCGCCACGTCGTACACGGCAGCGATGGTGCTCAGCGGTACAGCCTTGGGCTCAGCCAGGATCGATGTCTGCTTGATCGCCCGCCACGCCGCCAGGATCCGCGCTCCGTCGTGCAGACGCCCGAGTGCGACGGCGTTCCCGACGGCGCCCATCAGCGCCGCGTCGGGGCCGAGCAGCAGGGTCGCTCCAGACGCCCAGAGGACCACCAGCGGCTCCTGGTGCTCGCGGACTTCCTCCAACCTTCCCTCCGCCCGGGCGATGTCGCCGAGGAGCGAGCGAAGCGTCAACAGCACGTCGTTCTGGGTCTCCACGTCCTCGGCGAGCTGCATGCCCTCGAGCGCATACCTATGTGCGCCTTCGAGTTCGCCGTCAAGGTAGGCGATCTGTGCCAGGGCTCCGATCGCCGCGACCGCCATCACTTCGACGCCGGCGCCGCGTGCCGCTTCGCGCACCTCCTCGAGAGCCTCCCGCGCATCGGCCAGGCGTCCGTCCCGCAACTCGTCCTCGGCGAGGGTGAAGAGCGTCAGCACGAGATCAAGGCTGTTGCCGGCGGCGGTCAGCTCTGCCACGTATTCCCGGAACCGGGCTCGCCGCTGCTCAGGATCGACCTCCTCGTGACGCGCGACCTGATCCAGGAGCGCATCCGCGATCTGGACCTGCTGCTGGTACCCGATCTCCCTGGCGATGGAGCGCGCTTCCTCAGCCAGCCGACGCGCATCAGCCGTCTGCCCCTGTCTGAGCGCGACGTCGCCCGACAGCACGAGCAGCCGGGAAAGCGATGGCCGGTCGTCAAGACGTGCGGGGATCGCGCGCGCTTCGGCAAGCAACTCGCCGACCCGGGCACGCTGTTGCCTGAATGCGCTGAGCTCACCGGCCAACGTGGCCGCGCTGCCCGCGATGAGGCGCGGGTCACCGGACCCGCGGGCGAGCTCCAGCGCTCTTTCCAACATCGAAATCCCTGAATCCACCCGCCCGTGGCTGGCGATCTCGACCAGCGCCGAGGCCTGCAGACACTCGACGATCGCGCGCACCGAGCCGGAGCGTTCTGCCGCCGCCAGCGCTTTAGGGAGGACCGATGGGAGCGCCGCCAGGCCACCATCGGGCATCGACTCCGCGGCGGCCACCAACCCCCGTGCGAGCGTGGCCTCATCGTCGAGCTCGCGAGCCTCCGCGATCGTCTCGCGGAGGTGGCGCATCGAGGCGGTGCCATCACCGCACCGGGAGGCCAGAACTCCCGCCACGAAGGACAACACGGGTAGGGAGCGACATTTACCTGGGCGCGCCACCTCCAACGCGGCCTCAGCCCAACGCAGGCCTTCGTCGAACGTACCCCGTACCAGGCAGTAGTACCCCAGGGCCACGGCCACCGAGCATGCGCGTTCGGCTTCACCGCACGCCACATGATGCTGGAGCGTGAGCCGGAGATCCTCAAGGGCATTGTCCATTTCTTCCAGCGTTTCGAAAATCCGCGGCGTGAACAATGCGGCGGCCCACTGCCGCGCCATGTCGTGGAAGAAGTTCGCATGCGCCGACCGCGTGTTGGACGCCTCACCGGATTGGTCAAGCTTCTCCAGGGCGTACGCCCTCACGCTCTCGGGTAGCCGGTGGCGAGACACTCCCTCGGCCGCGTCCGGGTTGACGAGGGAGCGGCTGATCAGCGACTCGAGGACGTCCAGGGCCTCGGCGTGATCCAGGCCGTTGCCGGAACACACCTCTTCAGCTGCCTCGATCTCAAAACGCGACGGGAAGACCGCGAGCCGCCTGAGCATCCGCCGTTCGCTGTCGTTGAGGAGTTCATGGCTCCAGTCCAGCGTCGCCCTCAGCGTCTGGTGGCGAAGCGGCATCGTTCTGGCGCCGCCGCCGAGGAGACGCAGGTGGTCGTTGAGCCGCCGCGAGATCTGCGCCACGGTGAGCACGCGAACCCGGGCGGCCGCCAGCTCGAGCGCCAGGGGGATGCCCTCCAGCCGCCGGCAGATTTCCGCCAGGGGGGCGACATCCTGGGCGCGCAGTTTGAAAGCAGGGTCCACGAGCGCGGCGCGCTCCAGGAAGAGCCGAGCTGCGTCGGAGGTTGTCAGCTGCGCCAGCTCGTCGCTGCCGGCCGCCGGCACCGGCATTGACGGCACCCTCCAGGCCGCTTCGCCCGCGACTCCAAGCTGCTGTCGGCTGGTCGCCAGCACCTTCAGGCGGGAATGAGTCCGCACCAGCCGGTCGATGGCATGGGCCGCCGCATCGACGATGTGCTCGCAGTTGTCGAAGACCAGCAAGAGCCGCTTTTCACGAAGGAAATCGTCGATGACTTCTGGCAGGGACCCCGCCTCGTGTTGCCGCGTCCTCAGGGCCGAGGCGACCGCCGCGTCAAACAGGCCTGGCTCACTGACGGGGGCCAGGTCCACCAGCCAGATACCGTCGGGGTAGTCCTGCTGGATATCGGCTGCCACGTGCAGCGCCAGGCGAGTCTTGCCAACACCACCTCCCCCGGTGAGGGTTACCAGGGTGTGCTGGCCCAGCAGCTTCGCCACTTCGAGGAGTTCGCGATCCCTGCCTATGAAGCTGGTCAGCTGGATCGGGAAATTGTGTGCTCCTCGGTCAAGCGTGAGCAGGGGCCCGAACAGCGACGGCAGCGATGGCGCCGCGAGCTGGAACAGGCGCTGCGGCGAACCCAGGTCCTTGAGACGGTGAGCCCCGAGGTCCAGCATCGAGGCGCCTGGGGGCAGCGAACCGGCGGCCAGCCCAGCCGTCAGCTCGGAGACCAACACCTGGCCACCCTGGGCAGCGGCCGAGATGCGCGCGGCATGGTGTATCGCCAACCCCACCCAGCCAACCAGCGTAGGCGTCGCATCGCCCGAATGAACCCCCATCCGCACCCGGGGCGACGTTCCTTCGGGCCAGGTGGCCTGGGTGAGCTCACGCTGCGCTTCGTACGCCGCCATGAGAGCGTCCGCCGCGCTGCCAAAGACGACGAAGAACGAGTCTCCCTCGCGAACGTCCTCCTCGCCGCCGTGAGCCTTCAGGGAGGCGCGGAGGATCGCCTGGTACTGGGCCATCACCTCGAGATAGGTGGCGTGACCCATCCGCTCGAGAAGCCGCGTGGAACCCTCCAGATCGGTGAACAAGAATGAATAGGTTCCCGTGGTCGCAGGGGCAACCACTGCGGCCTCTTCAAACGACACTCTTTCCCCTCACCAGAAGTCGCTCACCTGGACGGTGCTGGACCTCATGATATAGGGCAGCGCTTCACGCGCGAGTACGCTGAGCGGGTGACACCCCGCCCGACCGCGCAGCAGGCTGCAGACGCCCAGCTCGCGGCGGCCGCCTGGAACCACATCGACGGCCCCCTGGGCGCGGCCCGCCGAGTGGTCGCGCGGAGCGTCTACGGTCGCATCGGGGCCCCGGCGCGGGTGATGACGGCGCTGCGCGAGCCGGCCGGTGACCCCGGTCTGTTCGGGCCCTCGACGATGGTCTGGCGGGTGCACGCAGAGCTGCCATCGATGCTGATCGGGGGCATCGGCGCGCTGATGCTGCAGACCCTGCATCCCCTGGCGATGGCCGGTGTGGACCAGCACTCGGACTTCCGGGAGGACCCATTCAGCCGGCTGCGCAACACCAGCGAGTTCATCGCCATGACGTCCTTCGGGAGCACGGCGGGCGCGGCCGAGGCGATCTCGCGGGTCCGCGGCGTCCACCAGCGGGTCCGCGGCACCGCTGATGACGGGCGCAGCTACAGCGCCAGCAGCCCCGACCTTCTGACCTGGGTGCACGTCGCGCTGGTGCACAGCTTCCTGTCCAGCTATCAGCGCTACTCCGGGTTCCCGCTGAGCCGCGCGCAGCAGGATCAGTACCTCGACGAGGTGGCGCTGGTCGCGGTCAGGCTCGGGGCCCGCGACGTGCCCCGCTCGCAACGGGATGTCACCACGTACTTCCGACGCATCAAGCCCGAGCTGCACGCCAGCCCCGCGGCGCTGGAGACGATCGCCTTCCTGATGAAGCCGCCCGGCCAGACGCCGGCGGAGCGCATTCTCTACCCGGTGCTGGCCCAGGCCTGCGTCGACCTGCTCCAGCCGTGGGCGCGACGCAAGCTGCGGATAGCCCCGGCGCAGCCGGTGCAGTCAGCGCTGGTGCGCCGCGCCGCCGGCGCCATCGGGACGCTGATGCGCTGGGGTGTGGGCACCCCGATGTCGGTGCGCTGGGCCACCGAGCGGATGGCCGCCACCCCGTCCTGAGCAGATCCGGCCTAGCCGCCGATCCCCTTCAGCAGGGCCCCCACGGCGCCCCCCGCGACTGCGGTCCCAGCATTCCCGGCACCCTCGCCCATGTGCACGTACATCGACTGGATGCCCACCCGCCCGGGGCCGGTGAAGCGGTTGAACACGAGGCGTCCGCCGCCGCCCAGCAGACCGGTCTTGAGACCGAAAACCTGCGGGTCCATGCGCACGGAGGCGTCGCGATACACCCAGCCGCCGGGCTCGACGTCGATCTGCTCGCCGGGGTCCAGCACCTTCTCGAAGATGTTGCCGTAGCCATGCAGCCACAACACCCCCTCGTGTTGCATCGCGGTGAAGCGATCGACGAAGAAGCCAGTCCCACCGAAGAGCATGTTGCCGACACCCTTGACGCGCTCGAAGGTGAAGTCCATGTTGCCAGTGGCAGCGAGGAACTGGTGCTCACGGACCAGGATGCTCTCGTTGGGTTGCAGGTGCATCGCGTGGACGTGGCCGACGCCGTCGCGCGAGAATGCCGCCTCGCCGACCCCCTGGGCCTGGGTCATGAAGATCGGCATCCCCGCGATCACCCGCTTGAAGGCGCCCTTCATGGGCCGGATCACAACGTCAACCTGGGGCTGCTTCCAGAGGATCACATGGTGCTCGAAGAAGATCGGCAGGTGACCATCGAGGTTGACATGCAGCGCCGGGACCAGTTCCCCCTCGATCCGGTAACCGACGCCCGGCGCGGAACCGGACGGAACCTCGGTGGGCAGTAGTCGCGGCGGCGTTGGCATGGCGGCTCCTCCTTAGCTCTGGTCGAACCAGGCCTGCATGGTCTGCGCCAGCATCATGTCGCCACGGATCTTGAGCTTCCCCGACATGAAGGCCTGCACGCCGTTGAGCTTGCCGCTGATCAGGCGAAGGAAGTCCGGCAGAGCCAGGACGAGCGTCACCGTCGGTTCCCTGTCTCCACCCTTGGCGGTGGTGCAGGTGCCGTTGTCGACGACGACCTGGTAGGCCTCGGTCCCGTCCGCGGTGTTGATGTCGTACTGGATGACCGCGGTGCGGCCGGGCGCCTTCTCGGGGAGGAAGCGGGTCTGCATCTCCGAGAAGATCTGACCCAGGACGGAGTCGTAGCCCATCGCCTTGATGGCGCTGCCGATGTCGCCGTCGCTGGCGCCGTCAAGCATCGCTGCCAGGTCGGCTGCCGACTGCGGCTGAGTTCCGCCACCACCTCCGGACTGGGGGGTCTCCACCTGATCGCTCATCAATCTCACCTCCGCAAATGTTCCCTCGGACTGTTACACGGGCCTATGCTACATAAGATGGCAGTCAGGAACCTGAGGCCCTATCCCGCGGATTCGGACGAGTACACGATCGACCATCTGGCCCAGGCCAGCGGGGTGACCGTGCGCAACATCCGGGCCCACCAGTCGCGCGGCCTGCTGCCCGCCCCCGAGGTTCGCGGGCGTACCGGGTTCTACACGCGCGAGCACCTTGACCGCCTGCGCCTGATCGCCGAGATGCAGGCCGACGGCTTCAACCTCAACGCCATCAAGCGCATCCTGGACAACCTCCCCGCGGGCTCGGCGGGCCAGGTCCTGGGGTTCGAGCAGGCGATCCGTCAGCCCTGGGCCGACGAAGAGCCCGAGGTCATGCAGGGGGACGCGTTGCGCGAACTTGGCGGCGACGGTGGTGACGACGCCCTGCTCAAGAAGGCGATCAAGCTGGGCCTGCTGGTCCCGCTCGGGGAGGACCGCTTCGAGGTCCCCAGTCCAAGGCTGCTGGCGGCGGGCCCCGAGCTGGAACGCCTGGGCGTGAACCTGGAGGCGCGGCTGGCGGTGCTGGAGCGCATCCAGAAGCAGACCGAGGGGGTGGCGGCGGCCTTCATCGAGCTCTTTGTGGAGCACATCTGGAAGCCGTTCAACGACGCCGGCCGCCCCGACGAGGACTGGCAGCGCGTCCACCAGGCGCTGGAGCGCCTGCGTCCCATGGCCACCGAGGTGCTGCTGGCGAGCTTTGGGCAGAGCATGTCGCGGGGGGTCGACGAGGCGTTCGGCCGGGCCCTCGAGGAGACCGTCCGTCAGCCTGCCCGCCGCCGCGAGGCAGGTGCCGAGCGAGGGCCTGCCGGCGGCGGCAGGTCGAGGGGCAAACGCCGACCCTGATCCCGCCGATAATTACCGCGCCTTGAAGCTCGCCGTCGCGTTGCCCTACACCGACACCCCATGGAACGAGGTGGTCGAGTACGTTCAGGTGGCGGAGAAGCTGGGTTACGAGGCGGTCTTCGTGGCCGAGGCGTACAGCTACGATGCCGTCAGCATCATGGCGGCGCTGGCGATGAAGACCGACCGCATCAAGATCGGCGCAGGGATCCTCAACGTTTTCTCCCGCTCCCCCGCACTGCTGGCCCAGAGTGCCGCGGCGCTCGACATGCTCTCCAACGGACGCTTCATCCTGGGGCTCGGGACCAGCGGGCCGCAGGTCGTCCAGGGCTGGCACGGCGTGCCTTTTGTGAAGCCGCTGCAGCGCACCCGCGAGGTGGTCGAGATCGTCCGCATGGCCCTGCGGCGGGAGCGCCTGACCTATGACGGGGAGACCATCAAGCTCGACATGGGGCTCAAGCTGATCAACCATCCGGTGCGCAGCGAGATCCCCATCATCATCGCGTCGCTGGGCCCGAAGAACCTGGAGATGACCGGTGAGATCGCCGACGGCTGGATGCCCACGCTGTTCGCCCCCAACCACATGGACGTCTTCAGGCCCCACCTCGAGGCGGGGCTGCAGAAGTCGGGCCGGGACTGGAGCGCCCTTGAGATCGTCCCTGCGGTGATCACCGGGGTGTACGACGACGTCGATGTCGTCCGCCAGATGGTCAAGCCCTACCTGGCCCTCTACGTCGGCGGCATGGGCTCGCGGGAGCGCAACTTCTACAACCAGCTGGTGCAGCGTTATGGATACATGGACGAGGCGCGCCAGGTGCAGGACCTGTACCTCGCCGGCGACAAGGCCGGTGCCGCGGCCGCCATCCCTGACGCCCTGGTCGATGAGACCAGCGCCATTGGCAGCCCGGAACGCTGCCGTGAGAAGCTGCGCGAACTCGAGGCCGCGGGGGTGACGATGCCGGTGCTCGGGATCATGGCGTTTGACCAGGAGCAACGTCTGAAGACGCTCGAGGCCCTCGCCCCATCCTGACGCCGGGCCTACCCGATCGTGTTGCTGAGCGCCTCGGCTTCATCGACCAGCACGGCCAGGCTGTCGAGCCCACGGCTCCAGAACGCTGGGTCGGCGAGGTCGACCCCGACGCGCCGGGTGAGCACCTCGGGCGAGTCTGAGCCCCCGGACGCCAGCAGCTCGAAGTACTTCGGCGCGAAGGCAGGTCCCTCCTCCACCGCCCTGGCATGGACCGCCAGCGCCAGGAGATTCCCGAAGGCGTAGGCGTACACGTAGCCGGGCACGGCGATGAAATGGTGGACGTAGCTCCACCAGACGCCGTAGTTCTCGCTGACCTCGACCGCCGGCCCCAGCATGTCGCGCTGGGTCTTCAGCCAGTGCCCGTTCAGGTCCTCCTCCGCCAGCTCCCCCTGCTCGCGTCGGTGGGTGTGGATGGCGTCTTCGAAACGGTTCATCGCAACCTGGCGGAAGATCGTGGCGGTGGCGTCGTCGATGCGGCCGACCAGCAGGCTGAGGCGCGCAGTCGGGTCATGCTCGCGCTCGAGGAGGCGCGTGAAGGTGATCGTCTCGCCGAAGATCGAGGCGGTCTCCGCGGTGGTCAGCGGTGTTCCGACGTTGAAGGCGCTCTGCTTGCGGGCGAGGGACTGGTGCACCCCGTGACCCAACTCGTGCGCCATTATCAGGACGTCACGCCGGCGCCCGGTGAAGTTGAGCATGACGTAGGGGTGGGTGCTGGGCATGGCCGGGTATGAGAAGGCGCCCCCCTGCTTGTTGGGGGCCAGCGCGGCATCGATCCAGCGCTTGTCGAAGAACTCGGCGGCCAGCTCCCGCAACCGCGGGGAGAAGGATCCGTAGGCCTCGAGGACGGTGTCCTTCGCCTCATCCCAGCCGATGTCGGGCTCGGAGCCACCGTACGGCGCGTAGCGGTCCCAGTCGTGAAAGGTCTGCAGACCCAGCAGCCGCTTCTTCAGCGCGTAATACCGCTGCGGGATGTCGTACCGCGAGGTGACGGCCTCGACCAGCGCCTGGACGGACGCGTCGGGGGCTTCATTGGCCAGGTTGCGGTCGGAGATCCAGCTCGGGAACTTGCGGATTCGGTCGTCGATGGCCTTGTCGGCGAGCACGGTGTTGAGCACGAAACGGCGCGTGCGCAGGTCGGAGCGCAGGCCCTCGGTGATGGCCTCGGCCAGTTTGCGCCGTTGCTCGGGGTCGTCGGAGTAGAGGCCCGCGAGCGCCTCCTCGAGGGTCTGCTCGGCACCGTCGACCTTGACCCGAACGGCCGAGGCCAGCTCGTCGAAGAGACGGGACCAGGCGCTGCGCGCGGTGACCGACTTCTCGGTCAGGATCTTCTCCTCGGGCTCACTCAGCACGTGCGGCCGGTAGCGCCGCGCCGACTCCAGGTAGTGGCGGTAGGTGGCCAGGCCGGGGTCGCTCAGCAGCTTGTCCGCCTGTTCGTCGGGCAGCGCGATCCACTCCAGGCCGAAGAAGATGATCCTGGTGCCGGTCTGGGTGGCCACCTCCTGGACCTTCTGCAGCAGCGCACCGCGCGGCGCGTCGGCCATGTCGGTGGTGAAGTTGAGGAAGGCGTAGGCGGCCGCCCGGCCCTGGATCTCAAGGATCTCCTCCATTCGCTGCAGGGCGGCGACCATGCCCGCCGCGTCCAGCTCCGCGACGCGGCCGCGGGTTGAGGCTGCGAATTCCTCGGCCAGCTGGTCCGCGCGGCGCAGGTCCGCCTCCACGCTGGCGGCCGGGTCAGCGCTGTAGAGGTCGTCCAGGTTCCAGTGGATCTGCTCGGCGCCGGTGAGGGTCGCGGTGGCGGAGGACATCGCCTGAAAGTCTAGGTCAGCGACATGGACACCAGTACAGTGGCCTCATGGCAAGCGTGTTCGAGCAACGGGTCGCCGAGGTGGTCGACCACCTCGTGGCGCGCGCGACGTGGTCGGCGACGCGCTCCAGCGGCCCCGGCGGCCAGCGGCGCGACAAGGTGGCGACGCGGGCGGAGCTGGTCATCCCGGCGGACGCCACGGACGGGCTGGACGATTTCACCGCGCGGGGCCTCTCCTTCCGTCTCGGCCTCGACCAGGGTGACCTGCGCATCACCAGCCAGGAGGACCGGATGCTGGGACGGAACCGCGAAATCGCCGTGGAGCGGCTCCGCGAGATGGTGGCCGACGCCCTGGCCCCGCCGCCGCCGCGCCGCCGCGCCACCCGGCCCAGCCGCTCCGCGGTTCGTGAGCGGGTCGAGGGCAAGCGGCAGCGCAGCGCGACCAAGAACCTGCGCAGGCCGCCGGACGGCGACTGACGCGGTGATACGTTAGGCGAACGTGGCACACCGGCTGTACACCGTGGCGGAGGCCAACCGTGTCCTCCCTGACGTGCGGCGGTTGGTCGAGCGGATCGCCGACCTGGTGCCTGAGATCCCCGAGATGCAGGAGACGGTTCGCATCAACGAGTTGAAGTTCCGCCGCCCCGCCGCGGGCGACGAGGTGCGGGAGCGGCTGGCGTCCTCGGTGGCCAGGCTGCGCGCCGCGGAGATGGCCTACACGGTGGCCATGCGCAGCCTCGAGTCGATGGACGTCGTGGTCAAGGACCAGCTGCGCGGCCTGGTCGATTTCTACAGCGAGCGCGGTGGGGAGGTGGTGCACCTGTGCTGGCTCCTGGGCGAGGACAGCGTCTCCCACTGGCACCGGCTCGAGGACGGCTACCGCGGCCGGCAACCGGTCTGATGCGCCGGCCGCGGTCACCCAGGAGCCCCCGGGCGGTGTGCCCCAGCCCACCGGCAGCGTGGAGATCACGGCCAGCATCTGAGCCGCGGATGCCGGCCACCGCGTATCCTGTGCTCCCGGCTGCAGGAGGACAGGAAGTTGGCAACGACCTTCGTTCGCGAGACCTACCAGACCGCCTCGGCGCGCGGGCTGAGAACGGACAGCGTGCCCATGCGCCTCTTCCAGAAGGCCAAGCGGTTGGGCACGTGGGACCCCGCCGCGCTGGACTTCTCCCAGGACAAACACGACTGGCAGCAACTCAGCGACATTGAGCGCGACTTCCTGCTGCGCCTGCTGGCCCTGTTCCAGGCCGGCG
Source organism: Candidatus Dormiibacterota bacterium (assembly GCA_036741395.1). Classification (GTDB taxonomy): domain Bacteria; phylum Chloroflexota; class Dormibacteria; order DASZGP01; family DASZGP01; genus JAXDLW01. The sequence goes on from DAINSI010000009.1 coordinate 46,466, forward strand.
AGGAGGCGGTGACCGTCGATCTCCTGCCGCTCATGTACGCCATCGCGCAGGACGGCCACATCGAGGAGGAGATCTACCTCACGTCCTTCCTCTGGGAGGAGGCCAAGCACGTCGAGATGTTCCGGCGCTGGCTGACCGAGGTCGCCGAGGTGGACTACGACCTCCACAAATACATCACCCCGAGTTACCGGACGCTGTTCTTCGAGGAGCTGCCGACGGCGATGAACCGGCTCCTGACGGCGCCCACGCGCGAGAACCAGGCGATTGCCTCGGTGACCTACAACATGGTCGTGGAGGGCATGCTGGCAGAGACCGGGTACCACGGCTTCCGCCGGTCGCTGAAGCAGAACAACATCATGCCCGGCATCTGCGCCGGGGTGGAACTGACCGCCCGGGACGAGTCGCGCCACATTCGCTATGGGGTCTTCCTGCTGCAGCGCCTGGTCAGCGAGGACGACAGGATCTGGGAGGTCATCAAGACCCGCATGAACGAGATCTTCCCGCTGGCCCTGGCCATCACCCCCGAGTACTGGGAGACCTACGACGAGGACAACGCGCCCTTCGGGCTGACCATGATGGAGTTCGTCGAGTTCGCCGCCAACAAGTTCGACGGCCGGATGCGCGTGCTGGAGCGGGACCGGGGCAAGACCCTGGCGGAGATCGAGACGGCGGTCATGGGCGACATCGAGGAGGACGAGCGGGCGATGGACCGCGAGATGGCAGAGGTGGCCGTCTAGACCTTCGACGATCGGGGTTTGAGTCGGCGCGCAGGCAGCACGGATCCAGACGCGCGGCGGCACCTCTCGTCGCCGCCGGCCCCCTCACCGGCCGCGGACCACGCGCGACGAGGGCGTCGGTTCGGTCAGGCTCCGGCGGCACCTTCGGGCCGGGGGTGCCGAGCCCTCTCGGGGCCGGCGCGCCGGTCCTGGGCGAACCCCCGTCCCAGCGTGGGGCGGCTGTCGCAATTCGTATTCGCTCCGGCGATTTTGTCCTCCATGCGTCGAACGGATGTTTGGTATAATAGAGACATGGATTGGGGGGGAGGGGAAGCTGTAACTGCCGGCGCTCCGGCGCTGGATATCGGACTCGAATTCCAGGCGCTGCGAGGGGCCGTGGCGTGCTTTGCCGCGCGGGTCGAGCGTGACTTCACCGCCGCCCAGATTGGCGAGCAGATCGTCCACCTCAGTCAGACGCGAGACATCATCTCCCGCGAGCTGGCGAAGCTGACCGCTGCCTTCTCGGCCACCGACGAGGCCTACAACCAGGGCTCCAGCAACCCCGTCGACTGGGTGCGGCACCAGGGCAAGATGGCGGTCGCCGACGTGCTGGCACTGCAGGTGGTCGGAG
>DAINSI010000010.1:0-47343 GCA_036741395.1 Candidatus Dormiibacterota bacterium
CCCCAGGGCCAGCATGACCGCGACGCCTGACGCGGCCAGCAACCGGCGCAGCTTCAACCTACCCAACCTACCCAACCTCAACACCTCCCGCGCGGCACCTTCGCCGCCCCGCGTGGAAGATACTACTAGTCGCTGTCTCGGCTGCTGCTCAGTGGATGGCCCCCTCCCCCAACCCCCATTTGTCCAGCAGGCGCTTGTAGGTGCCATCCTTGCGAAGCCGCTCCAGCACCCTGCCCACGGCGTCACGGGCGGCCTCCCCGCCCGGCGGAAAGACCAGGTCCACCACCGCCGGCACGAAATGGTGCGGCACCACCCTGACCCCGGCGGTGGTCCTGGCCAGTAGGACCGCGGCGGGGTAGTCGTCGACCAGCGCATCGAGCTTGCCGGTCGCGACATCGCGGGCGGCTGCGACATCATCGGGCGCCGGGATCAGCCGCGCCTTGTTGTCGTGGCAGGCCGCATCGTTGACGCCGAGAACAGCAAGCTCACCGGCGCTTGCCGGAGCCGTGCCGACCTTCAGGCCGCAGAGTGTGCTCAGCCCCTTGATGTGCTTGTCCGACGAGGGAGCGACGATCGACTGTCCCGACTCGAAGTACGGCAGACCCACCGCCCCGGCCGACGCCACCGCCGGGGCCGGCTGGTTGACGCCCAGGTCGTAGCGGCGGGTCTGGGCCGTCAGCCCCTGCACGATGCTGGGGTCGTCGATATTGAGCACCGTCAATTTCAGCTTCATCTGGCTGGCGAGGGCGCCCGCGAGGTCGACATCGAACCCGGCGGCGTGACCGGAGGCGTCGACATAGGACTGCGGCGCGAAGTGGTAGTCGGCGCCCACCGTCAGGTGCCCCGCGCTGACCAGTCCGGGTGGGGCCGGCAGCGGGCGGCTGGCCGCCGGTGGCTGGGGCGTGGCACCCGGCAGCGTGGGGGCGGCGGCGTTCCCGCACGCCGCCAGCAGGAACAGGGCCACCACGGCAGGCGCCAGGGGTCCCCTCAACGGGACAGGAGGGCGCTGCCGATCAGGGCAGCGGCCAGGACCAGCCCAACCGAGTACTCGGCGAGGATGTTGCGGGTCAGCGTCCCCTCGAAGAGATGGCGGGCAAGGTCGCGGTTGACGTACCAGGTGACCAGCAGGATGCCCGCGAGGCGGCTGTTGTCGACGAACTGCGCGGAGACCAGGGCAAAGCCCACCAGGGTGACCATCTGGGCCACAAAGAGCGAGCCCACCACGGCCCGCGACTGCTCCTGGGCCACCCGACCGAGCAGCTCGTAGGCGGCCACCGCCGTGCCCAGGAAGATCGCCACCAGGCGGAAGGCCAGGTTGGCGGTGCCGACCAGGATCGAGATGTATCCGCCCAGCAGTACCAGGATCACAGCGGCGTTCATCAGGAACTCGTGGCCGGGGCGGTCGTTGCCCCGGAAGCGCTCCAGCGTCACATAGCTGGAGGCGAAGATCGCGACCGCCATCATCGCCTGGCTGGCGACGTGCAGGCGCCAGTCCTGGATCAGGTAGGAGACCGCCGCGGCGACCGCCACCGCCATCAGGGGCACCAGGTAGGGCAGCGGCGCCCGGCTGGCCAGGGCCAGCGAGGCGCCGGCCGCCGTCACCACCATCACCAGCAGGACCACGGCCAGGACCTGGAACCCACCGAGGAGGTCCCAGCGTTCGAAGAGGCCGAGGAGGAGCGCCAGGCCGGCGAGGTGGGCGAGGTAGCGCGCACCCGGCTTCGCGGCCGTCAGCGTGGACTCAGCCAGCCGTGGTGCCCTCGCGTCCGTAGCGGTCCTCGAGCCGGACCACGTCGTGGATCTCCGGCGAGGAGACCTCAAAGAACTCGCACTCGTCCACCGCCGTCATGCGGTGATGGCGGCCGGGGACGATGCGGATCACGTTGCCTGGGGTGAGGCGGTGCGTCTGCATCGTGCCCGCGGCATCCATCAGCTCCAGGTCCATCGTCCCGCTGGTCATCAGCAGGGTCTCGTCCTTGGCCTGGTGGTACTGCAGCGATAGCGCCTCGCCGCGATTCACGTGGATGACCTTGCCGAGGTACGTGTCGGTGATTGCGAAGCGCAATTCGTGGCCCCAGGGCTTTTCGACCCGCACGTCCTCGAGCCGGTGCACGGTACCGGGCTGGATCGCCGTCTCCTCGCTCATCTCTTAACTCCCAGTTTCTCGACCATCGAGTCGATCAGCTCCTCGACCTGTTCCCTGGATGGGGCCTCACTGTAAACCCGGAGCAGCGGCTCGGTCCCGCTGAAGCGCACCAGCACCCAGCCGCCATCGTCGAAGTAGAACTTGAAGCCGTCGTCCGAGCGCACCCTCGCCACCTGCCGGCCGGCGAACTCCTGCGGGGGGCTCTCCTTGAACTCCTTGTAGGTGTGCTCCCTTACGGACGCGAAGCTCTCGCGCTCCAGGAGGATGTCGCGGCGGGCGTAGCTGTGCGGTCCGACGCGCTCATAGAGATCCTGCAGCAGGGCCGAGAGCGGCTGCTTCTTCTGGACGATGAAGTCGGCGAAGAAGAGGCCGGCCAGGATGCCATCGCGCTCCGGAATATGGCCGCGGAAGCCAAATCCGCCCGACTCCTCGCCGCCGAGGATGGCCTGCGTTTCCATCATCAGCGGGCCCACGTACTTGAACCCCACCTGGACCTCGTGGCACTCCACGCCGTACTGCTGGGCGAGCGCGTCCGCCATCGAGGTCGACGTCAGCGTGCGCACCACCGGACCCTTCCAGCCGCGCACTCCCAGCAGGTAGTCCATCAGCAACGCGTAGACCTCGAGCTGGTTGATGAAGCGCCCGGTCTCGTCGATGATGCCGACGCGGTCGGCGTCGCCGTCGGTGCAGATGGCGAGGTCGTGGCCGCCCCTGGCCATCAGCTCCAGGGTCGGCGCCAGGTTCTGGGGGATGGGTTCGGGATGGATGCCGCCGAACCCCGGGTTGCGTTCCGAGCGCACGTCCTCGACGGTGGTGGTGCCGCCGCTGAGGAGGTCCGAGACGTAACCCGCACCGGAGCCGTACATGGGGTCGTGGACGATCTTCAGGCCCGCGTTGCGGAGAACGTCGAGGTCGACCATCTTGGCGACCTGGCGCCTGTAGGCGGGGCGCGGGTCGATGACCTCGATGCCGCCCAGCTGCTTGGCCTCCTCGAAGTCGGCGAGCAGCACCTCGTCGGCGTCGATGACTCTGCCGATCTCCTCCTCCAGGCTGGCCACCACTTCGGGCGAGGCCGAGCCCGCGTACTCCGGCTTGTACTTGATGCCGAGGTAGGGGGCGGGGTTGTGGCTGGCGGTGAGGACGATGGCCCCGTGGGCGTGGAGCTCGAGGATGGTCCACGATGAGACCTGGGTGGGCGACGGGTCCTGGGTCAGGTAGGTCTTGATCCCGGCAGCGGCGGTGATCCGGGCCACCTCGGCGGCGAAGCGGTCGGCGCCGAAGCGGCAGTCGAAGCCGATGACCACGCTGGGCTCCGGCTGGCGGCGGAGGTAGTTGGCGATGCCCTGGGCCGCGTAGCGGACGTTCTGAAAGGTGAAGTCGTCGGCGATGACCCCGCGCCAGCCGTCGGTGCCGAACTTGATCTGCGGCCGCACGCCGAGCCGGGGGGCCGAAGACATCGGGGCAACTCTACCGAATCAAGCTGGTGCCAATCGGCGCCGGGGTCAGAGAAGCTCGTCGCGGCCCTTTTCGCGGAGGTGCGCCACCAGCCGCTTGACGTCCTGGACGCGGTCTTTGGGGATCACCAGGAGGGCATCGGGGGTATCCACGACGACCAGGTTGTCGGTCCCCACCACCGCCACCAGGCGACCTGGCGCGGCGGCGAACAGCAGGTTGCCGCGGCCGTCCAACACCACGCCGTCCCCGCTCACGGTATTGTCGTCGACATCCCGGGGCAGGACCTCGCGGAGGTCCGCCCAACTGCCCACGTCGCTCCACGCGAAGTCGGCCTCCAGCGTGACGAGGTCGCTGGTGCGCTCCATCACGGCGTTGTCGACCGCCACCTCCTCCAGCCCCAGGTAGGCCTCCCGGTAGTCGGCGTCCCGTCCCTCTGCCCGCGCCTGGGCGGCGCGGGCGGCACCCTTTGCGATGCCCGGGGCGTGGCGGCGGAGCTCGGCCAGGAAGAGGTGGTTGGGCCAGGCGAAGATGCCGGTGTTCCAAAGGTACTGGCCGGACTCGACCATGCGCCGGGCCTCCTCCAGCCCAGGCTTCTCGACGAATCGCGCGGCGGCGTATACCTCCATGCCATCCTCGGGCCCCAGTGCCTGGCCCTTCTCGATGTAGCCGAAGCCGGTGGATGGATCGCGCGGGACCAGGCCCAGGGTGCCGAGCTTGCCCAGCCGTCCGACCGCGGCCATCAGGGCGCCCACGGTGCGCGCGAAAGCCTTCGCATCCGGGATCAGGTGGTCGGCGTGCAGCGAGGTCATGACGCCGTCCGGGGGCAGCACCGTGGCCGCCAGGGCCAGGCAGGCAGCCGTTCCCCGGCGCCCCGGCTCGGCGATCCAGTCGTCCTCGCCGAGCTCAGGTAGCTGGGCGCGACAGGCCTCCAGCTGCGAGCCCTCGGTGACCACCAGGACACGGTCCGCCACCAGGCGGGCGCGCTCGTACGTCGCGCGGAGCAGCGTGGTCCCCCCCAGCAGCGCCAGCAGGTGCTTGGGCGTACCCGACCGTGAGAGCGGCCACAGCCGCGTGCCCGCTCCCCCGGCCAGGATCACGGCGGCGCGGCCGCCGGGTGCCGGGATCCCGGGCCCGTCAGCCAGCTGAGGCCCCGTTCAACCCGGCGTCCTCGGCCAGGGCGGCGGCCCGGTCGGTGCGTTCCCAGGGCAGGTCGAGGTCGCTGCGGCCGAAGTGGCCGTAGGCCGCGGTCTGCTTGAAGATCGGGCGGCGCAGGTCGAGGTCCTTCATGATCCCGAAGGGCGACAGGTCGAAGTGGTGGTCGATCAACTCGTGGATCCTCTCGGCGTCGATCGTCTCGGTGCCAAAGGTGTCGACGCGGACGGAGACCGGCTTGACCACGCCGATGGCGTAGGCCAGCTGGACCTCGCACTTGCTGGCGAGCCCGGCCGCGACAACGTTCTTGGCCACCCAGCGTGCCGCATAGGCGGCGGAGCGGTCGACCTTGCTGGGGTCCTTGCCGGAGAAGGCGCCGCCGCCGTGACGGGCGTAGCCGCCGTAGGTGTCGACGATGATCTTGCGCCCGGTCAGCCCGGCGTCGGCCTGCGGTCCGCCCATCACGAAACGGCCCGTGGGATTGACGTGGAAGATCGTGTCCTTGTCGATCAGGTGGTCGGGACATGCCTGCTCGACGATGACCTCGCGGATGTCGTCGGCGATCCTGTCGTGGTCGACGTCCTCGCTGTGCTGGGCGCTCACGACCACGGTGTGGATGCGCTTGACCCTGCCCTCGGGGGTGTACTCCACGGTGACCTGGCTCTTGCCGTCGGGCCGCAGGTACTTGAGGGTCCCGTCCTTGCGGGCCCGGGCCAGCTGGCGGGCGATGTTGTGCGCGTACTGGATCGGCGCAGGCATCAACTCGGGCGTCTCGTCGCAGGCGAAGCCGAACATCATGCCCTGGTCGCCGGCGCCACCGATGTTCACCCCCTGGGCGATGTCGGGCGACTGCTCGTCGACCGAGACCAGGACCCCGCAGGTCTCCCAGTCGATGCCGAACTTCGAGCGGGTGTAGCCGCAACCCTTGATGGTCTCGCGCACCACCTTGGCCATGTCGACGTAGCAATCGGTGGTGATCTCACCGACGACGATAGCCAGGCCGGTGGAGAGAACGGTCTCGCAGGCGACCCGGCCGAGGGGATCCTTGCGCAGGATCTCGTCGAGGATCGCGTCGGAGATCTGGTCCGCGAGCTTGTCGGGGTGTCCCTCGGTGACCGACTCCGATGTGAAAAGCCTGGCGTGGGCCATGTTTGAGCCTCCTTCCCCGCCGGGGACCGCGTCAGGCCCGCGCCGTTCGCTCCCTCCTGCCCGGGGACTATTCGCATGTTGTGCTGCGCCCGCGGCGCCACACGATCTAATTTGGCGCTGATTCTATCGTGGGCCCTCCTACAGGATCTGGGCCGTCAGCCGGGTTGGCGAGAAGGGAACTGCTGAGCCCGCACCGGCGTAGATGATGGCTCCACCCTCCGGCAGGTTGGTCTTCCACTTGATCTTGAAGACGTAGGTGTGGGTGGCGGTCATCGGGTAGACGCTCTGCACGAAGGCCGCGTTGGGCGAGTAGATCCCACCTTTCCCGCCGGACTCCTTCCAGGCCAGCAGGGTGTCCGCGCCACCATTGTCACTGACAAAGATCGCGACATCCTGGTTGAACCCGGTCGAGCCGGTGAACAGGTCGACGTTGGCCCCCAGGATCGCGGTGCTGTTCGCTGATGGCGTCACGGTCGCCGCCAGGTTGGTGGCGTCCATGGTTGTCCATGAGGCTCCGTTGCTGCCGGTCAGGGTGTACTGCTGTGTGCTCACAGCGCTCACCGGGGTGGGCCCTGCCGCGTTGGGCTGAATGTCGGCGGTAAACCGGGTTGGCGAGAAGGGAACTGCTGAGCCCGCACCGGCGTAGATGATGGCTCCACCCTCCGGCAGGTTGGTCTTCCACTTGATCTTGAAGACGTAGGTGTGGGTGGCGGTCATCGGGTAGACGCTCTGCACGAAGGCCGCGTTGGGCGAGTAGATCCCACCTTTCCCGCCGGACTCCTTCCAGGCCAACAGGGTGTCCGCGCCACCATTGTCACTGGCGAAGATCGCGACATCCTGGTTGATCCCGGTCGAATTGGTGAAGAGGTCGACGTTCGCCCCCAGGACTGCGGTGCTGTTCGCTGACGGCGTCACGGTCGCCGCCAGGTTGGCGCCGTCCATGGTTGTCCATGAGGTTCCGTTGTTGCCGGTCAGCGTGTACTGCTGCGAGCTGACAGCCGTGCGCGGAGTCAGGGCAGTGGGCAGAACCTCGGCGGTCAGCCGTGTTGGCGAATACGGACCGGCGCCCGCGCCGGCATAGATGATGGCGCCACCCTCGGGCTTGTTGGTCTTCCACTTCAGCTTGAAGACGTAGTTGTGAGAGGCGGTCATCGTGTAGACGCTCTGCACAAAGGCGGCGTTGGGCGAGAAGGTGCCGCTGGACCCGCCAGACTCCTTCCAGCCCACCAGGCTGTCCGCCCCGCCGTTGTCGCTGACAAAGATGGCGATGTCCTGGTTGATGCCGCTGGTGTTGGTGAAGAGGTCGGCGTTGCCGCCCAGGATGGCGGTGGAATTGGACGGCGGCGAGACGGTCATCGCGAGGTTGGTCGCGTCGATGGACGCCCAGGTGGTGCCGTCGCTCCCCGTCAGGGTGTACTGCCGGCTGCTGGTCGCCGTGACGACGCCGGGTAGCCGAACCCCGAACGTGAATTGGTCGCTCGGGGTGGCTGCGGTCCATCCTCCGCCGGTGTGGACAAAGAGGTCCACCGTGCCCGCCGGGTGCGCGGGAGTGACGATGCTGACAGTGGTGTCGCCGGTGACCGAACAGGCATTGGCGGGGATGCATTGATGGACATTCGCGGCAACCGTGAAATCGCCCACCGCATAGAAGTCGGTGGCGGTGAGGCCGGTGCCCGTGATGGTGACGGTGGTGCCGCCGGCGGTGGGTCCGTTGGTCGGTGCGATGCTGGTGATCACGGGCTGCGGTGCGATGTAGGTGAAGAGGTCGGTGCCGGTTTCCGCGGATGTGCCCGCGGAGTTGATGACGTGAACGTGAACGGTGCCCACCGGGTGCGGCGGCGACACGGGTTTGACCTGCTCCTGACTGCTGCTGCCAGTCGGGGTAACCACGCACTTGCCGGCGCCGGCGCCGCTGCACGCGGGCGTGCCGCCAAAATCAACCGCCGTGTCATTCGGGTTGAACTGGTCCGCGCCGACCGCGCCATCGATGGTCACCGTGGTACCTCCCCGGGTCGGGCCGTTGCCCGGAGAGAGTCCAGTGATGTTGGGAACGTCGTAGTGGAACTCGTCAGTCGTGTTGCTAGTCGTGCAGGCGGAGGCGGACCAACCGGCGCTGTTGTGAACCCCGACGTCGACGGTACCCGCGAGATGCGCCGGGGCGGTTGCGGTGATCTGCGGGCCCGTCACGGTGAAGGGGGCCAGGTCCTCGGCTTGCCCACAGTTGGGGTTGCCAAAGCTGACCTTGTCGACGCCGGTGAAGTTGGTGCCGCTGATGGTCACCGTCTTGTCCTTGGAGCAGCAGGCCAGTCCATCAGGAGGGAAAGAGCCGTCGTCGACCTTGGTCACAGATGGCTGGCTCGAGGCGGAGGGCGTGACGTAGGTGTAGCCGTCGTTGTTGGTATTGATGTCACTAAAGACGGTGTTGATGACCACGTAGACGTCGACGGTGCCCAGCAGGGCGTTGGGAGCCGGCGGGGGATCGACGTAGATGTCGGTGTCGTTCGCCGCGGGCGCGGTGGCACAAAGGGCATCGGTCGTCATGGCCGAGCAAACGGTCGCTTCGTTGCACTGCTTGAAGGACCCGCTGCCGTTCTGCCCGAAGCAGACCTGGGGTGAGGAAACTTTTGAGGCTCCAAACTCAAAGCCGGTGCCGGTGATGCGGACCACCTGGTCGTGGCCGGTGGGGAGGCCGAAATTGGGACGCACCGCGGAGATCTCAGGGTGATAAACGAAGTCCTTCGGCGACGTCGCCGAACCGCCCGGCGTGGTCACGACCACGTGGACTTTTCCGGGGCCGCTACCACCAGCGGTCACGGTGTTGTTCGGTGCCTGAACCCGGACCTGGTTGTCGGAGTCGACGCCCAGGACGGTGGCTGGCCTGCCCCCAAACGTGACCCCCGTCACGTCCGGGGTGAGACCGTCACTGGTGAAGCCGGTTCCGATCAGGTAGACGATCGTGTTGCCGGCCACCGGGCCATCGGTCGGCGTCATGTCCGTCACCGTCGGGGCGGGGAGAGTCGCGGCCGCGGCCACGGGCTGAAATGGGCCCTGGACCAGGGACGCGGTCAACACCGTCAGCGGGATCAAGAGCGCGCCCAGGCGGCGCGCCGCGAAGAAGTGTGGCCTGATGCGATCCCCGTTTACCAAGTGTGCAGGTTCCTCCCAGCTGAATACGCGCCCAATTCCGCGCAACAAACTGTACAACCGAGAGCGGAATATCCCCGCGGTCCGCTTGTCGCGAACTCCAGAGTCATTCTGCTCCCTCGTTCCCCGATATGTCAATTCAGCCTGGTTTGCAAACGCCGCCGGCGTGAGACGGGCACTCACCTACTATTTGGTCCGTGCCAACGCACCCCCGCCGGCTGGCATTCGTCACCCCGAAGTACTTCGCCGCGGAATCCCACCTCGGGGGTGGCGAGCGATACCCGTTGAACCTGGCCCGGGGCGTGGTTCGCGCCAGCGGCGGGGCGAGCGCCGTGAGGATCGTCTCTTTCGGTCCCGCCGCGCGCGAGGTGGAGGTCGACGAAGGCGTGACCCTTCGGGTCCTGCCGGTCGCCTACCCCCCTGACCACGCTGTCAACCCGCTCTCCTGGGACCTTGTCGACGCGCTCGAGGACGTCGACGTGGTCCACGCCCACCAGGCCTTCTCTCGTCCCGGCGAGGCCGCCATCCTGGTGTCCTCGGTGCTGGGCAAGCCGGTGTTCGCGACCGACCTGGGCGCCTGGGCGAGCACCCTGGGAATGCGCTACGGGATGCTCGAGCTGACCGCGGGTGTGATCTGCATCTCCGAGTTCGCCGCCGGGCTGCTGCAGACCAGCGCGCCCGTGGAGGTGGTCCGAGGCGGCGTCGACACCGGGCTCTTCACCCCGCCCGCGGGCCCCGCCGCCCGCGACCGCGTGTTGTATGTCGGCCGCCTGCTGCCGCACAAGGGAATCGACAACCTGGTCAAGGCGATGCCCGACGATCTCCGCCTGGTGATCTGCGGGACCCCCTACGACGAGCCATACCACCAGCACCTGCGCGCCCTCGCGAAGGGCAAGCGGGTTGAGTTCGAGACCGCGGCGACGGACGACCTCCTGCTCGAGCACTACCAGAACGCGCTGGCCACCGTCCTCCCGTCTGTGTACCGCGACTACGCCGGCAACTTCCAGCGCGCGCCGGAGCTGATGGGGCTGACGCTGATCGAGTCAATGAGCTGCGGGACCCCGGCCATCTGCTCGCGGGTGGGCGGGATGCCGGAGCTCATCCGCGAGGGCGAGACCGGCTTCGTCTACGACTCCGTCGAGGGCCTGCGGGACATCCTCGAGGGCCTGGGCTCCGGCGGGCTGTCCGCTGACGCCGTCGGCGCTGCCGCTCGCGCCGCCGCCGTGAGCGACTACGACATCGGCGTGGTGGGCAGCCGGGTAAGCCGGCTCTACGAGGCGGCCCTGGCGCGCAATTGAGGATCCTGGTCGTCTCCAACCTGTATCCCCCGGACATCGAGGGGGGCTACGAGCGCGCCTGCGCCCAGGTCGTGTCCAGCCTGAAGGAGCGCGGCCATGAGGTTTCCGTGCTGACCTCGGTTCCCCGGCGCCCCGTGGCCCGTGAGGACGGCGTGCTCCGAGGGCTGCAGCTCGCCGACGTCTATGACCCGGTTCTGAGCCGGCCGCGCGACGCCGCCGGCTGGGCCCGGCTCAGCGTCGCCGCGGAATGGATCGACGCGGCCAACGTCCATCGCCTCCTCGGCGAGGTCGAGCGCACCAGGCCCGACGTGGTCTACGTCTGGAACATCGAGGGTCTCGGCGGGCTGGGCCTCCTGCTCGCCCTCCAGCTGCTCGGCATCCCGTGGGTGATGCACCTGGGGGACCCCGTCCCCGGGATCATCGCCGCCCTCCGCGGGCCAAGGTTCCCCCCGCTCCAGCGGCTTTTCAAGAACCCCCTCCAGGGCAGGTACATCTCCGTCAGCCGGCACGTCATCGAGGAGATCCGGCGCAACGGCGTGGAGCTCGGGGGCCCGGTGGAGCTGATCCCCAACTGGGTGGTGGGTCAGCGCCCGACGCACATCCCGCGGGCTACGGGCCGCCCGCTGCGGATCCTGATGGCGTCGGTGGTGACCCGCTTCAAGGGCGTCGACGTGATGATGGAGGCCGCCGCCCTGCTCCGCAGTCGCAGCCTGCGCGACTTCTCGGTGGACGTCTACGGCACGGTCCTCGACGCCTCGCTTTACGCCACCCTGGATGAGTTTGACCTCGCTGGCTGCTTCAACCTCAGGGGCGAGCTCCCCCAGGCCGAGCTGATGGAGCGCTACGCCGACTATGACCTGTTTGCCTTCCCCACCTGGGAGCGCGAGGCCTTCGGGATGACCGGCCTGGAGGCCGCGTCGCGGGGCTGCGCGGTACTGATGACGGCCCGGTGCGGCCTCGCCGAGTGGTTGGTGGACGGGGTCCACTGCCTCAAGGCGGAGCGCTCGCCGGAGGCCTTCGCGGGCGTCATAGGGCGCGTCATGACAGGGGAGATCGACCTGGCGCCGATGGCGGCGCGAGCCCAGGACGTGGTCCTGCGCGATTTCCACATCGACGCCCTGCTACCCCGGATCGAGGCGGTCCTCGCCGCGGCCGTGGCCGATCCCCGCACAGCACCAAGACCTGCCGAGCAGGTCTACCGAACGGCGGTCCTGGCCGAGAACCTGGCCCTCGCGGTCATCGACGAGGCCGTGAGGCCAGGACCATGATCGGCGCCCCGGGCAGCCCCCCGGTGGGGGCGGCCCGGACCGTCATCCCCAGGCCCTCGAGCTCGGCGATCACCGGGTCGGCCCCCCCGCCGTGGCACTCCAGGGCCAGCGCGTCGACCTCCGCGAACTCCGGGGGGATGCGTCCGGGGGCGAAGAACTCGTACTCGGCCCCCTCGCAGTCGACCTTGCAGACCACGCGCGCGTCGGGGTGCTGGCGCCGTACCGCCTGCAGCACCGAGCCGAAGTCAACGATGGCCACCTTGTCCGGCCCACCCCCCGAGCTGGTGCTGGACATCATCGATCGCGCGGCGTCGAAGGTTCCGCTGCGGGGACCGGGGGGCCAACCCACGCCCGCAGTGTGAAGGGTGACCCGGTCGGCCACGCCGTTGCGGGCGAAGTTCTCGCGGGCCACGGCGGCGAGCTGGGGAAAGGGCTCGTAGGCGTGGACGTGGCGGGCGCCCCTGCCCAGCAGGTACAGGGTGCTGTCGCCGATGTAGGCGCCAACATCCACCACCACCGCCCCGCGGACATCGAGGTCGGCGTACTCATCCATCTCGAAGCGCTCGATGAGGGCGCCGAGGCCGTCGGCGAGGAGACCGCGGGGGATTCGGAAACGCAGGGCTTGCGGGCTCAGGATGACCAGGAAGTCGTCGCCGTCCATGGTGATCTGCCAACCGTGCGGAGCCAGGTGATGCACGTGCCAGGCGGCGTTGACGTCGGCGGGGCCGATGCGCAGGTCAGTGCCGCCCAGCCTCAGGTGGCCGGCGCGAAGCGAGCCGCCGGCCCTGACCAGGGTCGCGACATCGGCCAGGCATCCCCGCCGCATCGCGGCCCGGGTCAGGCTCGGGCTGCGGGTCCAGAGCAGAACCCGGCCGGCCTGGGCCATATTGGCGAGGACCGCTACCATCGGCCCAAGACAATACCGGAGCGGAGGAAGCAGGGTGCCTGACTACGTATTCGATGGCGAGGGCATGGAGCCGGGCCGGGTCGGCGGCCTGGTGGTGCCCTTGCGCCGGGTGCTGAGGCGCCTGCAGCGCCCGTGGTTCGATCGCCAGGTCGAGATCTTCGACGAGCTGCGCCGTGACCTCGACGCGACCTCGGCGCGGATCGCCGCCGTGGAGGGGCGGCAGGGTGAGTACCAGCGCCTGATCGCTGAGCTGCGCGCGCAGGTCGAGGCGCAGGAGGCGCGCGCCTGGGACGATGCCGCAATCGCCGGCCGCCTGGCCGCGCTGGAGGACGCCACCAGGGGCTGATCAAGGCCACACCAGGCTGACCGCCGAACTGACCGGCTAAGCCGGGCTAGGGCTTTCGCGCCACCAGCAGCAGGGACTGCCCGAAGGGCGGCGTCCAGCGGCGCTCGATCCAGCGCGCCGCTGGCACCACGATGCGGTCGTACACGCGGACGGCGGCGGCGCCACCGGAGAGGCGCCGGGCCCGCAGGATGCGGGTGTTGAACCCCCAGGCGAAGAAGCCGGGGAGGTTGAAGTAACGGATCGACTCGACCTCGAACCCGGCAGCCCGCGCCTTGGCGGCGAGCTCCGCGCGCCGGTAGCGCCGGCAGTGCCCGAGGTCGTGGTCCACCCCCCCGTAGAGGATCGGGAAGGCGGGCACGAAACAGACGAAATGGCCACCCGGCTTGAGCACGTCGGCGACGTTGCGGAAGGCCGCCTCGTCGTCGTCGATGTGCTCGAAGACGTTGAAGGACATCGCCGAGTCGACGGGTCCCCCGGTCATGCCCAGGAGGCCCTCGAGGTGCGCGGCGTCGCCCTCCCGGACCTCGACATGGGGGTCGCCGGCAAAGCGCCCCTGGAGCTGGTCGACGAAACCAGGATCGAACTCCAGGGCGATGACGCGTCGTCGATCCAGCACCCCTGCGGTCATGGTGCCGACGCCCGCGCCCACCTCCAGCACGATGTCGCCCAGGTGAGGCCGGCTGACCTCGAGCAGCCACTCGCGGTAGTTGACCGCGGCGAGCATCGCGTCGAGCGAGTTCTCCATGCCCACCGGCATGGCGCCGGTCTCACGCTGGCTGGGAGTGGCCCGGCTCACGGCTCCTTGGTCAGGTGCCGGACTCCCAGGAGCTGAGGTAGGCCTCCTGCTCCGCCGTCAGGACGTCGATCCTGATGCCCATGGCATCCAGCTTGAGCCGCGCGATCTCCCGATCAATTTCCTGCGGCACGTCGTAGACCCTGTTCTCCATCGTGGCGTGGTTCTTGGCCACGTACTCGGCACCCAGCGCCTGGTTGGCGAAGCTCATGTCCATGACCGCGGCGGGGTGGCCCTCGGCGGCCGCGAGGTTGATCAGGCGCCCCTCGGCGAGCAGGTAGACCCTGCGGCCGTCCCGCAGCTGGTACTCGTCGACGAACGGACGGACGCGCTTCACCTGGGTCGACATGTCGTCCATCGCGGTGATGTTGATCTCGTCGTTGAAGTGGCCCGAGTTGGCGACGATGGCGCCGTCCTTCATGACCTCGAGGTGGCGACGGTCGATGACGTTGAGGTCGCCGGTGACGGTGGTGATGAAGTCGGCGATGGGCGCCGCAGCCAGAAGGGTCATCACGCGATAGCCGTCCATCACGGCCTCCAGGGCGCGCGTGGGGTCGACCTCGGTGACGATCACGTGGGCACCCATCCCGGACGCCCGGCTGGCCAGGCCACGACCGCACCAGCCGTAGCCGCAAACCACGAAGTTCTTGCCCGCCAGGAGCACGTTGGTGCTGCGGATGATCCCGTCGAGGGTGGACTGTCCGGTGCCGTAGCGGTTGTCGAACATGTGCTTGGTCAACGCTTCATTGACCGCCACGATGGGGAAGCGCAGGACCCCCGCCTTCTGCATCGCGCGCAGGCGGATGACCCCGGTGGTGGTCTCCTCGGTGCCGCCGAGGACGTCGTCGATGTGGCCCTCTCCCTTGTGCAGGAGCGAGACCAGGTCGCAACCGTCGTCCATGGTCATCTGCGGCCGGGCGTCGATCGCAGCGGCGCGGAGATGCCCGTAGTAGGTGTCGTTGTCCTCACCCTTGCGGGCGAAGACCGAGATCCCGTGCTCCCGGACCAGCGCCGCGGCGACCGGGTCCTGGGTGGACAGCGGGTTGCTGGCGCACAGCGTGAGCTCGGCGCCACCGGCCTGCAGCGCCAGGGCCAGGTTGGCGGTCTCGGTGGTGATGTGCAGGCAGCCCGACATGCGGATGCCCTGCAGCGGCTTCTCGCTGGCGAAGCGCTCGCGCACCAGCTTGAGGACCGGCATCTCCCTGGCGGCCCACGCAATGAGCTGGACACCCTGGTCGGCCAGGCCGAGGTCGGTAACGTCATGGGGCACGGTGGTTGAGGTTGTCGTGGCCATCGGGCGAGAGTCTACCGATCCGGTAATGCGGCCATCTCGCGCACCGCGCGGTAGCGCAGGTCGAGCGCCTCGTGGTCCACAGCCTCGAGGCCGCCGGGACCAAAGTCCTCGACGGCATAGGACGCCAGCACCGAGCCGATGGCCACCGCCCGGCGCAGGTTTTTCAGCTCGAAGTCGCCGCTTGCCGCCAGCACACCCATGACGCCGCCGGCAAAGGCGTCACCGGCGCCGGTGGGGTCGGTCACCTCCACCAGCGGGTAGGCCGAGCAGACGAAGGTCTCGGTGCCGCCAGCGGGGAGCCGGCGCACCACCAACGAGCCGTTCTCGCCCTTCTTGATCAGTGCCGCCCTGCAGCCCTGGTCGAGGATCGCCGCCGCGGCCCGGTGCAGGTTGGGGGTACCGGCATAGAGGCGGGCCTCATCCTCGTTCATGAAGACCAGGTCGACGCGCGACAACATCTGGTCGACGCGGTCGCGCTTCTCCACGATCCAGTGCTCAATGGTGTCGCAGGCGGTCAGCCGGGTGCCCTTCGCCTGGTCCAGGACATGCAGCTGCAGGTCGGGGTCGATGTTGGCCAGGAATGTGACCGGGGTGTCCTCCCAACCCGCCGGCAGGCGCGGACGAAACTCGGCGAACACCCCCAGCTGGAGGTCCAGGGTGTCGCGGTGGTCCATGTCGAGGTGGTACCGGCCCCGCCAGCGGAAGCTGGGGCCGTCGACGACCTCGAGGCCCGCGAGGTCGATATCGCGCCGGCGCAGCACCTCCAACTTCTCGGGGGGGAAGTCCTTCCCGATCACCGCCACCAGGCGCACCGGCGCGAAGAGGCTGGCGGCGATGCTGAAATGCGAGGCGGCGCCGCCGAGGAGGTCGTCCCGGGACTCGAATGGCGTCTCCACGCTGTCCAGGGCGACCGAGCCCACCACCAGGATCGGCGAGGCGGTTCTGTCGCCGGCACTGCTCATAGTCCCGTCCTCCATCGGCGCCGGGATTATAGGGGGGCCCAACTCGCCGGGCGGCTGCTAGCGTAGTCCGCCGTGATCGCGGATCAAGCCGCCGTCGAGGTCTCGGTCGTGCTTCCGTGCCTGGACGAGGCCGCCACCGTGGGGCGGTGCACTGGGGGTGCAGACCATATTCGCCAGCTTCTTCCTCAGCATCCTGGGCATAGCCATCGCCAGACCTACCTGAGCCCCTGGCGCTCCCGCACCTGCCTGGAGGCGGCGCCCAGGTCCACCAGGGTGCTCAGGCTGCCGGGGTGGAGGTAGCGATATATCGCTCCCACCGCCGGCACCGACAGCGGTGGCTTCTCGCGGGTGAGGCGAAGAATTCGGTCGTAATCCTCGGCGCCGATTAACTCCTCGTCGAAGCGGGCCTCCGGCAGGCCGGCGCGGTGTGCCGTGGCCTGGACATAGATGAAGTTCATTCGCTCCAGCAGGGCACGGTCGTAGGGCCTCAGGTCGATGACCGGCAGGCGCAGCGCGTGCGGGCCCAGGAGCGTGTGGTCCGACTCGATCACCACGCCGCCGTAGACCACGTCCACCTCGGGATGAGCTGTCAGCGCCCAGGCGACGGTGCGCAGCCAGCCCGGGGCCATCCGGTCGTCATCGTCGCTGAAGGCGATGATGCTGCCCGCCGCCTGGGCGAGGCCGGCGTTCCGGGCATGGCCAGGGCCCCCATGGTCGGCCTGAATCAGGCGGACCCGCGGGTCGTCGACGCCCTCGATGACGGCGACGGTGTCGTCGACGCTGCCGTCGTCGGCCACCAGCAGCTCCCAATTGGCATAGTTCTGGCGCAGCACCGCGTCGATCGCCTCGAGCACCCGGTCGGCCCGGTTGTACGTCGGCATCACCACCGAGATGAGAGCGTCCTCGGGCACGGGGTTGTTGTCGAGCCAGAGCTGCAGCGCGATGATGCGATCCGCGCGTGGGTCATTGAGCAGGGCCTGGTGGCGAGCCGCGTCGTCGAGCAGCCGGGTGATGGTGTGGGTCCGGTCTGTGAGCTCAGCCCGGAGAGCCCCGACCTCCTCGGCAAGCCGGGCCAGCTGGTTCGACAGTTCGCCCTGCACCCTGGCACTGCCGAAAGGGGACGCCGGCCGCTTCACCGCGCCGGTGAGGCCGGCTGAAGCAGGGAGCGGAACCACCCGATGGTCGGGACCAGTCCCTCCGCCAGCGGGGTTGTCGGCTCCCAGCCCAGCAGCGTGCGAGCCCGGGTGAGGTCGGGTCTGCGTTGTTTGGGATCGTCGGACGGCAGCTCGCCGAACTCGATGGGGCTCGTGGACCCGGCGGCGGTGCGCACCGCCTCGGCCAGCTCGAGCATGGTGTATTCGAACTCGCTGCCGATGTTCACGGGCTCGGTGACATCTGACGCCAGCAGCCGCACCAGGCCGTCGACCTCGTCGGCCACGAAGGTCAGGCTGCGCGTCTGCAAGCCGTCGCCATACACGGTTAGCGGTTCCCCGCGCAGGGCCTGGGTGGCAAAGTTGGGTATCGCGCGGCCGTCGTCGGCGCGCATCCCGGGACCGTAGGTGTTGAAGATGCGCACGATGCGCGTGTCCACCCCGTGCTGACGGTGGTAGGCCATCACGTAGGCCTCGGCCGCCCGCTTGGACTCGTCGTACACGCCGCGGATGCCGACGGGGTTGACGTTGCCGAAGTAGGTCTCAGGCTGGGGATGGACGAGGGGGTCGCCGTAAACCTCGGAGGTCGACGCCAGCAGCAGGCGGGCCTGCTTGCGAAGCGCCAGCCCGAGCATGTTGTGGGTACCCAGGGTGCCCACTTTGATGATCTTGATGGGGATCCGCTCGAAGTCGACCGGTGAGGCCGGGGACGCCAGGTGGAGCACGTAGTCGATCGGCCCGTCGACCTGCAGCGACCGGCTGACATCGTGCTCGATGAAGGACATCCCCTCCCGCGGCACAAGGTCGGCGATGTTCTCGCGCCGGCCGGTGATGAGGTTGTCGACACAGACGACCTCGCAACCGATATCGAGGAGGCGGCGGCAGAGGTGGGCCCCGATGAAACCGGCGCCACCGCTGACCAGCGCCCTTCCCGGGCGCAGCTCAGCCGGCTGAGACCCTGTCAGCGCGTACCGATCCCGCGGTACACAAAGCCCAGGTCGCGCATCACGCCGGGGTCCCAGACGTTGCGGCCGTCGACGATCACCGGGCGGCGCATCAACTTGCGGATCCGGACCAGGTCGAGGCTGCGGAACTCGTTCCATTCCGTGACCAGTGCCAGGGCGTCGGCCTTGCGGGCCACACCATAGGCGTCCCGGGCGCAGACGACAGAGCCGTTGAGAGCGTGCTTGGCGTTGGCCATGGCCGCGGGGTCGTAGACCTGCACCTTCGCCCCCCGCTTGAGGAGCTCCTCGATGATCTCCATCGACGGTGCCTCGCGGAGGTCGTCGGTGTTGGGCTTGAAGGCCAGCCCGAGCAGCCCGATGGTCTGCCCGCGGAGGCCGCCCAGCATCTCGGCGAGCCGGGTGACCACCAGCTTGCGCATGTCGTGGTTGATCTCCATCACGGTCCGCAGCAGCTCCGGGTGGTAATCCATCTGCTGGGCCATGCGGGCCAAAGCCCTGACGTCCTTGGGGAAGCAGGAGCCACCGAAGCCGATCCCGGCGTCGAGGAACGCCGGCCCGATGCGGCGGTCCATGCCCATGCCCTCGGAGACCACGGTGACGTCGGCGTCGAGTTTTTCGCAGATGCGAGCGATCTCGTTGATGAACGAGATCTTGGTCGCCAGGAAGGCATTGCTGGCGTACTTGATCATCTCGGCGGTGTAGATATCGGTGATCAGCAGCGGGCAGTCAAGGGGCCGGTAGAGGTCGGCGACACGCTCGGCGGCCTCGCGATCGTGGGCCCCCAGCACCACCCGGTCGGGGTGCATGAAGTCGGCCACAGCACTGCCCTCGCGCAGGAACTCGGGGTTGGAGACCACCGCGAAATGAACCGTGGGATCGGGGCGCGCGGCGCTGACGATCTCACTGACGAGGTCGCCGGTGCCGATCGGCACGGTGCTCTTGCTGACCAGGATCATGGGGTGGTCGAGGGCCTCGCCGATGCTCCGTGCGGCGGCCTTGAGGGCGGTCAGGTCGGCACCACCCCGCTTGTCCGGGGGGGTCCCGACGGCGAGGAAGACGAACTCGGTGTTGACCAGGGCTTCGGCCAATGAGTCAGTGAAACTGAGCCGGCCGGCGCGGGAGTTGCGCTCGATCAGCTCCTCGAGGCCAGGCTCGAAGATGGGGATGCGGTGGCGCCGGAGCTGGGCGATCCGCGCCTCATCGATGTCGTACCCCGCCACCTCGTGACCGAGGTCGGCAAAGCTGGCCGCCGTGCTGAGGCCGACATAGCCGACGCCGATCACCGCGATTCGGCTCATCGCGGGCGCCTCCCCGTGGCGTGAGTCACGCCGGGATTATAGGTTTGCGCCCATTCACGATCGGGTCGGACATCGTCGTCACCGGCGCCTCATGATTCTTTACCGTCTCCCCGTGAACGTGTGAGGACCAGTGTCTAGAGTGTCTCTAATGAAGCGACTGCTCTGGCTTGCCGCCACCCTGACGGTCGCGGTGTCCGTCGCCCCTGCGCTCAGCGTCGTCGATGCCGCTGGAGCCCCGGTGACCGTCGGCGCCCCGCCCACGGTGGTGCTGGCGGATCGGACCGGCGATGTTCCGCCCGCCGCGCCCATCCAGGTCCAGCTGGTGCTCAAGCGACAGAACCAGGGCGAGCTCGACGCGATCCTGGGGCAGGCTTCGCGGCCCCGCCTCACCGTCGCCCAGGCGCAGGCCCGGTACGCACCATCCCCGGCCTCGGTGGCGGCCGCGACCAGCTTCCTGCGATCGCACGGCTTCAACCACATCAGCGTCTCCGCCGACCAGACATTGGTCGACGCCGAGGCGACCGCGGGGGTGGTGCAGGCGGCCCTGTCGACGCGGCTGGGCCGCTATCGCGACCGGGTCACTGGCAAGACCTTCCGAAGCAACCTGGTGGCGCCCGCTCTGCCGGCGGCATTGGCGGCCCAGCTGGTTGCGGTGCACGGCCTGACTGACCGCCCGGCAGCGCGCCGCTCCGCCGTCCAGCGAGCCAGCCTCGGCCCCGGAGGCGGCTACACCCCGAACGACCTCCAATCGCTTTACGCGCTGCACAATGGCGTGCTCGGAAGCACCGACGGCAGCGGCATCACAATCGGCCTGCTGGAATTCTCGACCTTCCAGCTCGGTCATATCGCGACGTACGACAGCCAGTACGGAATCACCCCGGGTCCGCTCGTGGTCATCCCTGCTGGTGTCCTCCCCGACCTCAACTGCTGCGGCTCTGAGCTTGAGGCTGAGCTGGATATCGAAGTCATCCACGCGCTCGCACCGAAGTCCACCATCAAGGTCTACGAGTCCGCAAATGATGACACCGACATGAATTCCGCGTACACCAAGATGGTCCAGGACGGCGTCACCGTCATCTCGACGTCATGGGGACTTTGCGAACAACAGACCGCTCCAGGCGAGCTCGGCACGCTCAACCAGATCTTCCAAGGCGCCGCCCTCGCGGGCATCAACACATACGCTGCCACCGGCGACCTCGGAGCCTACGACTGCCGTAACCCAATCGACCCTAACGATGCCATCAACAACCCCCTCTACAACACGCGAGCCGTGGACAGCCCAGCCAGTGATCCGAACGTGATCGGTGTCGGCGGCACGAGGCTGATCAGTACCGGCGACAACGTCACCTACTCGTCCGAAACGGCCTGGTCGGAGCCGGCCGCTTCGCCTACCCCCGAAGGGGGCGGCGGAGGTTTGTCCACCGTCTACCCCGCGCCGTCGTGGCAGGCGGGGACGGGAGTCGCATCGGCGATGCGCCAGCTTCCCGACATCAGCTTCGACGCCGACCCCGCCAGCGGCATCTCGGTCTTCACCTACCCCAGCACCGCCACCACGGCGAGCGACCCCGGGGCGTGGGGTGTGGTCGGGGGGACCAGCGCGGGCGCCCCGGCATGGGCGGCGTTCAACGCCCTCTACAACCAGTACTCCGCCTCGGCCGGCGGCGGCCCCCTGCCCAGCGCCGGGTCCGCGCTCTACCGCGCGTCCGCGTGCCGGGCCGGGCTGTTTCCCTACCACGACGTCACCACCGGCAACAACCTCTACTACAGCGCCGGCCCGGGCTTCGACCTCGCCAGCGGGCTGGGCTCGATGAACGGCGCCGACCTCGCGGCGACGCTGCACGCCCTCGCCACGGGAACGGCGACCCTGGCGATCACGGCGGTCGCGCCGGCCCGGGGGCCCGCCACCGGGGTTGCCACCCTGACCATCCTGGGGTGCGGCTTCGTCAGCACCCCCACCGTGACCTTCGGCGGCGTGCCGTCGCCACAGGTGACCTGGTTCAACTCCACGACCCTGCGGGCGACCCTCCCCGCGCATGCGCCGGGCAGCGTCGACGTGGTGGTGACCAACCCGGGCAACGCGCAGGCGACCCTGCCCCAGGGCTTCCACTACAACCGCCCCGCCGGCCACCAGCAGCTGGTTACCAATACCGATGGCCGCCTGGAGATGTTCGTCACCGGTCAGAACAACCTGGTCTACCACGCCTGGGAGGCGTCTCCCAGCAGCAATTTTGGGCGCTTCTACAGCCTCGGCGGCCCCTCCACCGGGAACTTCGTCAGTGACCCTTCGGCCGGCGTCAACCCCGACGGCCGGATTGAGGCGTTTGCAATCGGGTCCGATGGCGCCGTGTGGCACGCCTGGCAGTTCGCCCCTGGCTCGGGCTGGACACCCTTCTATTCCCTGGGTGGGGCCACCGTCGGCCGGTTGCAGGGCGTGGTCGCGGTGACAACGAATACCGACGGCCGCCTGGAGATCTTCTCCCGGGGCAGCGACGGCTCGATATGGCACGCGTGGCAGACCAGCCCCAACGGCGGCTGGGGTCGCTTCTACTCACTGGGCCGCCCGGGGGGCGGGAGCTTCGTCAGCGACGTGGCCGCCGGGCGCAATGGCGACGGCCGGCTTGAGATTTCCGCCATCGACCCCGGCGGGACGGTCTGGCACGCCTGGCAGACGACGCCAAGTGGGGGCTGGACCGGCTTCTACCCGCTGAGCGGCCGGGCCGTGGCCGGCACGCCGGGGATCAACACCAACCAGGACGGGCGGCTGGAGATCTTCGCCCGCGCCGCCAACGACGGCTCGATCGTGCACTCCTGGCAGCTCCAGCCCAGTGGCGGGTGGGGGTCGTGGTACTCGCTGGGGGGCCAGATCGGCAGCGACGCCAGCGTCGCCCGCAACGCCGACGGCCGCCTCGAGGTCTTCGCCAATGACCAGTTCGGGAATCTCATCCATACCTGGCAGTTCGCGCCGGGCTCGGGGTGGGTCGGCCCCTATTCATTGGGACAGCCCGGCGCAAGCCTCGCCGGCGTCCCCCAGACCGGCACCAACACCGACGGTCGCGTGGTGGCGCTGGTGCCCGACGGCAACTCGGGACTGGAATGGCAGACTTTCCAGGTGACCGCAGGTGGTGGCTGGTCGGGCTGGTACTCCATGTTCGGCTACGTGCTGCTGTATTGATCCGGCGACTCGCGGCAGTCGTGTTGGGCCTCGTCACGATGGTCTTTCTTGCCGGCTTTGGCACCAATGCGGCGATGGCCACCGGCGCGGCAGGCCGCGGCGGCGCAATCGAGCGCCCCTCGGTGATGCAGCAGCAGGCATTGGCGCACCGCAATGACCACCTGATCCTGCCCGCCGATCCCAACCTCGCCGCCGGCAGCCCGGCGACCACGGCGCACGCGGCGGGAGTGGCGGCCGCCCCGGCCGTCGCACCCCACGCCACCTACAACGGCGGTCTGCAGCGGGAGGTGCTGGGCTTCGCCCCCTACTGGCAGCTGGCCGCCGGCAACCTCAGCGACGTGCAGTGGGACAAGGTCAGCACCGTCACCTACTTCGGGCTCACCCTCAACGGCACCGGAGGCTTTGACAATGACGCCGGCATGACGGGTTGGAACAGCTCGGCGCTGACCTCCATGATCAACGCGGCGCGAACCCAGGGTGACCACGTCGAGGTGACCGTCACGAGCTTCAGCGATGCCAGCATCTACCCCGTGGTCACCAACCCGTCGACCGGTCAGACCGCGATCACCAACATCATCAACGCGGTCAGAGCACGCGGCATCGACGGCGTCAACATCGACTTCGAGGGGACGACCAGCTCGAGCTACCCGAACATCCAGGCATCCTTCACCAGCTGGGTGGGATCGCTGTCCCAGCAGCTGCACAACGCGGTTCCCGCCGCCCTCCTCACCCTGGACGCGTACTCCGGGTCGGCCAGCTGGAACGACGGCTTCATGCGCATCGACACCCTCGCCCCGAACGTCGACGCCTTTTTCATCATGGCCTACGACATGACCCAGCCCAACGACCTGCCCAACGCGCCGCTGGCCGGGCCGTACACCTACACCGACACCACCTCGGTCGACCAGTTCGTGGCCAAGGCGGGGAATCGCAACAAGGTCATCCTCGGCGTCCCCTACTACGGCTACAAGTTCTCCACCAGCGACGCCAGCTTCAACGCCCCGGTGACGGCGGCGGCCGGCGCGGTCAACTACTCGGACATCCAGGCTGACATCGCCTGCGCCTCCCAGCTCACCTACAACTGGGACGGCGCCTCCTCAACGCCGTGGCTCTCGTGGTACAGCCCGGCGTCCGGTGACCCCTGCGGCGGCAACCACAACAGCTGGCGCGAGACCTACTTCGACGACGCCAACTCGCTGGGCCTCAAGTACGACCTGGCCGTCGGCCGCGACATCCGCGGCGTCGGGATCTGGGCCCTGGGGAACGACCACGGGCGCTCCGAGCTGTGGCGTGAGATCAGCACCCACCTGATGGGCAACCAGTGGGCCGGCTGGTACCCGCTCGGAGGGACGTCAACCGGCCGGGTCGCGGTGGGCACCAACGGTGACGGCCGCCTCGAAGCCTTCGTGCGCGGTACCGACGGTGCCCTCTGGCACATCTGGCAGACGTCGCCCGGTGGCGGCTGGGTGCCTTCGTGGTATTCGCTGGGCGGAGGCTTGTCCGGCGATCCGCAGGTCGTCACCAACGCCGACGGCCGCATGGAGATCTTCGTCGTCGGCAGCGACGGCGGGCTCTGGCACGCCTGGCAGTTCGCGCCCAGCAGCGGCTGGACCCGGTTCTACCCTCTGGGCGGGTCGCTCGCGGGCCGCCCCACGATGGTCAAAAACGGTGACGGCCGCCTGGAGGCGTTTGTACGCGGCAGCGACGGGGCCACCTGGCATACCTGGCAACTAACTCCCGGCGGCGGCTGGAGCCCGCCCTACTCCCTCGGCGGCAGCACTCCCGTTGACCCCGCGGCGACGCGGAACTCGGACGGGCGCCTGGAGGCGTTCGTGCGTGGAGGTGACGGCACCATCTATCACATCTGGCAGGTGGCGCCTGGGAGCGGTTGGGGCCGGTGGTACTCCCTGGGCGGATCGTTCACCGGGGCGCCGGCGGTGGCCGTCAACCCCGACGGGCGCATCGAGGTCTTCGCCACCGGCACCGACCAGGCCGCCTGGCACAGCTGGCAGACATCGGTCGGGGGCGGCTGGTTCGGCTTCACCTCCCTCGGTGGCAGCCTGGCTCCAGAGCCGGCCGCGGTTCGCGATGCGGACGGCCGCCTCGAGGTCTTCGCCGAGGGTACGTCGGGCGAGGTGGTGCACGTGTGGCAGATGTCGGTCGGCGGTGGCTGGGTTACCTGGAAGACCCTGTCGGGGTTCACCGCCGGGTCCCCGCCAGGCGTGGGGATGAACTCTGATGGACGGCTCGAGCTCCTTGTCCGGGGTACCGACGCGACCGTCTGGCACGCGTGGCAGACGGTTCCCAACGGCGGCTGGTAGGGCTTAGCCGGGCAGGTCCTCCGGGAGGATCCGGCTCGCGGGTAGGAAGACGCGGAACCCGCCCACGTCCCGACGGTCATAAGTAACCCCTTTCTTGCGCAGTCGACGTTCGAAGTCATCACCGTCAGCGGAGCCCGCGGCGAACACCCAGGCGGGCACGTCGCCCGCCGACCTGACCTGGTCCTGGAAGGGCGGGTAGCGGACGGTGTCGGTGCTGGCGGCGACCACCTGCTCCCGGCTCTCGAAGGTCAGGCGGTAGGCGATCCAGTAGATCCCGAAGGCATGGTGCACGCCCCGCTGCTCCAGGTCGCGGACCAGCGACGTCATGCTCGCGGGAATGGGGACACTGCCGCCACTGGCCCGGGGAGGCTCCGCCAACACCCCCAGCGCGATCACCGTCAGGGCCAGCGCACCAGCCATGGCCGCCCCGATCGCCGGGCCCCGCCGGAGCGCGGCGATGCCCAGCAGGGCGAGGGCAGGCGAGAGGTAGACCAGGTAGCGGGCCTCATCCACAAACTGCGACAGCGGTGAGATGGCGTGGATGAACGGGTACGCGGCGGCGAAGAGCAGGACCAGCCCCATCCCGGCGGGGCGGCGAAAAGCGAACCCAAGGATCACCAGCACGCCGAGGTACAGCAGCGGCCCGACGGAGGGCACCACCCACCTGTAGCTGTACGGGGTCATGGTGCCCACCGCCATCGGCAGGGCCTGGGTGAAGAAGGTCACGAGGTGATCCCAGTAGGTGCCATGGACCAGGCCCGGCGGTACCACCAGGGACTCCCAGTGATGGTCGAGGTTGTAGCGAGTCCACGGCCACGCGCCGAGGAACGCCGTCAGCAGGCTGACCGGCGCCCGCCACAGCGCGAGCGGCACCCGGAAGAGCAGCCAGGCCGCCGCTGGAATGACGTAGTACATGATCTGCGGGCTGGTCCACCACCCCAGGCCGGCGGCCAGGCCGAGCACCGCCCAGTCGACCCAGCGGTCGGGTTTCTCGACCAGTCGTAGCGTGCACAGGAGCACCACCAGCCCCAACACCAGGCAGGCGTAGTAAAAGCCGCGCTCCTTGGTCGACCAGAACACATAGGTTGCCGGCCAGATCCAGAAGAGCACGGCTGCCGCGAGGGCCAGGCGGCGGTCCAGGACCCTGATGCCGATCCGCCACACCAGGACGGCAGCCACCGAGTCGAGCAGGAGTGGCACCGCCTTGAGGGCCAGGGACGACGATCCCACGACGGCGAAGATCGCCGCCGCGATGATGGCCTCCACGCTGCCGCCGTGACTCTGGCCCCAGAAGAAGACGGTGTGCTCGCCATGCAGGAAGTGCCGGCCCATCAGCCCCACGACGGCCTCGTCGGAGTCCAACGTGCTGATGTAGCCCGACAGCGCCCAGATCCGCAGCGCAATGCCCACCAGCGCCCCGATCCCGGCCAACGCCAGGACGGTTTCACGGGGCAGCGCGCGCGACCGTGTCGTCCTGAGTTCGCGCGAGGTCTCCCCGGCCGGTCCACGCCGGCGCCCTACCCGGAGGCTCTCCGGGGGAGCAGTCATCGCGCCAGGAGCTTGTCCGGGTCGAGGCCCTCGAGCTCGAGGTCGGCGACCACCATGATCTTGACCAACTCGCGGAATGTGGTCGTGGGCTTCCAGCCCAGGACCTTCTCGGCCTTGCTGGGATCGCCCAGGAGGTGGGGAACCTCGGACGGACGCAGGAAGCGCGGGTCCGAGACCACGTATTTGTTCCAGTCCAGGCCCACCAGCCCGAAGGCCACGTCGAGGAACTCGCGGATGGCGTGGGTCTCGCCGGTGGCGATCACGTAATCGCCCCCCTCAGGCTGTTGCAGCATCAGCCACATGGCCTCGACGTAATCCTTGGCGTAGCCCCAGTCGCGCTCCGAGTCCAGGTTACCCAGGGCCAGCTGCTTCTCCTTGCCGCTGAGGATCATGGCCAGGCCGCGGGTGATCTTGCGGGTGACGAAGTTCTCGCCGCGCCGGGGGGACTCGTGGTTGAAGAGGATGCCGCTGGAAGCGTGCATCCCGTACGCCTCGCGGTAGTTGACGGTGATCCAGTGGGCATAGACCTTGGCGACGGCGTATGGGCTGCGGGGGTGGAACTGGGTCGTCTCACTCTGGAAGCCCTCGGGCGCGAGCCCGAACATCTCAGAGCTGGAGGCCTGGTAGAAGCGGCCCTCGAAGTCCGCGTTGCGCATCGCATCCAGCAGGCGCAGGGTGCCCGTGCCGACGACATCCGCGGTGTACTCCGGCATGTCGAAGCTGATCCGGACGTGGCTCTGGGCGCCCAGGTTGTAGACCTCCTCAGGCTTGATGGTCTTGATCAGCTGGTTCAGGGCGGTGGTGTCGGAGAGGTCGCCGTAGTGCAGGTGGAGGCGCTTGCTGCGATCACCCAGCTGGTGCTGGAGGTGGTCGATCCGGCCCCGGTTCATGGAGCTGGAGCGGCGCACCACGCCGTGCACCTCGTAGTCCTTGTCGAGCAGGAGCTCGGCCAGGTAGGAGCCGTCCTGACCGGTCACGCCGGTGATCAAGGCCTTTGGCATCGGGCTGATTCTACCGACGGGGCACAGGCGCGACCCGCCAGGCAAGGGTGGCGGTGAACCACGCCCAGGCCGCCGCGCATATGGCCGCCAGCAGGAACGCGGTGCGGTCGAAATGCGCCTGGTAGGCGTCCAGCAGCACCGAGTGCTTGGTCAGGAGCTGGTGGACCGTACAGCGGTAGTAGTAGTCCGCGCCCTGCTCGATGTAGGGGATGCGCGGGCAGGTGGCGTCCGGCGCGAACAGCGGGTCCCACAGCTTCGGCCGGAACAGGATCACGTATTGCGGAAGACTCACCAGGGCGAGCGCCAGCACGACCCCCACGGCCAATGCTCGGTGCCGGATGAGGCTACCCAGGAGTGATTCCGCCCCGCTGGCGTGGGCCGCCAACAGGAGATAGACCGCCGCGGGCAGCCAGGGGATCAGCAGCCGCGGCCCCCAACTGATCCAGCCCAGCGGTGAGTCCCACTTGGAAAAGCCGAAGGTCAGGCCGAACAGCACCGCGACCACCAGCACGCTGGGCAGCGCGACGTCCAGGCGCCCCCGACCCGCCGCAGCCCTGATGTCGCGCGCCGCGGCCGCCAGGGCCAGCGCCAGCAGGGCGCCGTAGGCCGGCCAGAAGGGGAGCACGCCGCCGTTGGGCGAGAGCCAGATGGCGATGAAAAAGCGCACCTGGATGGCGATCGTGGGCACGATGTAGGTCGTGGTCAGGTAGTGGGTGTTGGAGAACGCACCGAACTGGATGAAGTTGAAGCCCACCACCACCACCAGGGCGACCATCGCCGCGACGGTGATCGGCACCAGGCGCAGGCGCGCATGCCAGGGGTCGGCGGCGTCCGAGGCGGTCCACGCCGCGGCCAGCGCCAGCAGGACCAGGAACGGCAGGGCGGTGTCCTTGGAGATCGCCGCGGCCACCATCAGCAGCACCACCCGCGGCGCACCCGCCCCATCGGCCAACGCCGCCACCAGCCCCAGCGTCAGCAGCGCCACCAACATCTCAGCAAAGGAGGCGTGTCCGTACCAGACCAGCGGGCCCGCCAGGACCACGGCGACGAACACCCCAGCCACCAGCCGCGACCGCCGGCCCAGGCTGCGCCCGCCCCACCAGGCCAGCCCCAGCAGAGAGAGCGCGCTGACCGCCACCAGGCTGCGATAGATGGTGTCGTCGTGTAGCCCGGCCATCACCAGGGGCAGGCTCTCGAGCTGCTGCAGGAGGGGAAAGGCGCCACCCCAGCCGGTCCAGTGCCCTTTGCCGATCAGGCCCAGGACATCGCGGACGTGCTGGACCATCACCGTGGTGTCACCGGGGATGTGGTCGGTGGCCAGGTAGAGGACAGCGGCGGGCAGGAGCGACAGCGCGAAAACCGCCGAGACCACGACCCCGAGCCCGCGCGCCGGGGCCCATCTGGTGCTCACGCCAGTTTCTCCAGCAGGCCCTCGTAGCGGTCGAGGACGCGGTCCCAGTTGTAATGGGTCTCGACGTAGCGCCGGCCCGCGGCGGCCATCGAGGCGCGCAGCCCGCCATCCTCGAGGAGGAGGTCGAGGGCGGCCTCGAACTCGGCGTAGCCCCGGTACGGCACGCCTCCGCCACTGCGCCGCGACTGGCCCACGAGCACCTCCGAATGGCCCTGGACCAGCGCTGGCACGCGGCACGCCCAGGCCTCGGTCAGGACCATCGAGAAGCTCTCGAAGTACGACGGCTGGACCAGGGCCTGCGCGCCCTTGATGCCCGCGTGGCGGGTGTCCCCGTGAACGTAGCCGGTCATCACCACGTCGGGGTCGCGGGGCAGCTTCTGGACCTCCTCGCCGATGTAGACCAGGGCCAGCGGCCCGGGACGGCGCTGCTTGTAGGTGGTGAAGAAATCGAACAGCTCGCTCGAACCCTTGCTGGGATCGGTGCGGCCGACGCAGGCCAGGTAGGGCCGGTCCTGGAGGCCGAACGCCGCCCGGAACTCGACCGCGTCGCCCCCGGGATCGATGTCGACGCCCAGGCCGGTGATGGCGTAGGGCCGGCTGACGCGGAACCGCCGCCGCACGAAATCGGCCTCCTCCGGGGTCAGGAAGGCAAAGGCGTGGGGGAGGCGGAAGAGCTCATCCATGAGGGGGAGATAGGCCGGGGGCTCGTCGTGCGCGGTGGGTTGAAGGATGGTCGGGATGCGCACCGACCGCAGGCCCGCCCAGGTCGTGTAGTAGAGGTAGGTGAAGAAGATCGCGACGTCAAAGTCGGGGCTGTGGTCCTCCAGCCAACCGGCCAGCTGCGGCAGCCACGGCCCCTGCTGACGCAGCCACTCGCGCTGGATGTACGGTGCCACCCAGCGCTCGGCCAGGAACATGCGGCGCTGGAGGTGGTCGAAGAGCACGTGGTCACGCGGGCGCGGCACGGGTAGTCGATGCACCTTCACCCCCTCCACGATTGCCTCGCCCTCGGGGAAGTGGTTGGCCCAGTCGAAGTAGCTGAGGGCGCAGGAGGTGACCACCTCGACCTCGTGCCCGCGCCCTGCCAGCCTCGTGGCGACCTCGCGACAGGCGGCCTCGGCCCCGCCGAAGACCTCGCGGCCGTAGCGCTGGACGGCAAAGAGGAGCTTCACGCCACCACCCGACGCAGCGCCGCCACGAAGGCCTCGTCGGCGCGCTCGGGCGCCAGCTCCGCGAACCTCCGTCGGCCGCGCTCGACCAGCGCCTGGCGCACCGCCGCGTCATCGATCACCGTCGATACCGCCTCCGCCACCACCTCGGGGCTGTACCCGTCGATCAGCAGGCCCGCCCCACCCAGGGTCTCGGGCACCGCCGCGCGGGCGAGGGCGACGATGGGCACGTCGAAGGCCATCGCCTCGAGCAGGGGAACACAGAACCCCTCGTGCTCGCTGAGGCAGAGGAACACGCTGGCGCGCCGGTAGACGTAGGCCAGCTCGGGCACCGAGACGGTGCCGCTGAAGTACGTGTCGGTGAGGCCCAGCTCGCGCCGGTACTGGTCGAGCAGGCGACTGTACAGGGGCTGGCTGGCGCCCCCCACCATCCACAGGTGCGCTTCGTACTGGCGGTAGGTCTTGAGAACATGGAACGACTGCATCAGCCGCACGTGGCCCTTGTTGGGCGCGACCCGGCCGACAAACAGCACCACGGGCTCGTCCTCGTGGCGTGCCAGGGGGTACGACTTGGGAGGCTCTGATCGCGCCGCCTTGAGCGCCGCGAGGTCAGCGTGGATCGGTACCACGACGGTTGCCTTGAAGCCGGCGTCGATCAGCTCCTGCTGGTTGTAGCCGGAGTCGGCGATGGCCAGCGCACTGCGGTCGCGGAGGCCGAAGAGCTGGCGGCGCCCGAGCGCCAGCAGCTCGGCAAACTCGGGGGCGTAGGGCTGGAAGAACTCTGGCGGCGTGATGTTGTGGTAGCGCACGACGACGCGCTCGTCGCGCGCGGCCAGGAACTCACCCACCGCCGCCTCGCCGATGGATGAGTGGAAGACCAGGACTGCGTCCGTGGCGCCGCGGGCCGGGTAGCCGGAGAGCGGCCGGATGTCGGGCAGGTTCTGCTGGCGATGGTGGGCGTAGATCTCCGACGCAACGCCCGGAAAGGCGGCGCGGATGGCCGCCCGCAGGCCGATCGCCTCGTTGGTGATGGCATCGCCGAAGGCCGCCCCCACCAGGACCTGGTGGATCTCCATCAGCGGACGGCGGTGGTGGCGATCGTCGGTGGTGGAGAGAGCACCTCGGTGGTGATCTCCCGGTAGCCCCACTGCTCGAGCAGCAATTCGACCAGCCGCCCCGGGAAGGGCCGCACCCGCGACGGGTCGGCGTACCACGAGGCCCTCGACTCAGCCGACGCGTCCGGGTTGGTCCCGATCACCAGCAGGCGGCCGCCGGGCCGCAGCTTGAACGTGGTGGTGCTGAGAACCTCGACGGCCCGCTCCGGCGACAGCTCCTCGAGCACGCGATCGAGACAGACCCCGCCCAGCGCCTGGTCGGGCATCGACTGGAGGTAGCCGAGCGGATCTCCCCGGGTCACCAGCAGGTCGCGGGCAGCCACCTCCTCCACGACCTCGGGGTCGTCATCGACGCCGCGCGCCTCCAGCCCCAGGCCGCTCAGCAACTCCAGCATCTCACCACCGCCACAGCCGGCGTCGATCACCGGCCCCGCGTCGCGGAACAGTTCGGCCAGCGGCCGGTACTGCTCCAGCACCTGCTCGCGTGTGCCCACCAAGGCGCGCCTGAGCGCCGCGCGCGAGTAGGGACGCGCCCCGTGCACGGGGCGCGTCTCGCGCTCGAGGCGGTCGACGCGGGCGACCAGCGCGCGGAGGTCCGGCGATGCGTCAGCTGGCACCCGCTCGTAGTCGCCCATCCGCTCCATCACCGCGTCGAGGCGGGCGTTGAGATCCGAAAGCGCCGTCTCGTGCACCGGCCGGGTCTGCACCACCGCCTCCAGCAGGATCAGAACGGCGCGCGCGAAGCCGTTGACCTGGGTCACCACGCCCTGGGTCTGGCGGCGCACGGCCTTGCCGAAGGTCTTGTGCACGGTGGTGCCGAGCGGCAGGCTGGACACGTAGCTGATGCGCTCGGGGGCGATCTCCGCGGCCAGGCGGACGTCGGTCAGCAGCCCCTGCAGGTCGCCCATGTCCTGGGCGCGGGCGGCGATGCGCCGGAAGTGGGCGTCGAGGTCCCGCTCGAGGTCGGGCGGGTACTCCCCGGCCCGCCGTCGATCCTCGACCACCTGCCGCAGCCGCTCGACCAGTGTGTCGACGTCAACGGCTGGATCGGGCGGATCGGCCGACATCGGTCGTAGTTATAGCAGGCACCCGATCGGCTCCATCGGGCCTGCGTGAACTTAAACTTCGCTCATGCCACCCAGGACCGCACTGCCCCAGGCACTCGGCGATGACCTCACGCCCGGCTTCAATGTCGTCGGCTACCTGCACGCCGTCAACGGCATCGCCGAGGGCAGCCGGCTGCTGCTCGCGGCGCTGGAGCTGACCGGAGTCCCCTTCGTCACCGTGGACTACGCCGCCAGCCCCAGCCAGACCGGCGAGGACATCGCCCGGCGCGCCAGCGGCGACCCCATCCACGACACCACCCTGCTCTGCATCAATGCCGACATGACGCCCCAGTTCGTGGGCGACGCGGGCCCTGAGATCCTGCTCAACCGCTACACCATCGGGACCTGGGCCTGGGAGACCGAAGAGTTCCCGCCCGTCCTGCTCGGGGCGCTGGACTTCGTCGACGAGGTCTGGATGCCCAGTGACTACTCGCGCGACGCCCTCCGCCGGGTCACCACCAAGCCGGTCTACACCTTCGGCCATCCCATCGTCGAGCCCCAGGTCCCCGCCGGGGCCACACGCCGGGACCTCGGGCTCCCGGAGGGCTTCGTCTTCTCTTTCTGCTTCGACTACTTCAGCGTGGCCAAACGCAAGAACCCGCTGGGGCTGATCCAGGCCTTCACCAGCGCCTTTGCCGACGGCGAGGGCCCGAGCCTTTTGATCAAGACCATCAACGCCGAGCACCGCCCCGACGAGGCGCGCGCGCTGGAGGAGGCAGCCCGTGGGCGCTCTGACATCCAGGTCGTCGACCGCTATCTCACTGCCGCTGACAAGAATGCGCTGATCGGCCTCAGCGATTGCTACGTGTCGTTGCACCGCGCCGAGGGCTTTGGCCTGACCATGGCCGAGGCCATGGCGATGGGCCGCCCGGTGATCGCCACCGGCTACAGCGGCAACCTCGATTTCATGACCGAGGAGAACAGCTACCTGGTGGCCTGGCAACCGACCCTGGTCGGTGTCGACGCCGCGGTGTACCCCGCCACCGGCCGGTGGGCCGAGCCTGACCTCGACGACGCCGCGCGCCTCATGCGCCACGTCTTCGAGCACCAGGAAGAAGCCGCGACCCGGGGACGGCGGGCCCGCGAGGACATCCTGCGGACGCACGCCCCCGCGGCCCAGGCGGGGTTCCTGGCGCGGCGCTTCGACGAGCTCCGCGAGGAGGGGCGGCTGATCCGCAACAGCGGCGACCGCTGGGCCTACGCCAACGCCATGCAGCGCGCCGCGGTGGCGCTGTCGCGCGGGCCCGAGGTGGACATGGCGACCACCAGTGGAGGCCCCTACCGGGAGGTCGCCCGCGCCTACCGGCGGCTGCTGCGGCGGGTCCTGCGCAACAGCTGGGTCCACCAGCGCGACGTGGGCAACGCGCTGCTCGACGCGATCCGCGAGCTCGACGCGCGGCGCCAGAAGGAGGCCGCGCAGACCTCGCGACAGCTGGCGCAGATGGAGGAGACCCTGGCCCGGCTGGAGAGCAAGCTCGAGGAGTCCCTCCGCAAGCCCAGCGGCGTTTAGGGCCGGTCGCGGAAGCGGCAGATCCGGCGGGTCAGCCCGGTTGGCCCCTCGGTGCGCAGCGCGCTGGCGGCCTTGTATCCATACATCCGCCACAGCGCCATCGACGCCCGCCACCGTGGCGCCGCGGTGTGGGTGACGACGGGGTGCTGGACCCACTCCAGCAGGGGCGCCGCAACCGCGGACCAGAGCAATGTCGCGGCCACCGCATCGGCGCCGGCGGTGGCCCGCGCGCGCCGGGCGGGGTCGGTCAACAGCGTCCGCATCGCCGCCGCCAGGCCTGCCCGGTCGCCCGGCGGCACCAGCATCGCCGCGTGCGCGTCCTCCAGTCGCGCCGACAGCTCGTCCCCCGAGGTCGCCACCACCGGCAGCCCGGCCCAGGCGTAATCCAGCAGGCGGGTCCGCCAGGAGTAGGTGGTCTCGGGTCCGGGGCGGTGCGCTGAGACGCCCAGGTCGGCATCGGTGAAATACTCACCCCGCGTCGCGTAGGGCACCCAGCCGGGCAGGAAGAAGACGTTGCGGTCGAGAACCCCGCGATCGCGCGCGACCCGGGCGGCGCGGGCCGCCGCGCCATGGACCTCGAGGGCCGGGTTGGGCGGATCGGCGCCCAGGAAGACGAGGCGAATCGCCGGCATGTCCACGGCCAGGTCGGCCACCGCCTCGACCACCAGTTCAGGGTCGAACCAGTTGTGCAGGCCGCCGCCCCAGAGCACGACCGGGTCGTCCGCATCAATGCCCGGGATGGCCCGTCGCAGGGTCCCGGACCGGACCGGCGGCGGCTCCTCCGAGACTCCGAAGGGCACCACCCGGAAGAGCGAATCGAGGTCGGGGCGCCCGGCGTCGCGGGCAACGTGGGTGTAGAGGTCGCGCTGGCGCGCGCCCGCACAGAGCACGGCGTCGGCGCGGGCCAGCTCCAATCGCAGTGTGGCCTCGGCCTCCGCGAGCGTCGACCTGAGCACCGGCAGCGAGCTGTCTCGGAAGAGCTCGGCGGCCTCCAGGGGCACCGGTACATAGAGGTCCACGGCAAGGGGGATCCTGGCCCGCACCAACTGCGGGAACCGCGTCAGCAGGCTGGCGCCGACCAGGACGCAGTCACTGTCCGCCAGCGCGCGCCCCAGCTCGCGGCGGGTCAGCGGCACCTGGCGCATCCCCAGAGCCAGCGGCGCCGGGCCCTGGCCCTGCGGCGCGGCGATGGTCACCGCGATCCCCGCAGCCGCGACCGCACGACCCAGCTCCAGGGCCCGTATAGCGGGGCCGGCCATGCGCTCCCCGAGGGGCTCGCCACAGACGATCAGCAGGCGTCGCACCGCGCCCACCGCGGCTGGTACCGGTGCCGGGCCGGCGGTGCGGGTGCCGAAGCCGCCGGCGGTCCCGGCGTGGAACCACAGCGCGATATCGGCGGGCGGGACGCGCCGCGCCGCCCGGATGGCGCGGCGGACGCGGCGCTGCGGGGGCAACAGGCGCACGAAATCGGCCACCCCGCGCAGCGCGCTCGGCGCTGTGAATGCGGCGAATCCCAGCCGGGCCAGGAGCTGGCCCGCGACCCAGGGCAGGTCGCGCAGGAGCGTGCGCCGATCCTCGTTGCGGTACAGCACCAGCAAACGGTTCTTGATGATGTGGCGCTGCACGTAGGCGCGGGTGCGGGCCCCGCTCCCGGAGCGGACATGCTCCGCCCGGGCGCCGTCAATGACCGCAGCCTGCCAGCCGCGCCAGCGGGCGCGGTAGTCCAGGTCGACGTCCTCGAGGTAGGCGAAAAAGCTCGGGTCGAAGAGGTGCCCGGTCACCGCCGCGACGTCCTCCAGCATCGCCCGCCGGTACACCGCCGCGGCCCCGGTGACCCCGAAGACCGCCGCCGGCGCCCAGGCGGCGGCGCCGCGCGCCTGGTTCTCACCGCGGTTGCGGAACCAGCGGCCCCGGCTGACGACGTGCCCGGCGGAGTCGACGGTGCCGCCGCCGTGCCGCAGCAGCAGGCCCTGCACGCTGCCGAGGTCGGGCCGGACCGCCAGCTCGGCCAGGCACGCGCGCAGGTAGCCGTCGCCAAGGACGACGTCGTAGTTGAGGAGGGCGACGGCGGCGCCGCGACTGAGCTCGAAGCCTCGGCTGGCCGCAAAGGCGAACCCGGTGTTGGAATCGCGGCGCTCGACGATCGCGCCCGGCCACTCGCGCTCCACCGTCGCAATGGAGTCGTCATCCGAGGCGTTGTCGACCACCACCAACTCGATGTCTTCGATGCCCTGTTGGCGCAGGCCACGCAACATCGAGGGCAACTGCGCCGCGGCGTTCCAGGTGACCACCACGACGCTCAGCGGCGGACGCGCCGCGGCGTTCAACTCAGCCGACCCAGTTGATCCCGGCTCAGTAGCTGCGCTGGCTGCTGGCTGCGGGCGGCCCGACTTCCCAGGTAGAGCCGACGGCGAGGATCCCGTCCGTGGCCGGGCCCAGCACCGACAGGGTCAGTGGCGGGTGCGGCGGATGCGCCAGGACGCCCGATTGAGAGTCGGTGATGCCGACGTCGACGCGGTAGTTCCCGGCCGCCAGCGGGAGGGCGGCGAATCGGCAGGTGAAGACCTCACGACCTGCCGGCACGGTGATCGTCAGGTGAGGGTCGGTGGCCCCGCTGACGACGGCCACACCCTCCTCGTTGAGGAGGCGGACCTGCATCTGGGCGCCGGGCAGCTCGATCGGCGTCTCCAGGACGAAGCGCACCGCGGCGGCCTCGCCGCTGCGCACGGCCTCCACCGGCGCCCCGGCGTTGTCCAGGGCCTGGAGGTCGCTGATCTGCATCGCGCCCGCGGCGGCCGAGATCCGGCCGGTGCTCTGGCCCATGGCCTCGCGGTACTGCGCGCCCACCTCCGACGGGTTCCCGTCGGCGACGATCTTGCCGCCCTCGATCCAGATCGCCCGGTCGCAGAACCTCTGCAGCGAGGACAGGTCGTGGCTGACCACGATGATCGTCTTGCCGCGGCGCCGGAGGTCCGCGGTGCGCTCGAAGCACTTCTCCTGGAAGGCCTGGTCACCGACGGCGATGACCTCGTCGACGATCAGCAGGTCGGGGTCGACGTTGACCGCGACCGCGAACGCCAGCCGCATGTACATCCCCGAGGAGTACGTCTTGACCATGTTGTCGATGTATGGACCGATGCCGCTGAACTCCACGATCTCATCGAACCGCTCCTTCACGTAGCTGCGGCTGAGGCCCATCAGCGCGGCGTAAAGGTAGATGTTCTCCTCGCCGGTGTAGTCGCCCTGGAAGCCCGCGCCCAGCTCCAGCAGGGTGGACACCCGGCCCCGCACCGTGACCGTGCCGGCGTCGGGGGTGATCAGCCCGGCGATCAGCTTCAGGGTGGTGGACTTGCCCACGCCGTTGCGCCCGATGATGCCCAGCGACTGACCATGGGGAACGACGAGGTCCACGCCGTCGAGGACCGGTCGCAGCTCGAACTCCGCGCGGCCGCGGCGCAGGATGGCCTCCTTGAGCGTGGTGTGCTTCTTGTGGAAGATCTTGTACGCCTTGGAGACGCCCGCGAGCTCGATCGCCGCCTCGCCGGCGGGGCTCGGTGCCTCGCTCATACCTCCTCGGGGAAGCGGTGCGCCAGGCGCGTGAAGACGGTGAAGCCGACCACGAAGAGGACGATCCCGAGCACGATGAACCCGACCAGCGGCCGGGGGTTGGGCCAGGTGTTGTGGAAGGTGCCCAGGAAGTGCTGGGTCTTGCCCCCGCCGGTGCTGTCAGCGACCCCGTAGAAGACGTCCTGGTAGGCGCCCACCAGCCAGGTCATGGGGTTGAGCTGCACCAGGGTGCCGGCGAATCGGCTGCCGGTGAGCGCCTCGCGCGGGTAGATGATCGGCGTCGCGAAGAACCACACCGTGAGCAGGATGCCGAGGAAGTGCTCGACGTCCCGAAAGAGCACGTTGAGCGACGACAGCAGCAGGCTGAGCCCCGCCGTGAACAGCAACTGGGCCACGATCAAGACGGGCAGGAGGACGACCGACGGTCCCAAGCCGTGGCGGTAGAAGACCAGCAGGCCGAACAGCAGGACCAGTGAGATCAGGTAATTGATCAGGCCGCTGAATACCACCGAGAGCGGGAGCAGCGACGTCGGGAAGCGGGTCTTCTTGACCAGGTTGGCACTGGCGACGACGCTGATGGTGGCGCTGGGCAGCGCGGTGCCGAAGAAGTTCCACGCCAGCAGGCCGGAGAGGATGTACACCGGGTATTCGGGCTTCTGGCTCTTGAACACCGCGCCGAAGATGGCGGTGTAGACCAGCATCATCATCAGCGGGTTGAGCAGCGACCACACCAGGCCCAGGGCGGAGGCCTTGTAGCGGATCTTGAGGTCCTTGACCACGAGCATGCGCAGCAGCTCGAGGTGGCCGGCGACATCCCGGAGGCCGTCGATGGTGCCGCCGACTAGAGGACGCCGGGCGACCGAGGTCACCGTGGCGGACATGCTCAGAGTCTAGCCGAGGCCATCACCGATCGAGGCGCCACACGGTGACGCCGGCGTCGTCCTGGCCGGGGCCGAGCACGGAGGCGACGTACGCCAGCACCTCGTCGCGGCGCGGCATCGGCCCCAGGATCAGGGTTGACACCCGCCGCGCGCGCAGGTCGCCAAGGACGGCGTCGTGGTCCGGTAGGGACGGCGCGGTCGCGGCGCCGTCCTGGATCGCCACCACCCCGCGCGCCAGCGGGCCGAGGTCGGGCTCGGGCAGCTGGGTGAGGTTCGGTGCGGGCACGATCGCGGTGAAGACGGGAACTCGGAAGCGGAAGTTGGCGGTCACCTGCCAGAGCAGCGGCTCGTAGGCGTAGCGATCATCGAAGGCGTGTCCCAGGGGCAGGGGGAACACCAGCACGTTGCTGCCCGCGGCCAGCGACTGCACCCCCTGTCCGGTGAAATACGCCGGCACCTCGTGGGTCTCCGCCGTGACCGGCCAGGCCGGCATCAGGGAGAGGACCGCCACCGCCGCGATGCCCGCGGCGGCGGCCAGCCCGGGGCGGCGCCGCGGCGCCCGGACCAGGCTCTCCAGCAGGGCTGCCAGCAGCCAGCCCACGGCCAGGTCGACGAAGAGCATCAGTCGGCCCGGGAGGATGTTCTGCAGCACGGGCAGGCGGGCGGCGTGCCAGAGCCCCGGCAGGTGGGTGGTCTGCCCCCCGATGTGGACTCGCGGCCCCAGCGACAGCACCGTCACGACGACGCCGCAAAGAACCGCCAGCCGGACGTCGGCCCGGGCCCGCAGGCGAACGGCGGCGAGGGCGCAGACCAGCAGCAGCGGGACCCCGATGTACCCGTTCCACTCCGTGCCATTGCCGGTCCAGCCGTCCCCGCCCGTGATCCCGAAGGGATGGAGCAAAAGGGCCGATGTGGGCAGGACGAGGTTGAGCAGGTCGGTCACGTAGACGTTGGGCGCCCGCAGCGCGCCCCGAAGATGCTGGGGGCCGAGGAACTGCTCGGCGATTGCCGGCCCCGCCAGGACCACGAAGACGACCATCGACACCAGCAGGCTGCGCGCCGCGAAGGGGATGCGCGACCACACCTCCCTGGGATGCAGCAGGACCAGGCCCGCCAACAACGCCGCCGCCACCACCGCCTCGGTGGCCAGCATCTCCTCGGTGAGCAGCACCTGGAGCGCGGCGAGCACGCCCAGGACCACGCCCAGCCGGGCCGCCGGCCGACGTTGGTAGACAAGGATCTCCTCAAGGCAGACGAGGATCAGCGGGGCGATGAAGGCCAGGTTGAGGCCGATATGCCCCAGCCACTGGGCCGACATGTAGGGCCCGAAGCCGTAGACCAGGCCTCCGACCCACGCCGCGCCCAGGTGGTCGACGTGCCGTGAGATGGCGAGGTAGGCGGCCCACGCCGACAGCGCGATCGACACGGTGGCCACCAGGTCGAAGACCGCCGGCAGGGGCAGGAAGGCCTGTAACGGAGCGGTCAGCAACCCCACGGCCGGGAGCCCGTCGGCGTTGTTCCACATCACGTTGACGCCGGCCGGGTAATCCATATAGGTGGTGATCAGGGGGTTGTGCGCGTGGGTCACCGCGAATGGGATCCAGCGCAGGAACCACATCGTGTTCATGGAGTCCAGCCCCGGGGCGACGCTGCGGTGCAGCGGGTCAGCCCAGGCCGTCGCGAAGAGCATCACCGCCAGCACCGTGAAAGCGGCCAGCGCCACGGCGTGAGCGCGCTGGCGCCCGATATGATCCCTTCGCATCTGACTAATTAGAAGCGCACCCGGCAGGTCCGGGACGGCGGAGGTGGAGGTCGAAGGGCTGGCGAAGCGTGTGATCGTGACCGGGGGTGCCGGCTTCATCGGCAGCGAGGTCACCCGTCAACTGGTGCAGCTGGGCTATGACGTGCGGGTCATCGACGACCTCAGCAAGGAGGGCCACGAGGTTCCCCCGGGAGTCGACTTCCAGCGCGCCGACCTGACCACGCCGGGGGTTGCGGAGGAGCTCTTCGCAGGCTACTCGGCGTGCCTCAACCTGGCCGCCAAGATCGGCGGGATCGGCTATTTCCACCAGTACCCGGCCACCATCCTCTCGGAGAACAACAAGCTTTACTCCATGACCTTCGAGGCGGCGGTGACGCACAAGTTCGAGCGCATGGTCTACGTCTCCAGCTCGATGGTCTTCGAGAGCGCCACCACCTTCCCGTCCCATGAGTCGGACCTCGCCAAGATCCCGCCGCCGGTCTCGGCCTACGGGTTCAGCAAGCTCAGCGGCGAGTGGTATTGCCACGCCTTCTCCGACCAGTACCAGCTCCCGTACACGATCTGCCGGCCGTTCAACGCCTACGGCGTCAACGAGTACCCCGGCGAGGACATCGGCTACGCCCACGTGATCCCCGACCTGACCAAGAAGATCCTCGACGGCCAGCGCCCCCTCGAGCTGCTCGGCGACGGCCAGCAGACCCGCGCCTTCACCCACGTGCGCGACATCGCGCGGGGCATCATCACCGCGCTGGAGTCGGACCGGGCGGTCAACGAGGACTTCAACATCTCCGCCCGCCAGGAGACCAAGATCGTCGAGCTGGCCGAGGCGATCTTCAAGATCTGCGCGCCGGGCGAGACCTTCGAATGGACCTCCGCACCGGCCTTCACCTACGACATCCGCCGCCGCATCCCAGACACCAGCAAGGCCAAGGAGGTGCTCGGCTTCGAGTCCCAGGTGGGCCTCGAAGAGGGACTGCGCGAGGTGGTCGACTGGCTCAAGGGACAGCTGGCCACCGGCGCCGCCGCGGGCGGCGCGCAGGCGCGCTGATGACCACCGTCGGGGTGATCGGGCTGGGCCGCGTCGGGCTGCCCCTGGGCCTGGTCCTGGCGGAGCGCGGCTTCACGGTCCACGGCCTGGACGTCAACGAGGCCTGGGTGGGCGCCCTCAACGAGGGGCGCATGCCGTTCTGGGAAGAGGGTGGCGACGAGCTGCTCGCCCGCCACGTCGGCAAGGGCTTCCACCCCAGTACCGACCCGGGTGGCCTGCGCGAGTGCGAGTACCTGATCCTGACCCTGGGCACGCCGGTCGACGAGAACATGAACCCCGATCTCTCGCAGATCGACCGGGCCCTCGACAGCATCAGCGACCAGCTGCACGCGGGGCAGACCCTGATTCTGCGCAGCACCGTCTCCCCGGGGACCACGCGGTGGGTCGAGGCCAAGCTGGAGGACGAGTTCGGCCTCAAGGTCGGCGCCGACATCTGGCTGGCTTTCTGCCCCGAGCGCATCGCCGAGGGGCGGGCGGTGCAGGAACTGACCACGATCCCCCAGATCATCGGCGGAGTCGATGCCGAGAGTACGCGTCGCGCGGTGGCGCTGTTCCAGCCCATGGGGGTGGAATGCCTGGCCACCGACGACGTCAGCGCGGAGCTGGCCAAACTCTTCACCAACATGTACCGCTACATCAACTTCGCCGTGGCCAACGAGTTCATGATCATCGCCGGCCAGTGGCACCGCGACATCAACCACATCGTCAACCTCGTCAACCACGGCTACAAGCGCGGCGGCCTGGCGCTGCCGGGGTTCGCCGCCGGCCCCTGCCTCTTCAAGGACGGGTTCTTCCTGGTCAACCAGATCCCATTCAATGACCTGATCTCGACCGCCTGGAAGATCAACGAGTCGGTGCCGCTGTTCCTGGTCGCGGCGCTGCGCGAGCAGATGGAGCTGCGCCGCAAGCGCGCGGTGATCCTGGGCGCGGCCTTCAAAGCCAACTCCGATGACCCTCGCCAATCGCTCAGCTTCAAGGTGCGCAAGGCGCTGATGCGCGAGCGGGCCGAGGTCACCATGCACGACCCCCACATCAAGGGCATGGACGGCCGGCTGGAGGAGGCCCTGGCGGGCGCCGACGTGGTCTTCGTGGCGATGAACCACTCCGCGTACCGGGACATCTCACTGGAGCGGCTGCGCGGCCTGGTCGGGCAGGATGCGACCGTGTGCGACATCTGGAACGTGTTCCGGACCGACCGCATCATCTTCAACCTCGACGCCGAGCTCGAGGGCTCAAGCCTGCCCGCGACCCAGGCCTCCACCACTTAGTGGCCCCAGGCCAGGCGGCTGTCCGGCTGACGGTGGTCGTGCCGGTGTACTTCGAGCAGGAGCTGATCGGCGAAACCCTGGATGCGCTGCACCGCGAGCTGACCACGCCCTTCCGCGCGCTGGTGGTCTACGACGTCGACGACGACCCCACGGTGGCGGTGGTGCGCGCGGGCGCGGCGCGCTGGCCCCACGTCGCGCTGGTCAAGAACAACGTCAAACGCGGCGTGCTGGGAGCCCTGCGGACCGGCTTCAACGCCGCCGACACAGAGTACGTCGCGGTCTTCATGGCCGACCTCTCGGACGACCCCACGGTCATGGAGGTGATGGTGCGCAAGGCCGACGAGGGATACGACGTGGTCAGCGCCTCGCGCTACATGGCGGGCGGCCGCAAGGAGGGCGGCCCGTGGTTCAAGACGCTGCTGTCGCGCGGCGCCGGCCAATCGCTGCATTTCCTCACCGGCGTCCCCACCCATGACGCCACCAACGCATTCCGGCTCTACAAGACGGATTTCGTGCGGTCGGTCGATATCCAGAGCGACGGCGGCTTCGAGGTGACGATGGAGCTGACGGTCAAGGCCTACCTCCAGGGCCGCCCCGTCGCCGAGGTCCCCGCCACCTGGCGCGACCGCACCGCGGGAGTCTCCAAGTTCAATTTTCGGAAGTGGTTGCCCAAGTACCTGCGCTGGTATTTCTACTGCCTGGTGCGCTCACCCTTCGGCCTGGGACACCGCCGGGCATAGGCCCATGTGCCAACCGGTGTCACCAAACTGTTGACGGTTGTGACCCGGAATCGGCATTGCTGTCACTACGCTGAGACATCGGTCGAATCACACAGGCGGGCGCAGCGGATGGAACGGATCTCCCTTCGGGACAGCAACCTCGGATCGTGGATGTGGAAGACCGCCGTGGTCGCCATGGGGGGCGCCGCCGCGCTTGGGTTGCAGGCCATCGTGCCCCTCCCCATCCCCTCGCTCGCCGCCAACGGGCCGACCTTCGCCCGCCCCGTCGTCAGCGGCGTCCAGGGACAGGGCTACGAGCAGGACATCCGCATCGACACCCACGGCCGGGTCTACACCAGCGTGCCCAACGGGGGCCCCAGCGGCGCCAGCTGGATCTGGCACTCCACCGACCGCGGCAAGACCTTCAAGTGGGTGGCCAATGCCACTCCGCTCACCGGCTACACCCAGTCCTGCCAGGGCGGCGGCGACACCGAGCTGGCCACCGACACCAGTGACAACCTCTACTTCAACATCCTCAGCCTGGCCAACTTCAGCACCGCGCGCTCCTCGGACCAGGGCAAGACCTTCACCCCGGTGCAGTGCACCGCCGTCGCCGGGGCCGGCGTGGACCGCCAGTGGTATGCCACCGACGGCGACCCCACCAATGGGGGCAACCTCTACCTGACCTATGACTCGGTGGTGCAGGGCACTCCCAACTGCCC
Source organism: Candidatus Dormiibacterota bacterium (assembly GCA_036741395.1). GTDB lineage: Bacteria > Chloroflexota > Dormibacteria > DASZGP01 > DASZGP01 > JAXDLW01. Next base: position 43,649 of record DAINSI010000010.1, read on the forward strand.
CGCGGGCCTGGCGCCCAACAACGAGCTGACCCTGGCGCGCTCCCCGGTCGGCGGCGTGGGAACCACCGCCGGCGTGTCCTTCGCCCCAGCCAAGCAGATCACCGCCCCCTGCGACGAGGGGATCATGGGCAACGTCGAGGTCAGCCCGACCACCCACCACATCTTCATCCCCCACAACACCGACCAGTACGACCAGATCCGCTTCGCCACCTGCCATACGGTGCCCTTCACCGCCGATCCACTTGCGCCCTTGGCCGAGTGGGACCCCTCGGGCCTGAGCTGTGTCGACCGCCAGGTCACCCCGCCCTTCACCGGATCCGCAGTGGCCGCGGCGAACTTCACCACCATGGCGGTGGACAGCTCGGGCAAGGTCTACGTGGCCTGGGCCCAGGCGCCGTGCTCACCCTGCAGCTTCGGGCCGCAGAACATCACCTTCGCCAACATCACGGGTGACACCCAACTGTACTTCGCGTCCTCGGCTGACGAGGGCAACAGCTGGTCGGCGCCCACGCAGATCCCGACGGCCGGGCTGCACAACGACGTCTACCCGTACATGGCCGCGGGCGATTCGGGCGGGGTCGACATCGCCTACTACGGCACCGCGGCGCAGGCCACCTGCGTGCCCGCCAACGCCGCCACCTGCCATGGCCCGGACTCGGTCTTCGGGGACTGGAGCGTCTACATGTCCCAGACCCTCAACGGGGGCGGCAGCTGGACCCCGCCGATCCTCGCCAGCGAGCACATGATCCACCGCGGCAACCTGCAGACCCTGATCGGTGCCCAGACCGGGAACCGCATCCTGGGCGACTTCATGCAGATCCGTATCGGGCTCCAGGGCGAGGCCAACATCACCTACGGCGACTCCAACAGCATCACCGCGCCGATCCTGCTGGCTCAGGCGATGTTCGTCCGCCAGAACGGTGGCAACAGCGTCTACTCGTCCAAGGCCAACCTCTGCGGCGTGGCGCCCCAGGTCAACCGGGTCTTCGACGCCCGAGGTGACGCCACCTTCGACGCTGCCAGCGTGGTGGGCGCCAACCAGCCCAACGTGGACATCCTCGAGTCGGACATCAGCTCTCCCGACCCCGAGCACTACCAGGTCCGGATGACGGTGTCCGACCTGACCACCCTGGCACCGCAGAACCCCACCGCCGGGACGGTGCAGGTCTGGTCCACCCAGTGGCACGTGGTGTCTTCCAGTGACCCCAATGGCGGGAAGATCTTCCACGCCTACATGGAGTCGGACAACGGCGCGGCGCCGACCTTCTGGGTGGGTGAGAACGCCACCATGGCGGGCAACGGCGGCAACGGCACGATCACCTACCCGGGCAGCACCCAGGTCACCGGCACCTACACCGCCGGCGCGCCCGGGGTGATCACCATCAGCGTCCCGACCACCGCCGTCAGTGAGCCGGGCGCGGTCGGCACCACGCTGTACAGCGTCACCGCCAGCACCCAGGCGCTGGGCGCGGTGGCCGAGCAGGGCAACCTGGGCTCTGGCATCGGCGGCCAGCTGTTCAACCTCATCGACGTCGCCGAGCCCTACGACTACATCCCCGGCGGCACCCCGGTGAAGAACCAGACCACGTGCGGTGCCGCGCCGTCGCCGTCACCCACGGCCACGACGACTGGTGGCGGTGGCGACAGCCAGGAGGAGGACAACAACGACGACGACCAGGGCATCAGCGACACCGAGTACGAGCTGGGACTCCCAACCTCGCTGCTGAACCTCGTCGACGCCCCCGACGTCCCTTCCTCGCCGCTCCCTTCGGTGTCAGTCGCGCCCCTTCCCTAGCGGCCCTGGGCAGGGTGCCCGGGACGGCGCCCTGCCTCTTTGTCGATCCTGGCCGACGCCATGGCGGCCAACACGCTGGGCAACAACCTCACCGGGATCTACTCCCGGGCGATGCGCCTCAGTGTTCCCTTCGAGTGGCTGCTGCGGGGAAATATCGGCTGGCTGGAGAACTGGGAAATCACCCGCCGCGAGGTGATCGACTGGGTCCACGAGCACGAGCCCAGCGTGGTGGCTGCCTGACCTGACGCGGGCGGCTATCATCGCCGTCGGGGAGCGGCGCAGCGTCCGCAGAGGAGTTGAGATGCTCGAGGTAGACCACGTCCTGATCGCTGTCGGCAACCTTGAGGAGGCGGCCGCGCGGTTTGAGTCGGACCATGGGTTGAAGTCGATCGACGGTGGCCACCACGACGGCTGGGGCACCGCCAACCGCGTCATTCCCTTGGGGCGGGAGTTCATCGAGTTGATCGGAGTCGCCGACCCCGACCGGGCAATCGAGAACCCCTTCGGCCGCTGGATGCTCGACCGCGTTGCCGACGGCGACCACCTCCTGCGCTGCTGCCTGCGGCCCAGCAACATCGATGAGACCGCCGACCGCATCGGCCACGACCCGGTGCCCGGGTCCCGCCGAACCCCCGCCGGAGAGAGCGTGCACTGGCGGCTGGTGGGCCTGGAGGCCTCGATATCCGACAACCTGCCCTTCTTCATCGAGTACCACCCCGATAGCCAGTACCCCGGCGCGCTGGAGGTGAGGCACCCCTCGCGGGCCATGGGCATCGCCTGGGTGGAGATCGGCGGCGACCCTGACAAGCTGCGAGACTGGCTCGGCGAGGACGCCGCGACGGTCCGCCTCGTCGGCGGCAAGCCGGGGGTGAGATCGGTGGGGATCATCGCCGCCGACGGGGACTTCGTCCTCAAGTAACGCGCCCCCTCCCCGGACCCGCGCCGGGTAACCTCAGGGGTGCCTCTGGTGACCTTTGACGCCGTCTCCGCGGAGTACGGCGCCACCACGATCTTCACCGACCTGAGCTTCACCCTCGAGCCCGGCCAGCGGCTGGGCGTGGTCGGGCCCAACGGTGCCGGCAAGTCGACGATGATGCGTATCCTCGCCGGCCAGCTGGAGCCGGCCTCGGGGCGCGTCGACCGCCAGCGCCGGCTCCGGCTGGGGATGCTCGACCAGTTTGACGTCGACTTCGGCCCCCAGACGGTGCTGGAGCAGACGATCTCGGCGCGGGCCGACCTCATCGAACTGCGGCACCGCCTCCACGCGCTGGAGCAGCGCCTCGGCGCCGGCGACCACGGCGAGGCGGTGATGCACGAGTACGGCGAGGCGCAGGAGCAGTACGACCACGGCGGCGGCTACACCGTGGAGGCCCGGGCGCGCGAGGTGCTGGGCGGGCTGGGCTTCCTTGACGAGGCCCTGGAGCAGCCCTGCTCGGAGCTCAGCGGGGGGCAGCGGCGACGGGTCCAGCTGGCACAGCTGCTGCTGGTCGACTCCGACGTCTTCCTCCTCGACGAGCCCACCAACCACCTCGACCTGGCGTCGATCGAGTGGCTCGAGGATTACCTCAAGGCGGCGCCCCAGGCGATGGTCATCGTCAGCCACGACCGCCGGCTCCTCGACGACGTCGCCGACTCCATCCTCGAGCTGGAGGCGGGCCGCGGCTACACCTACCCCGGCAGCTACTCCAAGTTTCTCAAGCTGCGCTTCGAGCGCCGCCGCGAGCAGCTCCGCCAGTACCAGGCCCAGCAGGATTACATCGCCCACCAGGAGGCATTCATCCAGCGCTACAAGGCGGGCCAGCGGGCGCGCGAGGCGCGGGGCCGGGCGACGCGACTGGAGCGCCTGGAGCGCGTCGACGCCCCCACCGACGACCGCGCCATCCGCCTTCAGTTCGGGGCC
>DAINSI010000011.1:0-25978 GCA_036741395.1 Candidatus Dormiibacterota bacterium
TAGCGGTCGATCAACCCGTAATCGGCGGCGCGGGCGACGGCCTCCAGCTTGGAGTGGGAGTCGAGCTTCTCGAGCAGCCGCTGCACGTGGCCGCGGACGGTGGTGACGCTGATGTGGGTCTCGTCGGCGATGGACTGGTTGTCGAGCCCCCGCGCCACCAGGCGGAGGATCTCGTGCTCGCGCGGAGTCAGCGACTGGGCCAGGCGGGCCCGCTCGGCATCGTCGGCCTGGCGCTTGCGCTGCCGTGAGAGGAGCCCGGCCAGCACCTCGGCCGGAATCAGCATCTCGCCGGCGGCAGCGCGGTGGATGGCGTCGGCGACGCGGCTGGCGGCCTCGGTCTTGAGCAGGTAACCGCGCCCGCCGGCCTCGACCGCGGCCATCATCGCCTCGTCGCCGCCGTTGGCGCTGAGGAAGACGATGCGCGTTTCCGGGAGGATGTCCAGGATCTCGCGTGCCGCCACCGCCCCCGAGAACTCTCCCAGGCTGAAGTCCATCAGGACGACCTCGGGCATGGTGGCGGCCGACAGCCGCACCGCCTCGGTGGCGTCACTGGCGCGTCCCACCACCTGGATGCCATCCTCCTCCTGGAGCAGCATCTGGATGCCCTCGGCAACCAGGGCGTGGTCCTCGACGATGAGGACCTTGATGTCAGGCATCGGCCTCGCCCTCCCGCGCCGCGCCCGCACGCCCGGGCAGCCACACGGATACCGTGGTCCCGTTGCCGGGCGAGCTGACCACCTCCATGCGGCCGCCCACCAGGATCCCTCGTTCGTTCATCGAGATCAGCCCGATGTGCCCGGGCTCGGTGGCGGCGGACGTGTCAAAGCCGCGTCCGTCGTCGCGCACGATGACCCGGTACCATCCGTCGATCTCCTCGATGCTCAGCTCGCAGTGGCGCGCCCCGGAATGCTTGCGGACGTTGACGATGGCCTCGCGGGCGATGCGGTAGAGGGCGACGCGGGCCTCGCCTTCGGGCTCGGAGAGGATGGCGCCGGTCTGCTCCACCGCCATCCCGGTCTCCCTGCCCATCTCCACGACAAGCTGCCTCAGGGCGGCGACCAGGCCCTCCTGGTCCAGCGACATCGAGCGCAGGTCGAAGACCAGGCGGCGGAGGCGGTCAACCGCCATCTGCAGGCTCTGGTCGAGGTGGTCAAGCACGTCGGTGTCGGCACCGCGGGCCTCGCTGCGGCGGCGCAGGCGCTCGAGGTGGAAGCCCAGGTTGGCCAGCACCTGCAGGGTGTCGTCGTGGATGCCGGCGGCGATCCGGCGGCGCTCCTCCTCCTGGACCGTCACCAGCGACGCCAGCAGGCGCCGGCGTTCGCGGCCGCGCTGGCGCAGCACCTGGTAGCTCTGGCGCAGCTTGACCTCGGTCTCCTCCCGCTCCCGCTCGGTGCGCCGCTGCTCGGTGATGTCGACGGCGACCCCGATGACCCCGCGCGCCGTGCCGTCCTCATCGCGCATGGGCGTGTAGCGGACGTCGAGGACGACGTCGAGGTCGGGCAGCTGGATGACCTGCCCCCCGGATTCGCCCCGAAGCCCCGACTCGAGCCCGGCCAGCAGCTCGGGGTGATCGTGGTAGAGGTTGCGCAGGGACACGCCCACCATATCCCCGGGCTTGCGCCCCATCTTCTCCAGGCCGTGGCCCTCGGAGAGGGTGACCACGCCGGCGGCGTCGGTGGCGAAGAGGACGATCGGCGCGTTGCCCACTATCAGCTCGATGCGCTCGCGGCTGCGGGCCAGTTCCTCGATCGCGGCGAGGCGCTCGTCAATGTCCTCGAAAATGATGTAGAAGAAGGCGGGACGGCCGGTGTCGTGGCGGACGAGCACCACTGTGATGTCGGCCCAGAACTCGCTGCCGTCGCAGCGGACGGCGCGGCGCTGCTGCTTGTAGTAGGGCTCGACGGCGCTCCTCAGCTCGGCCACCCGGTCCTCCGGCTCGCCATCGCCGTAGCGAACGAGCTCGCGATGGGTGCGCCCCAGGATCATCTCTTCGGTCTGGTAGCCGAGCAGGCGCAGGGCGGTGCGGTTGGCGCTGGTGACCACGCCATCGAGGGTCATCATTAGGACCGCCTGCGGGGAGGTGGCGAGGATATGGCGCCACTGGCGGTTGGCGGCCTGCATGCTGCTGTACAGGCGCGCGGCCTCCATGGCGGGAGCCACCTGGGCCGCCAGCAGGCTGATCAGCTCGATCTCGGCGGTGCTGAACTCATGCGACTCCTGGAAGGCAACGGTGAGGCAGCCGATGGCGCGGCCCTGGACCAGGAGGGGCACCGCCAGGAAGCTTTTCAAGCCGAGATCCTTCACCCACTGGACGCCGCCGTTCCAGGCGACGTAGTCGGCGATGGGCAGCGGGCGCCGCGTTTCGAAGGCGATCCCCCCCGCCCCTTCTCCGGATTTCATCGGGGGGATCTCCCACGGCTGCGTCCCGGTCTGGGCCAGGATCCGCAGCACTTCATCATTGGAATCCCAGATCTGAAGCCCGGCCCCGGATCCACCCAGGAGCTGGTTGGCCTTATCCGCGGCGAGGCGCGCCAGGACCTCCGGTTCAAGGACACCCCCCGCGGCCACCGCGAGCTCGTGCAGGGCGTGCAGCCGAGACGCCCAATCAGCGCTCATGTCTGGGCGATAGCCTAACGCGGCCCGCCGATACAATCCCGGGATGCCTCCGGTCCAATCCGTCGCGGGTATGCGCGACCTTCTCCCCGCCGAGATGGCCACCTGGACACGCCTGTTTCGGGTGGCTGCGCAACTGTGCGAGCAGCGCGGTTACCAGCCGATCGTCACCCCGGTCCTGGAGCACACCGAGGTCTTCGCTCACGGCGTGGGGGTTGGGACTGACATCGTTGATAAGGAGATGTACACCTTCGAGGACAAGGGGGGGCGCTCGCTCAGCCTGCGCCCCGAGGCCACCGCCTCGGCGGTCCGGGCTTACTTCGAGGGCGGCCTCAACCAGGGGCCGCAGCCCACCCGGCTCTGGTACGAGGGGCCGATGTTCCGCTACGACCGGCCCCAGAAGGGCCGTTACCGGTCCTTCCGCCAATTCGGAATCGAGGCCATCGGGGACGACACCCCGGAGCTGGACGCCGAGGTCATCGAGCTGGCCTCGGCCTGGCTCCGCCGCTGCGGGATCGAGGACGTCACCCTCGAGGTCAACAGCCTCGGCGACGCCAGGTGCCGCCCGGGCTACCGCCAGGCGCTGCGGGACTACTACCGGCCCCACCTGGCCGAGCTCTGCGAGGACGACCGCCGTCGCTTCGAGACCAACCCCCTACGGCTGCTGGACTGCAAGAAGCCGCAGTGCCAGCCCTTCCAGGAGAGCGCCCCCCGCACCATCGACCACCTCTGTGAGGAGTGCGCTGCGCACCACGCGCGCGTGCTGGCGGCGCTGGACGGCCTCGAGATCGGCTACCACCAGAACCATCGCCTGGTGCGAGGGCTGGACTACTACACCCGCACCGCCTTCGAGTACTGGGACCCCGGGCACGGCGGCCAGCAGAATGCGCTCGGCGGCGGGGGCCGGTACGACGGCCTGGCCGAGGTCCTCGGCTTCCGGCCCACGCCCGGCGTGGGGTTCGCGATGGGGGAGGACCGGGTGGTCCTGGCCCTGCAGGAGGCGGGGAGGGCGGAGCCCGAACTCCCGCCCCACGCCACCATCATCCCCGCCGCCGCGGGCAGTGGGCCCCTGGCGATGCGACTCGCCGCCGACCTCCGCGGTGGAGGATTGCGGGTCGTGGTGCAGCACGGGACGCGCAGCCTCAAGGCCCAGATGCGCCAGGCCCAGAAGCTGGGCGCCCCGATCGCCCTGATCCTGGGCGAGGACGAGGTCGCCGCGGGCGAGGTGACGGTCCGCGACATGCGCCGCTCCGAGCAGACCAGGCTGCGGCAGGACGCCGTCCGGACCGAGGTCCCCAAGATCATGGCGATCGCCGCGGCCGACCATCGCAGCCAGGAAGGCGGATGGGCCAAGGCGTGAGCGCGAGGACCCTGGGGGGGACGCTGCGCCCAGAGGACGCGGGCAAAGCGGTGATGCTGCAGGGCTGGGTGGACCGCCGCCGCGACCACGGCGGCGTGCTTTTCGTCGACCTGCGGGACCGCGCCGGGATCATCCAGGTGGTCTTCAACCCCGAGACCCAGCCGCAAGCCCACGCCGTCGCCGACAGCTTCCGCCTGGAGTACGTCGTGGAGCTCGAAGGCGAGGTCCGCGCGCGGCCCGCCGACGCCCTCAACCCAGACATGCCAACAGGTGAGGTGGAGGTGGTCGCGCACTCGGCCAAGGTGCTGTCGCAGTCGAGGACGCCGCCCTTCCCGATCAACGAGGAGACCAACGTCGACGAGCGGATCCGGATGCGCTACCGCTACCTCGACCTGCGCCGGGAGCGGATGCAGCGCAACCTGAGGCTGCGTCACCGCGCGGTCAAGACCATCCGCGACTACATGGACGAGAACGACTTCCTCGAGGTGGAGACGCCCATCCTCTACAAGACGACCCCGGAGGGCGCCCGCGATTTTCTCGTCCCCAGCCGCCTCCACCCCGGCGACTTCTACGCCCTGCCGCAGTCGCCGCAGACCCTCAAGCAGCTCCTGATGATCGCGGGGGTCGAACGCTACTACCAGATCGCGCGCTGCTTCCGGGACGAGGACCTGCGCGCCGACCGCCAGGTGGAGTTCACACAGCTGGACCTCGAGATCTCGTTCACCACAGAGGACGAGGTCATCGCGCTGATGGAGCCGATGTTCGCCCGCCTCTGGAAGCTGATCGGCGTCGAGCTAAAGACCCCGTTCGAGCGGATCACCTACCGCGAGACGATGGCGCGGTACGGCAGCGACAAGCCCGATCGCCGCATCGGCATGGAGATCGCGGAGCTCAGCAATGTCTTCCGGCAGTCCGGCTTCAAGGTCTTCTCCGGGACGATCGCCGAGGGCGGCGTGGTCCGAGGGCTGGCCGTCCCCGGCGGCGCCTCCTTGCCGCGCCGGGAGATCGACGCCTGGGTGGAGTACGCCCGCGGGCTTGGCGCCAGGGGCCTGGCCTGGCTGCCCGTGACCTTGGAGCCCAGCGGGCCGGTCGCCAACAACACCTCCGCGGAGGAGCGCGCCGGGGCCGCGGCGGCCACCGGTGCCCGGGAGGGCGACATCATCATCTTCGCCGCCGGGGCCGAGAAGGAGGCCGCGACGCTGCTGGGCTTCATGCGCCTGGAGATCGCCCGGCGCATCGGCATCAAGCCGGACCGGGAGTGGGACATGTTCTGGGTGACGGAGTTTCCGATGTTCGAGTGGAACCCGACCGAGAAGCGCGCCGACGCCATGCACCACCCCTTTACGCGGCCGTACGACGAGGACCTGCCGCTGCTGGAGACCGATCCGCTCAAGGTCCGCTCGATCGCCTACGACATTGTCTGCAACGGCCTCGAGCTGTCCAGCGGCAGCCTGCGGATCCACGACAGCGAGGTCCAGTCGCGGGTCTTTGGCGCCCTCGGCATCACCCCCGAGGAGGCGCAGGCGCGCTTCGGCTTCTTCCTCGAGGCGCTGCAGTATGGGACCCCGCCCCACGGCGGCTTCGCGCCGGGGATCGACCGCATCGTCCGCCTCCTCTGCGGCGAAGACGACATCCGCCAGGTGATCGCCTTCCCCAAGACCCAGCAGGCCCAGGACCTGATGGCGGAGACGCCATCGGCGGTCGACGCCGCGCAACTCGCCGAGCTCGGCCTCGCGCTGCGCGCCAGGCCCGGCCAGGCAGGCGACCCCGCCCCGGGCTGATGCCCCCGGTCGTCGTCCTCTTCCTGCTGGCGGTGCTGATCCTGGCCCAGCTCTTCCACACCGTCTTCCCCGGCCGCATCACCTACCTGCGCCGGGTCATCCTCGCGGTCCTGGGGGTGGGCCTGGGCGAGCTTGTCGGCAAGCTCATGGTCCCTGGCCCCATGCTCGGCGAGCTGCACGCCGGGTGGGACCTGGTCCTGACCACCGCGCTGCAGCTCCTGGGCAATCGGTTCCTGCGCGAGCCGTCCCCCTGACTGGGCGTCGCTACCACTAAAACTGATAGCGTTGATGGGCAATTCTGCCGCCCCGGGATAGGAGGACGTTCGGTTCGTGAACCTCGACACCGTCAGGGCATCGGTCCCGGCCAGGCTGGTCGCCAAGTTCGGGGGGGACAAGGCCATCAACTGGGCCACGCTGATCGCCTGGAGCGCCCTGCTGGCGATGTTCCCGATCCTGCTGGTGGCGGCGGCAATCCTCGGGCTGGTGCTGGGCTTCGCCGGGTTTGATACCGCCAGGCTTTACCAGGACATCGGCTCGGCCTTCCCGGGCGACGCGGGCAAACAGGTGGTCACCGGACTGAACGCCTTCAAGAGCAAGAGCGGGGTCTTTGCGATCGTCGGCTTCGCCGGCCTGATGTTCGGCGGCTCGGCGCTGTTCGGCGCGATGGAGCAGGCCTTCGCGATCATCTATCACACCCGACCGCGCCACTTCGTCCAGCAGAAGCTACTCGGCTTCGTCATGATCATCGTTTTCAGCGTCCTGGCGGGGGTCGCGGTCGGCACCTCGAGCATTCTTCCCGCGCTGAAGAACCTGAACTTCCTGCCCGCCTATCTCACCGCTGGCCCCGTCGCCCTGGTGCTCCAGGTGCTCCTCGGCGTGCTGACGGGCTTCCTGCTCTACGCCGTCATCTATTACGTCGTCCCCAACCGCAGACAGGAGTGGCACAGCGTCTGGCCCGGCGCGCTCCTCGCCGGGGCCCTCTTCGAGGCGGTCACGCTGGTCTTTCCGATCTATCTCGAGGTCAACAAGGGGATCAGCCAATACGGCCAGACCTTCGCGCTGTTCTTCATCCTGATGACCTTCTTCTTCTTCGTGGGCATCGTCACCATGGTCGGGGTCGAGCTCAACAGCGTGCTCTATCCCCCGACCGTTGACCTGCCGGACCGGGTCGCTGCGATCGCCCCGGCCGACGGGGTCAAGGTGCTCACGCCCGAGATGCCGGGACTATGATGGTCGCTCCGGCCCGCTGGCCGGGTGCGGTAGGTAGGAGGTTATCGATGGCCCGGAATGAATTCGTCGCAGGCGTGCTGCTTGGGGGTTTGGCGGGCGTGGCGTTGGGGTATCTCATCAGGCGAGATGGAATGGACCGCCAGGATGACCTCGTCGCTCCCGAGACCATCGACCTCACTCCGGTGCTTCAGCGCCGCAGCGCGGCCGCTACGGCAGGGGACGCGGTCCAGGCATCGGAGTAGTCCGTCACCACTGGAGGTGAGCCCGTGAGCGGCCCCAGATCCCGCGGCGCGGTGAGCGAACTGAAGATTCCCGCCCGCGCCCCCTTCGTGATGGTCGCCAAACGCGCCGCCGCCGCCCTGGGCTCCTGCGCCGGCTTCGGGCTCGATGCCATCGACGATCTCAACATCGCCGTGGCCCAGGCCTGCGAGAAGGGTATTGCCGCGGGTGACCGCATGTGGGGGCCCGGCAACGCCCAGCTCAAGCTGACCTTCCGGATGGTCGACAGCGGTATGGAGGTCGAGATCCGGAGCAGTCCCCTTCGCGCCGGGACCGGTGAGGAGGAGGTCCAGCGCCGCGAGGGTGAGCTGGAGCGCAAGGCCGAGGGCATGCGGCGCACCGCCGAGCTTCTCTCCCGCGAGGTCGAGATCGTGCGCCAGCAGCGCGTTCGCGCGGAGGTCGAGGCGGCCCGGCTGCGCCAGAGGCGCGAGGCCGTGCCCGCGGGGCCCATGACCCAGGTCGCAGAGGCCATGACCGACCGGGAGCTCGAGGACGTCGCTGTCAACATGATCCGCCTCTTCGTCGACGAGCTGCGCTACAACGTCGACGCGCGTGGAAGCATGCGGGTGCGGATGGTCAAGTACCTGGTCGACTGACAGACACCGAGGCGAGCCCCCGCAGCACGACCGAGGAACAGCGTGAGCTCTTCCGCCGTTTCCAGGGGTCTGGCGATGGCGCCGCCCGGCAGCAGCTCGTCGACGCCTACACCAACCTCGTCTACTTCCTGGCGCGTAAGTTCGCGGGCCGGGGCGAGCCCCTGGAGGACATCGTCCAGGTGGGCTTCGTGGGCCTGCTGATGGCCATCGAGCGCTTCGACCCCGAGCGGGGCCTGGAGTTCTCGACCTTCGCGACCCCCACGGTGGTGGGCGAGATCAAGCGTTACTTTCGAGATAAGAGTTGGGCAATCCGGATCCCCCGCCGGCTCCAGGAGGTCAACCAGCGCAGCCGGGTCGCGGGGGAGCGCCTGCAGGCTGAGCTGGGCCGCCCCCCCAGCGTGCACGAACTGGCGGAGGCCATCGACGTCAGCACCGAGGAGATCCTCGAGGCCTACGAGGCCACCCCGGCCCGCCAGACCGTGCCGCTGGACGCCGGCAGCGAGGGCCGCGACGAGGGCGACAACGGGCGAAGCATCGCCGAGCGGCTGGGCAGCCCGGACGCCAACCTTGAGCGCGTTGAGATCCGGCATTTGCTGGGCAGCGCGATGGAGCATCTGACCCCTCGCGAGCGCGAGATCATGTACCTGCGCTTTGTCGACGAGCTGCCCCAGAGCGAGGTCGCGAAGCGGCTGGGGATCTCCCAGATGCATGTATCCCGGCTGCAGCGGGCAGCGGTCGAGCACCTTCGCAGCCGGCTCGGGGACACCCTCCCGGTGTGAGCAGACAAGCCCCGTTCAGGATTCGGTCGAAGCCGCCTCCAGTCGATCCGCCAGCGAGCGCAGCTCGGCCGCGAGCTCCCGACGGCGATCGGGCGGCATCGCCTGGGCGGCCTTCTCGAGGCGTTTCAGCGACCCCCGTGGGGACCAGTTGGCGTAGGCCTCGGCCGCGGCATCGGCGATCGTTCGATAGAACGTCGTCTGCGAGACCCCCAGGAGCGTCGCTGCTGCGGCCTTGTCCCCGCCGCACTCATCGAGGATCCGGGCGAACGCATGTTTGCGTTCCTCGCGGGAGAGGTCGCGGCGCTGGATGTTTTCGGTGACCGAGAGAACAAAGCGCCGGCTTCCCGGAGCCAGTATGAAGGCGTCAACCTCTGTCCAGCCAAGCACTCGCGCGGCGCGCACCCGGCGCTCGCCGGCCACGACGCGGTAGTGCCCCGCGCGGGTTGCGTCCGGCCAGCCCGCCACGACGACGGGCTGGAGCAGCCCGTTGGCCTCCATCGAGGCGGCGAGTTCGTCGATACCCGTCCGGGCGTCGCGCCGCGGCTGCGCAGGGTCGAGCTCGATCAGTGAGAGGGGAATCCTCCGGTGCTCGGGCGCGCGCTGTGGGTGTCCTGAGGGTGCCGGCACCGGCGCCGCCGGGAGCCTGACCGTGGGTTGCAGTCGCGCGGCGGACTCGGCGTTGTTGTCGCCGCCTTCGGTCGTCAGGTCGAACATTGTCCCTCCATTTCCACCGTGGAAATTGCGGTGACCCAGCGTAACCCAGTGCGAGCCCTCGCTGCCCAAAACCACAAAACCACGCCATTGGTTGCCTTTTGGCCCGGTCGTGGGCTATAGATAAGGCTCGAACGCGGCCAGATCCCTTGGGGGCAACACGGGAGTAGGCATCTTCAACTCACCACGGCTATCACGGGCTCGATCGCGCCGCCGAGGGCTGGCCGCCCTGCTCGCGATCTCGGCGTCCCTGCTTGGCCCTACGATCGGTGTCCAGGCGGCGGCGTCGCTCTCCGTCTCCCTGATCACCTGGGGGGTGATCGGCCTGGATAGCAACAATGTCAACAGCGGGCCCAGCTCGTACCAGGTGGGCGCCCGCGTCTGCAACACCGGGGACGCGACGGCGACGAACGTTGTCGCCACCTTCGTCTTCGATACCGCGAACGCCAATATAAACCTGACAGGCTCAGGCACGGATACCTTCGTCTCGCTGGCCGCCGGGGCCTGTACCGATGCATATTTCAACGTCGACATCACCCGCACCGTGGCCGCATTCGACACCGCCCGCGGCTTCCACGTCTCGGTTAGCGCGACTGGGTTGCCGCCGGTGAGCACCCCGGTGCCGCGCGAGCTGTACGTCGAGCACCTGATCTCCCAGAACCGGAACTCAGTCGCCAGCGTCACCGGGCCCACCACCGTGTTCGTCGGCCAGACCTACACATACACGGTCGCCAGCTCCACCGCTACCCAGGGCTATGAGCAACTGGAGTCCTTCCTCAACTTCCCCAACGTCATCTTCGAGCTGCGCACCGTCGCGGCCACGTACTCGGCGCCGGCCGGAGCGACCAACGACAAGATCTACGCGGACGCCTGTGGCTGGGACCCTGTTCCGACCAGTGCGACCTACCGATCCTGCATCGGTCCCGCCAACTACACGGGCGGGAAGGCCGGCGGCACCATCAATACCATCTATACCGTCAAAATCCTGTCCACTGGCACCACCACGCTGACGACACTGATCCGCGACTTCTCCGGTAGCAGCTACCACTACAACAGCGACTACGGAACGGGCGTGAACTCGATCACCGTCACGGCCGTCAACCCGCCGCCCGACCTCACGCTGGCCAAGAGCCACAGTGGCAACTTCACGGTCGGGGCACCGGGGACATACAACTTCACGGTCTCCAACATCGCCGCGCCCCCGGGTGACACCACCGGGACCATCACCGTCACCGACACCCTCCCGACGGGCATGACCTTCGCCTCGGCCACGGGGGCCGGTTGGACCTGTGGAGGGACAACCACCGTGACATGCACCAACCCGGGCCCGATCCTCGCCGGGGGCTCGAGCTCATTCAGCGTCACCGTGGACGTGGCCCTGGCGGCCGCGGGCAGCCCAACCAACACCGCGTCGGTGTCAACGCCTGGTGAGACGGTCACCACGAACAACTCTGCCAGCGACCCAACGACGGTGGACCGGGTCGCAGACCTGGTCGTCGCCAAGACTGACGGGCAGGCGACGGCCGTCCCGGGATCAGCGCTTGTGTACGTCGTCACCGTCACCAACAGCGGGCCGACCCCGGTCGTCGGCGGGTCCGTAACCGACAGCATGCCGGCCGCCCTGACCGGCGTGACGTGGACCTGTGCCGCCAGCGCCGGCTCCACGTGTTCCGCGTCAGGGAGCGGGAACATCGCCGACACGGTCAACCTGCTCTCGGGCGGGGTGGCGACCTACACGGTCAGCGGGACGGTGAGCCCGAACGCCACCGGCAGCCTGGCCAACACGGCCTCGGCCGCGGTCCCAGCCGGTTACACCGATCCCAACCCGGCGAACAACTCAGCCACCGATACCGACACCCTCAACCCCACGGCCGACCTGAGCATCGTAAAGACCGACGGACAGACGTCCGCCGTGCCGGGCCAGGCGATCAGCTACACGGTGACCGTCACCAACAGCGGCCCCTCGTCGGCCACGGGTGCCACCGTCGTCGACAATGTTCCCGGGACGATCACCGGGGTGACGTGGACCTGCGCCGCCTCGGCCGGTTCCAGCTGCGGTGCTGCCAGCGGCAGTGGCAGCATCAACTCGACCGTCAACCTGGCCCCCACCGGGACCGCCACCTACACGGTGCAGGGCACCGTTGGCCAAAGCGCCACCGGCAGCCTCAGCAACACCGCCACGGTCACCGCCCCGGCGGGTGTGACCGACCCCAACCTGGCCAACAACACCAGCACCGACACCGACAGCCTGACGCCCACGGCTGACCTGGTCATGACCAAGGACGACAGCAAGACGACCGCCGTCGCCGGGACGTCTGACACGTACACGATCACCGTCCACAACAACGGCCCCAGCGCAGAGAGCGGGGCCAGCGTCGTCGACAACCTGCCGGCGGCGCTCACCGGCGCAACCTGGACCTGTGCGGCGAGCGGCGGCTCGAGCTGTGGGGCGGCCTCGGGCTCGGGCAGCATCAACACCACCGCCGACCTGCTCAGCGGTGGAACCGCGACCTACACGCTGACGGCGACCATCTCGGCCGCGGCGAGTGGCAATCTCAGCAACACCGCCACGGTGACCGCGCCGGCCGGGGTGACCGACCCCAACCTCGCCAACAACAGCGCCACCGACACGGACACCCTGACCGCCAGCGCCGACCTCGCCATCACCAAGACCGACGGGTCCGCCACCGCGGTTCCCGGGAACGGCGTCACGTACACCATCGCGGCCACCAACAACGGGCCCTCCGCGGTCACCGCCGCGACCGTGACCGACACCGTCCCGGTGAGCCTGACCTCCGTCGCCTGGACCTGCGCCGCCTCGGCCGGGTCAAGCTGCGGCGCGGCCAGCGGTTCGGGCAGCATCAACACCACCGCCAACCTCCTGGTCGGCGGTGTCGCCACCTACACGCTGACGGCGACCGTTGATCCGACCGCCACGGGCACACTGACCAACATCGCGACCGTGGCCCCGCCGGGCGGCGTGACCGACCCCAGCCCGGCCAACAACAGCGCCAGCGACGCTGACACCCTGACTCCGCAGGCGGACCTCAGCGTGGTCAAGAGCGACGGGCAGGCCACCGTGAACGCAGGCGACCCGGACACGTACACGATCACGGTGGGCAACGCGGGACCGTCCGCGGTCAGCGGCGCGGCCGTGGCCGATACCCTGCCGGCGGCGCTGATGGGTGCCAGCTGGACCTGCACAGCGTCGGCGGGGTCCAGCTGTGGTGCCGCCAGTGGCAGCGGCAACATCAACACGACCGTCAACCTGCTTCCCGGTGGATCCGCCGTCTACACCCTCAACGTGACCGTGAGCAGCGCCGCCAGCGGGACGCTGAGCAACACCGCCACGATCACTCCGCCCGGGGGCGTCACCGACCCCAACAACGCCAACAACAGCTCCACCGACACCGACAACGTCGTCCCCGCCGCCGACCTCGCGATCACCAAGACCGACGGCCAGTCGACGGCCGTGCCCGGCAGCCCGGTCACCTACACGATCGTGGCGACCGACAACGGGCCCACCGCGGTGGTTGGCGCCACGATCGTTGACTCCCTGCCCGCGAGCCTCAGCGGGGCGACATGGACCTGCACAGCCTCGGCCGGCTCCAGCTGCGGCGCGGCCAGCGGCAGCGGCAACATCAACACCACCGCCAACCTCCTCAACGGCGGTACAGCGACCTTCAGCCTCACCGCCGCGCTCGACCCCGCGGCCACCGGCACCTTGACCAACACGGCGACCGTGACCGCGCCGGGCGGGATCAACGACCCCAACCCGGCCAACAATTCGGCAACCGATACCGACACGCTGGTGCCCACCGCCGACCTGCAGGTCCTCAAGACCGGCGGCACGGCCGTGCCAGGGAACCCCATCACCTACACCATCACCGCCACCGACGCCGGCCCGTCGTCGGTCGTCGCGGCCCCCGTTGTGGACAACCTCCCCGCGGCGCTCAGCGCCGCCAGCTGGACCTGCGCCGCGTCCGCCGGTTCGAGTTGCGCCGCCGCCAGCGGCAGCGGCAACATCAACACCAGCGTCAGCCTTATCCCCAGTGGCACTGCCACGTTCAGCCTGACCGCGACGATTGATCCCAATTCGACCGGGACCCTGGCCAACACCGCGACGATCACACCACCCGCCGGGGTGACCGACCCCAACATGGCCAACAACACATCCACGGCCAGCAGCACCCTGTTGCCGCAGGCCGACCTCACCATCGTCAAGACTGACGGCCAGGCCAACGCGGTGCCGGGCAGCACCGACACCTACACGATCACCGCCCACAACAACGGTCCCAGCAGCGTGACCGGCGCCACCCTGACCGACAACCTGCCGCCGACGCTCAGCGGCGCCACCTGGACCTGTGCGGCCTCGGCCGGCTCCAGTTGCGGCGCCGCCAGTGGCAGCGGAAGTATCAGCACCACCGCCAACCTGCTGAGCGGCGGCACCGTGACGTACACCCTCGCGGCAACGATCTCCGCGACCGCGACAGGCACCCTCTCGAACACCGCCTCGATCGCACCGCCGGCCGGGGTGACCGATCCCAACCCCGCCAACAACACCTCCACCGACACCGACAACCTGACCCCGGTGGCGGACCTGGGCATCACCAAGACCGACGGCACCACGCAGGTGAGCGCCGGGCAGAACGTGACGTACACGATCGTGGCCACCAACAGCGGCCCCTCGGCGGTCACCGCGGCGACCGTTACCGACAACCTCCCCGGCGTCCTCGGCAGCGCGACCTGGACCTGCACCGCCTCGGCGGGCTCGAGCTGTGGCAGCGCCAGCGGCACGGGCAACATCAACGCCAGCGTCAGCCTGCTGGTGGGCGGAACAGCCACGTTCTCGCTCGATGCAAATCTCTCGTTGGCCCCCAGCGGCACGGTCTCCAACACCGCCAGCGTCGCTCCCCCGGGCGGTACGACCGACCCCAACCCGTCCAACGACAGCGCCACCGACACCGACAACGTGGTCCCCGCGGCTGACCTCAGCATCACCAAGACCGACGGCCAGTCCACCGCGGTGCCGGGGACCACCGTCACCTACAGCATCGTCGCCACCAACAATGGCCCGACGGCCGTTTCCGGAGCGCCGGTCGTCGACAACCTCCCGGCCGCGCTCACCGGTGCCAGCTGGACCTGCACCGCCAGCGCTGGCTCCAGTTGCGCCGCGGCCAGCGGCAGCGGCAGCATCAACACCACCGTCAACCTGATCAACGGGGGCACCGCGACCTTCGCGCTCACGGCGACGATCAACTCGACGGCGACTGTAAACCTCGCCAACACCGCCACCGTGGCGACTCCCGCGGGGATCGGCGATCCCAACCCGGCCAACAACACCGCCATCGACACCGACACCCTGACGCCTCAGGCGGACCTCAGCATCACCAAGACGGATGGCGTCACCTCGGTGGTGCCCGGGACGTCCGACACCTACACGATCGTGGCCTCCAACGGCGGCCCGTCGGCGGTGTCCGGCGCGACCATCGCGGACAACCTGCCCGCGGGCCTGACGGGTGCGACCTGGACATGCGTTGCGTCGGCCGGCTCGAGCTGCGGGGCGGGCAGCGGGAGCGGCAGCATCAGCACCAACGCGAACCTGCTGGTGGGGGGGACCGCCACCTTCACGCTCACCGCCACGGTGGATCAATCGGCCACCGGGCAGATGGTCAACACCGCCACGGTCACCGCCCCGGTGGGTGTCGTCGACCCCAACACCACCAACAACTCCGCCACCGACACCGACAGCCTCACCCCGCAGGCCGATCTCAGCATCACCAAGACCGATGGCAAGACAACCGCGGTCCCGGGCACCGCGGACACCTACACCATCGTCGCCACCAACGGCGGCCCGTCCGCGGTGGTCGGCGCGACCGTGACCGACACCCTGCCGGGAACCCTGACCGGTGCGACCTGGACATGCGTGGCGTCCGCGGGCTCCAGCTGTGGTGCCGCCAGTGGAACGGGGAGCATCGGCACCACCGTCAACCTTCTCAGCGGCGGGACCGCCACCTTCGCGCTGACCGCGATGATCAACCCGAGCGCGAGCGGGCAGTTGATAAACCAAGCGATGGTCACGGTCCCGAACGGAGTCACCGATCCGAACCCCGCCAACAACTCAGCCACCGACACCGACGCCCTGGGGCCGTCCGCCGACCTGGCCATCACCAAGACCGACGGTGCGGCCTCGGCAGTGCCCGGGACGATCGTGGTCTACACCGTGCTCGTGACCGACAACGGACCGGCGGCGGCGGCCGGCGCGACGGTCACCGACACCCTGCCCGCGACCCTGACCGGGGCGACCTGGACCTGCGCCGCCAGCGCCGGTTCGACCTGCGCGGCGGCCTCGGGCACGGGGTCGGTCAACACCACCGTGGACCTGCTCAACGCCGGCACCGCGACCTTCACGATCACCGCCACCGTTGTTTCGTCCGCGACCGGGACGCTCGTCAACACCGCCGCCGTGGCCGTTCCGCCAACCGTTGTCGACCCCAACCCGGGCAACAACAGCGCCACCGACACCGATAACCTGACCCCGCAGGCAGACCTCGCGCTGGTCAAGACCCACGCTGGCGCCTTCGTGGTCGGGCGCACCGGGACGTTCATGCTGACCGTGACCGACAACGGTCCCTCCGACAGCGCGGCGCCCACCGTCGTTGACACGCTCCCCGCCGGCCTCACCTTCAGCTCCGGCGGCAACGCTGCCTGGGCCTGCAGCGCGGCCGGGCAGGTGGTGACCTGCACCGCCTCCGGTCCGCTGGGCGCCGGCGCCAGCAGCGCCTTCCTGCTCACCGTGGACATCGCGCTGGCGGCTCTCCCCAACGTGACCAACAGCGCCCAGGTGTCCAGCGCCACCACCGACAGCAACCCCGCCAACAACGGCGCCACGGATGAGGCGGCCGTGACCTTCGTCGACATCGCGGTCGTCAAGACCCTCAACGGCTCCCTCGTCGCGGGGGCGCAGGCCGTCTACACGCTCGCCCTCACCAACGCGGGGACCGCACCGACCTTCAGCGGCATCACGGTGACCGACGACCTGCCCGGCGTGTTGTCCTTCGTGTCCGCTACGGGTAGCGGCTGGACCTGCAGCGCGGCCGGCCAGGTGGTGACCTGCACCAGCGCCGAGGTTGTCGACCCGGGAGTCTCGATGCCGCCGATCACGCTGACCGTGAACGTCGCCAATGATGCCTCGGGGAGCGTGCTCAACCACGTGCTGGTCTCCACTGCGGGCGACGTCAACAGCGCGAACGACACCGCCAGCGCGAGCGCGCCGGTCACCCCACTGCCCCCGGCGCTGCCGAAGGCCGGCGCGGGCCCCGCCTCGCTGGCGTCGCCCGGGCGCCCTGAAGGCGCGGCCACCATCCTGCTCTGGCTGGCGCTGCTGGGGGCCGCGGTGGCCGTGGCGCGATCGGTGCAGCGCCGGCTCGGCCCCTGATCGACTGCCGCAGCCAGGCCCGTCGCGGCCGTCGCTGTTGGCCGGCAGCTGAGCCTCGGGGCGCCCAAATCGTATTCGAACCAGGCTCCTGCCTCTGCTAGGATCAGCCCGACGCTGATGCAGAGCGCCGAGATCCGCCAGTCCTTTCTCAACTTCTTTGCCGGGCGGGACCATTTGGTGCTACCCAGTAGTTCGCTGATCCCGGACAACGACGCGTCGGTGCTCCTGACCACGGCCGGGATGCAGCAGTTCAAGCCCTTCTACGCGGGCCTTGCCGAGCCGCCGTCGCGGCGTGTGGCCACCATCCAGAGGGTGTTCCGAACCGTCGACCTCGGGGAGGTCGGTGACTACAGCCACCTGACCTTCTTCGAGATGCTTGGCAACTTCTCGTTCGGCGACTACTTCAAGGATGGCGCCATCGAGATGGCCTGGGCGTACCTGACCGGCGAGTTGTCGATCGACCCGGCGCGGTTGTGGCCATCGGTCTTCAGCGAGGACGACGTGGCCGCTGCCACCTGGCGGCGCGTGATCGGACGGGACCCGTACCCGCTCAGGGGGAACTACTGGCCCGACACCCTCGAGGGCTGGGTTGGGCCCTGCGGCCCCGATTCCGAGATCTTCTATGACATGGGCGGCGATGTTGGCTGTGGCCGCGCTGACTGTCATCCCGGCCACTGCGACCGCTACGTCGAGGTCTGGAACCTCGTCTTCCCGCAGTTCAACCGCCAGCCTGACGGCAGCATGCCGCCACTGAGCCCGCCCGGGATCGACACCGGGATGGGCCTGGAGCGCCTGCAGATGGTGCTGGGCGGGTACTCGTCGGTGCACCAGACCGACACCCTCCTGGGCCTGGGTGAGCACTTCCGCGAGCGGACCCGGGCTGAGGGCCCGGGTGAGGAGGCCCGGGGCTACGCCCGCCGCCTCCTCGCCGACCACAGCCGGGGTACCACCTTCCTGCTTGCCGACGGGGTGAGGCCGGGCAACGAGGGGCGGGGTTATGTGCTGCGCCGGATGATCCGCCGGGCGACACTGCACGGGTTGCGCCGCCTGGGCATCGAGAACGGCCTCTCCGGGGCCGTCGACCTTGTCTCGGAGTTGGTGGGCGAGGCCTATCCCGAGGTGCGGGCCCGCCGCGCTGAGATCGGGCGCACCCTGGCAGCGGAGGAGGCGGCGTTCCTGCGGACGCTGGAGCAGGGCGAGTCGCTGTTCCAGGACGTGGTCCGCAGAAGTTCGCGGGTCATCACCGGCGAGGACGCCTTCCGTCTCCACGACACCTTCGGTTTCCCGGTCGAGCTGACCTCTGAGCTGGCCGCCGAGCAGGGGCTGACGGTCGACCACGGGGGCTTCGAGGCCGCGCTGGCCGAGGCGCGCCAGCGCAGCCGCCGCGGTGCCCGCCGCGCCGCCGTTCCACGCCGCGGTCTACCCCGGACCGACTTCACCGGCTACGAGTCGCTGACCGGTGGCGGGCGCGTCCTGCGGATCTTCACCGATGCCGGCGAGGTTGAGCGCGCCGCCGCCGGCGACGAGGTCGAGGTCTACCTCGACCGCACCCCGATGTACGCCGAGAGCGGGGGACAGGTGGGCGACACCGGGGTCATGGAGTGGCCCGGCGGGACGCTGGAGGTCCGCGACGTGCAGAAGCAGGGTGAGGCCTTCGGTCATTACGCTCGCGTCAGCGAGGGCGCCCTGGTGGTTGGCGACGAGGCCCGCGTCGAGGTCGACGCCGTCGCCCGCTGGGCGACGATGCGCCACCATTCGGCCACCCACCTGGTGCATCGCGCGCTGCGCGAGGTGTTGGGCGAGGGGGCGACCCAGGCGGGCTCCTACGTCGGGCCGGAGACGTGCACCTTCGACTTCAGCCTCGACCGGGCGCTGACCCGCGGCGAGATCGACGCGGTCCTGGGCATCGTCAACCGTGCCGTCCGCGAAGACCTTGAACGGGTCACCCGGGTGATGGCATTGGACGAGGCCCGCCGGACCGGGGCGATGCAGCTCTTCGGGGAGAAGTACGGCGACCGGGTCCGAGTGGTCAGCTTCGGGGAGTTCTCGGTCGAGTTGTGTGGCGGCACCCATGTCCAGCGCAGTGGCCAGGTCGGCCACGTCGTGGCGGTTTCCGAACGCAGCGTGGGATCTGGCGTGCGTCGCCTTGAGATTCTCGCCGGCGAGGCCTCCGAGCGCCATCTGCAGGCGCTGGTCGAGTCGGCGGAAGGGGCCGCGCGGGTACTCAAGGTCGCGCCCGCCGAGCTACCCGCGCGCGTTCAAGCACTGGTCGAGGAGCGCCGACAGCTGCTGAAGCAGGTGGACGACCTCCAGCGCCGCCTGGTGGGTGGCGGTGGCAAGGGTGCCCACGGGTTCCGCAACGGCGTCGCCTACCAGGTCGTCGGCGCCGACGACCCGGACCTCATCCGCCACGCCGCGGACCGCCTCCTGGACACCGAATCGACGTCGCGGCTGGCGGTGGTGATGGCCGGCGACGACGGCGCTGCCAGGTTGGTGGTCAAGGCCCGCCGTGGCGGCGACGCCACCGCCGCGGAGGCCTTCGCCCGGATCCGCGAGAAGGTGGGGGGCCGTGGCGGCGGCAACGAGACCCTGGCCCAGGGGGGAGGGTTCAAGGCCTCCGACCTCGATCTGATCGTGGACACGGCAGCAGGCCTGCTGCTGGAGCGCGGCGAGGCCCAGGACCCGGGCGGAAAGCCTTGAGGCGGATCCTGCAGCGGCGCTCGGAGTCGGCCCTTCATTACACGGCGCTGGACATCGGCACCGAGTACATCAAGGCGCTGATTCTCCGCCGCGAGGGCGACAACGGCATCGTCCTCGGGGTCGGCCGCCAGCAGCAGTCCTACGCCGATATGAGTTCGGGCGCGGTTGCCGACATCCAGGCGGTCATCGACAACTGCAACGCCGCCCTCGAGGAGGCCGAGGACATGGCCGAGGCGATTCCCGGCCGCGCCGTGATCGGCATCGCGGGAGAGCAGGTCAAGGGCTTCAGCACCTCGGTCACGATCCCCCGCTCCGACCCCAACCAGCGCATCAACCGGGTCGAACTGCAGACGATGCTGGAGATGGTCCAGAAGCGCGCCATGCGTGAGGCCACCCACCTGATGGGCGAGGAGCTGGGGATTCCCGAGGTCGACCTCAAGCTGATCCACTCGACCATCACCACGGTCAGGATTGACGGCTACCTGGTCACCAACCCGCTCGACTTCCAGGGCAAGACGATGGAGGTGACGGTCTTCAACACCTTCGCCCCGCTGACCCACATCGGCGCCCTCCAGACCATCGCCGCGGAACTCGACCTCGACCTCATGGCCACCGTCGCGGAGCCCTTCGCGATGGCCCGGTGTTGCGCCACCGACGAGGTCTACGAGTTCGGGGGGATCTTTGTCGACGTTGGCGGCGGGACCACGGACGTGGCCCTGATCCGCAACGGCGGGATCGAGGGCACCAAGATGTTCCCGATCGGCGGCCGGGTCTTCACCAAGAAGATCGCGGGCACCCTGGCGCTGCCCTTTGCGGACGCCGAGGAGCTCAAGATCCGCTATTCCCGCGGCGACATCAACGAGGAACGCCGGCGGCAGCTGCGCAACCTGCTGGCCCCCGATGCCGAGGTCCTGGTCAACGGGGTCGCCCTCACCCTGCAGCAGCTCGCCCGCGCCGACCGTCTGCCGCCGAACATCTACCTGGCCGGGGGCGGCAGCGGCCTGCCGGAGATCGCCGAGTACCTGCGGGCCTACCCCTGGATGGACCGGCTGCCCTTCCCCAAGCCACCCCAGGTGCGGCTGCTCAACCCCGCCGACGTCCGGAACATCTACGATTCCACCGGGCTCCTGCTCAACCAGCAGGACATCACACCGATGGGCCTCGGGTACCAGGCCCTCCAGGAAGACCAGGGGGACTCCGACCTGCTCTACACCACGATGCGCAAGATCATGCGCGCCATGAAGGTCTAGGCGATGGCCAAGCTGGTCTACGCCGAACCCGACGACGAGATAACCAACCTCGTCGACCGGCTTCGCTCCGAGAAGTCGGAGCAGGAGCTGGTCTTCGTGCTGCCCGCGGCGTCGCGGGTGATGCACTCCAGTCTCAACGCGCGCCTGCTGATGCAATACAGCAGCTCGCTGGGCAAGAAGACATCGGTGGTCAGTCCCGATCCCCGCACCCAGGGCATCTCCATCGAGACCGGCTTCGACACCTTCCCCTCGATGGCCGCGCTCGAGTCGGGCCGGGCGCTGGAGCGTCCGATGGCACCGACCTCGCATTCGCCCATTGCCGGGGGTCTCCTGGGCGCGGGGGCCCTCTCCGACATCCCCGCGGCGCCCACGCGCCGTCCCGTCGCGCCCCCCGGACCGATCGCCTCACCCCGACCCCGCCCGGTCGCCGCCACGCCTGCGGTCGCAGCCGCCGGGACGGCGGTCCACGTCGAGCGCCACAACGGCTTCCTCCCCTGGGTCCTCGGCGCCGTCGGGGTCTTCCTGATCGCCATCATCCTGCTCTTCTTCGTGCTGCCCAGCGCGACCGTGACGATCATCGTGTCGGCACGCCCGGTGAACCTCAACCCGACCATCACCGGCTCCACCCAGGCGCCCCCGGCCGACCAGCTGCTATCCCTCCAGACCGCCATCCAGCAGGCGCAGGAGCAGCAGCAGCAGAAGGTCACGTCGACGGGGCAGAAGGTGATCCCGGCGGTCAAGGCGACGGGGACGGTCACGGTCGGCAACAACGGCAGCAACGCGTTCTGCTGTCTCTTTCAGCAGGGGCAGACCTACGAGGTGAGCACCAGCGACGGCAAGAAATTCAGCTTCGTCCCCGGCAGCAATGCCGTGGTCGGTCCCGGCCAGCAGCAGGACTTCAACGTCACCGCGCGCGTCGGCGGCGCGGCCGCCAACGTGGCGGCCCATTCCATCACCCAGATGACCAACGGTCCCTCCGGTATCACCGTCGACAACGCCAACCCCACCACCAACGGCAAGGATGAGGACCACAAGACGGTCGTCGCCCAGGCCGACATCGACAAGGCCAAGCTCCAGATGGGCGAGCCGCTGACGCAGAAGGTCAAGGACGACCTCAAGACCAAGGCGGGCAAGGACACCATCCTCACCGACACCCAGGGCGTCGACGTGACCGTCTCGAGCGACCACCCCGCCGGCGACGAGGTTGGCGACTTCAACGTCACCGTGGTGGCCAAGGGGAAGGCCACGTCGGTCAGCGAGGACAAGCTGAAGGGACTCCTGCTGGACGCCCTCAAACGCCAGGTGATCTCGGGCTACCACCTCACCGACGACAAGCCCAAGCTCGACTACAAGGAGGTCCAGCACGACGAGAACGGCGGCATCGTCTGGGATGCCTCGGCGTCGGGGTTCATGGCCACGGCGATCAACGATGCCGACCTGCGCTCCAAGATCAGCGGGAAGTCGCCCAAGGAGGCTGTCGCCTACGTCAAGGGCCACCTCGACGCCAAATCGGCCGCTGTCACCATCAGCCCGCCGTTCGTGCCGTGGCTGCCCTTCAACGGTGGCGGCATCCACTTCCGCGAGCAGGTCGAGAACACCACCCCGGGATGAGGATCCTGGCCGTCGACCCCGGGACGGTGAGGGTGGGCCTGGCGCTGAGCGATGAGGGCGAGGTCCTGGCAACCCCGCTGAGCACCCTGCGTCCCGGCACCCGACTGGGCGCCCGTGTTGCCGCGGCCGCGCGTGAGGCGGGCGCCGAACTGGTGGTGGTGGGGCTGCCGCGACGCCTCGACGGCAGCGAGGGTCCCGAGGCCCTGCAGGCGCGCGAGCTGGCGGCCGCGATCAGCGCCGAGGGGCTGGGCGCGGAGCTCTGGGACGAGCGCTTCACCAGCGTCATGGCCGAGGCCGCGCTGCGCCAGTCCCGCCCGCGCCGGGGACGCAAGGCCGCCGCCGACCGACGCCTGGACACCGACCAGGTGGCGGCGGCGGTGCTGCTCCAGTCCTTCCTCGACAGCCGCCACCGGGGGCCGGTTTGAGCGCGCCGTCGTTGCCGCCGCGGCGCCAGGGCGGCGGCAGGACGTTCCTGGTCGGAGTGCTGGTGGTCCTGCTGGTGCTTGGCGCCGGTGGGCTCGCGCTCGCGCGCTACTACAACGACCAGGTCCACGGCGCGCGACGTCCAGGCCAGGCGTCGGTCAGCGTGACCATCCCGCCGGGGACCTCCACATCGGGGATCGCTGACATCCTGGCCCAGCGCGGCCTGGTCGGCAGCGCCCTGGTCTTCCAGGTCTACGTCAAGCTCAATGGCTTCGCCCTGGAGGCGGGGCAGTACAACGTCCCCCCGGGCGACAGCATGGCCGACGTCGTCGCCCTGCTCTCGCACAACCAGAGCGGCTCGTCAGTGACGGTGACCATCCCCGAGGGATACACCTCGAAACAGGTCGGCGCCCTGATGGAGAAGAAGGGGCTGTTCACCGCGGTCAGCTTCCTGGCCGCCACCAGGCAGCCGTACGCCCAGGACTTCCTCGCCGGGCACGACCCCTCGCTGGGGCTGGACGGGTACCTGTTCCCCGACACCTACCAGTTTGCCGCCCGGGCCACCCCGCAGGATGTCATCGGCGTTCTCCTCAAGCATTTCGGCGAGAAGGTCCCGGCCGACATGCGGGCCAAAACGCCGGCCCGCACCACTTTCGCCCAGGCCGTGGCGATGGCCTCCATCGTCGAGCGCGAGGCGATGTTCGACAGGGACCGGGCCGCGGTCGCGGGGGTCTTCTACAACCGCCTGGCGGCGGGGATGCCGCTGCAGTCGGACGCCACCGTGGCCTACGCCAAGGGACAGGGCGGCGCCAACATCACCGAGGACGACAAGAAGCTCGACTCGCCGTACAACACCTACCTGCACACCGGGCTCCCGCCCGGCGGCATCTCCAACCCCGGCCTGGCGTCACTCCAGGCCGCGCTGTCCCCGGTCAAAACCGACTACTACTTCTACCTCACGGACAAGGACGGCCACGCCCACTTCAGCAAGACCTACGCCCAGCACCAGCAGTGCCAGGTCAACCTCTCCGTCTGCCCCACGCTTCCCTGAGCCGGGAGAGAGCGAGCCTCTTCGATGCGGGTCCTGCTGATCGGCCACCCGGTGGGCCATAGCCTGTCGCCGGGCATGCAGAACGCCGCTTTTGACGCCCTCGAGCTACCCCACCTCTATGAGGCGCGTGACACCACCGCCGCGGACCTCGCCGCGGTGCTCAGTGGTCTCCGCGACGGCCGCCACCTCGGCGCCAATGTGACCGTGCCCTACAAGCTGGCGGTGGTGCCCGCGGTGGACGCGGTCGACGCCGACGTGCGCCGGCTGGGCGCGCTCAACACGATCGTGGTGACCGGCGGCCGCCTGAGTGGCTATAACACCGACGTCGACGGCGCCTGGGAGGGCCTGGTGGCGCCCGTGCGCGACTCCCTGCGGCAGGCGCGGGTGCTGGTGCTGGGCGCCGGGGGCGGGGCGCGGGCGATGCTCCTCGCCCTCAGTCGCTGCGGCGAGGACGGTCCCCAGGACGTGGCCGTGGCGGCGCGACGGTCGGACGCCGCGGAGGAGGCCGCGGAGCTGGGGCGCGACCTCGGCCTGACCTGCCGCGCGGTGGCCTGGTGGGACCTCAGGGACCTGATGCGGACCACCCGCGTGGTCGTCAACTGCACACCGCTGGGCCTGGGCGACGAGGATCCCCTGGAGGGCATCCCGCTGAGCGGGAGGGTGGTACTCGACCTCGCCTACCGGCGGGGAGGGACCGCGCTCTTCCGCCGGGCCTGGGCGGAGGGCGCGATCGCCCTGCAGGGGGACGAGATGCTGCTCCATCAGGGTGCGGCGGCGTTCCGCCTCTGGACTGGACTTGACGCCCCCATCGAGGTGATGCGGCGCACCCTCCAGGACGCGCTGGGATGACGCGGGCGCTGATCGTGGTCGCGGCCGCGCTCGTGGGGGCCGCTGCGGGGGCCGTCACCCACCGCCTCAACCAGGTCTTCATCCGCCACGAGGAGGAGGCCGTCGAGCCCGCGCTGCCGGCGGAGTTTCTCTGGGCCCCCGTCCTCGACGCCGCGGTGCTGGCCCTGCTGTACCAGCGCTTCGGGATCAGCGCGCGCTCCCTCTTCGCCACCCCGGTGGTCCTGGTGCTGGTCCAGGTGCTGGTGTTTGACGCGCGCCACCGCCTGATCCTCAGCCGGGTCGTCTACCCGGCGGCCATGCTGGCCCTGCTGGTCTCGCCGGTAAGTCCGCTGCTACCCGGCACCTGGCAGGGGCGGCTGCTGGGCTCGGTGGTCGGGGCCGTTGCTGCCGGCGGCCTCTTCTACATCCTGAGCGTGGCCACCAGGGGAGGCTTTGGGCTGGGGGACGCCAATCTCTCCTTCTTCATGGGGGCAGTCCTCGGGGGCTTGTCGCTGCCGATCCCGGCGATCGCGCTGGCGCTGCTATGGGGCATCCTGGGTGGCGGCATCATCTCCGCGTTGCTGCTGGTGACCCGGGTGCGCAGCATGCGCGACTTCATCCCCTATGGACCCTTCCTCTGCGGCGGCGCGATGCTGGCCATCATCTATCCCTGTGGCCTCTTCGGGCCCACCACCTGTTGAGTTCGACCCGTGGATCCCGGCTTAGGATTCCCGCATGGCTGAGGATCGCGACCTTCTGCCCGGAGAGACCGAGCTGCTCCGGGTCCACCGTCACCCGGTGGTGATGCTGCGCCGCGGCGCCCTACCGTCGCTGATCGGCGTCGTGGTGCTGGCCGCCGGTGCCCTGGTGCCACTGCCGCCGGCCTACCGCACGCTGCGCTGGTTCCTGCTCCTGGTCCTGCTGATCGGCTTCCTCGTCTACCTCGATATCCAGTACATCATCTGGCGGTCGGAGACCGTGACCATCACCGACCAGCGTGTGCTCCTGCGGCGCGGGGTGTTCGGGCGCTTCTCGCGGTCGATCGGCCTCGGCCGCGTCCAGGACGTCAGCACCTTCCAGGGCTTTACCGGGCGGATCCTGGACTACGGAACGGTGCAGGTGGAGTCGGCGGCCCGCGACGGCGCCGAGGTTCTCGACCACGTCCCCGACCCGGCGCGTTTCCGCAACGTCCTCTTCGAGCAGCTCCACGGCGGCGGCCCCGCTGCCCCGCAGGCCTGGTGATGCTGCGCTTCCTGACCGCCGGCGAGTCGCACGGCCCCCGTCTGGTGATCATCGTCGACGGTATGCCCGCGGGGGTGCGGGTGCGC
>DAINSI010000011.1:25988-47095 GCA_036741395.1 Candidatus Dormiibacterota bacterium
GGTGCGCCCCGCCCGCCTCGACGCCGACCTGCGCCGTCGCCAGGGCGGTTACGGCCGGGGCGGTCGGCAGCAGATCGAGCGCGACCGGGTCGAGCTGGTCGGCGGCGTGCGCCTGGGCCGCACCCTTGGCACCCCCGTCTCGATGATGGTGAACAACCTCGATTTCCCCAACTGGGAGAAGACGATGTCGCCCCTGCCGACGGGGTTTGCACCGACCAGGGTGACGCGCGTGCGGCCCGGCCACGCCGACCTCGCGGGTGCCCTCAAGTACGGTTTCGACGACGTGCGCAACGTCCTCGAACGGGCCTCGGCACGCGAGACCACCAGCCGGGTCGCGGCGGGAGGGCTGGCCAAGGAGCTGCTGCGCAACTTCGGGATCGAGGTGCGCAGCTTCGTCTCCCGGATCGGCTCGGTCCAGGCCGCGGTCCCGGGAGACATCGACTGGGAGGCCGTGGAGGCGTCCCCGGTACGCACCCCGGACGCCGCCGCCGAGAAGCGAATGGTGCGGGCGATCGACCGGGCTCAGAAGGACGGCGACACCCTGGGCGGCGTCTTCACCGTCGTCGCCACCGGGGTGCCCGTCGGCCTCGGCACCTACGCGCAGTGGGATCAGCGGCTTGACGGCCGCCTCGCCCAGGCCCTGATGGCCGTGCCCGCGGTCAAGGCCGTTGAGCTGGGCGACGGGATCCGGGCGGCGTCGCTGCCGGGATCACAGGTCCACGACCAGCCGCGCTACAGCAAGGAGCGCGGGTTCTTCCACCTCACCAACCGCCAGGGCGGCCTCACGGGCGGGATCAGCGACGGTATGCCGGTGGTCGTCAACGGGTACATCAAGCCGATCAGCACCCTGCGTAAGCCCCTGACCACGGTCGACCTGCAGACCAGGAAGGAGATCCAGGCGCATTACGAGAGGTCCGACATCTGCGTTGTGCCGGCGGCGGGGGTGATCGGGGAGGCGGTGGTGGCCTTCAGCCTGGCGCAGGCGCTGCAGGAGAAGACCGGGGGTGACTCGCTGCGGGAGATGAAGCGCAACCTCAACGCCTTCCTCCGCACCACCCGGTGACCCGGCCGCGCAACCTGGTCCTGGTCGGCTTCATGGGCAGCGGCAAGACGGCAATCGGACGCTGCGTCGCGCCGCGCCTGGGCCTGCGTTTCGTGGACCTCGACGAGGTCATCGTCGCGGGTGCCGGGAAGAGCATCCTGGACATCTTTCGCGACGCCGGTGAGCCCGAGTTCCGCCGCCTCGAGCGCGATGCCGTGCGGCGGGTTGCCGCGGGCTCGGGGCAGGTGATCGCCCCTGGTGGGGGCGCGGTGATCAACGCGCAGAGCTGGAAGTTGCTGGGGGAGGGCAACGTGGTGGTGCGCCTCGACGCCAGCCCGCGGGCTCTGCTGCGGCGGATTCGCCGGCGCGAGGAGCGTCGCGATAGCAGCGGTGCCCGCCCTCGGGACATCCGACCGCTGGCCGACGTTCCGTCGGGCGCCGGTCGCTGGCCGACCGGGGCGCGGCGTAGGGTGCTCGACCTGATGCGTGAGCGCGAGGAGCTCTACGTGCGCGCTCCCCACACGGTCAATACCACCGGCAGATCGCGGGCCGAAACCTGCCGCGCCGTTGCGTCCCTGGCCCGTGACCAGGGACTGGCCGCGGTGAGCGCTGTTGCCTGAGCTGCGCGTGGAGGCCGCCTCGGGCTCCTACCCGGTGATCATCGAGGCGGGCGCAGTCGGTCGGGTGGGGGACTGGGTCCGTGAGCAGGCGGGGAAATCAAGGGTGTTGGTGGTCTGCGACCACAACACCGCCGAGGTCGCCGGCAACCGCGTGGCCGCGGATGCCGGGGCGGAGGTCCTCGAGCTGGAGCCGGGGGAGGCAACCAAGAGCCTGACCACCGTTGGCGTCCTCTGCGCCGCCGCCGCCGCGGCCGGGCTCGAACGCCGTTCGATGATCGTCGCCGTCGGCGGCGGTGTGGTCGGGGACCTGGCGGGCACCGCCGCGGCCATGTACCTGCGCGGCATCAGGCTGGTCCAGGTGGCCACGACCCTGTTGGCGATGGTGGACAGTTCGATCGGCGGCAAGGTGGGCGTCAACCTCTCAGCGGGCAAGAACCTGGTCGGCGCCTTCAAGCCGCCCGAGGCGGTATTCGTCGACACCGACCTGCTGCGGTCGCTGCCGGACCGCGAGTTCCGCAGCGGGATGGCCGAGGTGATCAAGACCGGCCTGATCGCGGACCCGGAGTTGGTCCGGCTGCTCGAGGAGCAGGGCGACTCCCTCCGTGCCCGGGAGCCGCGGGCCCTGCTCGACGTCGTGGCGCGGACCTGCGCGGTCAAGGTCGGCGTGGTCAGCCGGGATGAGACCGAGACCGGCGAGCGGGCCATCCTCAACTACGGCCATACCTTCGCCCACGCCCTCGAGGCTGCCTCGGGGTATTCGCCCGACCTGTCGCACGGTGAGGCGGTGAGCGCGGGGATGGTCGTCGCGGGTCAGGTCGGCGTTCATCTCGGGGTGACATCGGTGGACGTGCTGCCCACGCAGAAACGGCTGCTGGAGGGATTTGGACTCCCATTGCGCTCGCCGGTGAGGGTTGGTGCCGACCAGCTCATCACCGCCATGAGCCATGACAAGAAATCGCAGGCGGGCACCGTCAGGTGGGTCCTCCTGGATCGGGTCGGACTTGCGACCTGGGGGCACGATGTCGACGCGAGCGTGGTGCGGTCGATGGTGGAGGAGGCGTTGACCTGAGGCCAGCGCCCTCTCGTCCCTTAGGCTCTACATCAGATGCCCACCGTCCTGCTCATCAACGGCCCCAACCTGAACCGCCTCGGCAAGCGCGAGCCCGAGGTATATGGGACCGCCACCCTCGAAGAGGTGGTGGCGATGGTCAGCGCCCGGGCGGCAGACCTCGGTTGGACGGTGCAGCCCGTCCAGTCCAACCACGAGGGTGACCTGATCGACGCCATCCACCGCGGGGCCGACCATGGCGCGGCGGGAATCATCCTCAACGCCGGGGCCCTGACCCACTACAGCTACGCGCTGCACGACGCGCTCGCTGCGGTGGACGTGCCCGCTGTGGAGGTCCACATCTCCGATATCGCGTCTCGCGAGGAGTGGCGGCGACAGTCGGTGACCGCGCCGGCCTGCATCGCCATGATCTCCGGCCACGGTGTCCAGGGATATGTCGAGGCACTCGAGCTCCTTCACGCGCGCACCGCGGACGCCCCCCAACAGCAGAAGCTGAGGGTCCTGGGGTGATCGAGGCCGGCGACCTGCGCAACGGCACGGTCTTCGAGCGCGAAGGCCAGCTCTTCGTCTGCGTCACCTACTCGCACATGAAGATGGGCCGGGGCACCGCGCAGGTGCGCACCAAGCTGCGCAACCTCAAGACCGGGTCCACGATCGAGGAAACCTTTCGGCCCGAGCAGCGCTTCCCGATGGTGCGTATCGAGCGTCGCAAGATGCAGTACCTCTACAGCGACAGCGGTCAGTACCACTTCATGGACAGTGCGACATTCGACCAGGTGGCCCTCGACGAAGGCCAGCTGGGGGATGCCCTCAGGTACCTCAAGGAGAACACCGACGTCGTCGTTCAGACCTACGATGGGGCGGCCATAGGCGTCGAGCTGCCGACCACCGTCGACCTCGAGATCACCCAGACCGATCCCGGCTTCAAGGGCGACACCGCCACCGGCGGCACCAAGCCCGCAACCCTGGAGACCGGGCTGGTGGTGGCCGTGCCGCTGTTCGTGGCCCAGGGCGACCGGATCAGGGTCGACACCCGCAGTGGCGAATACGTGGAACGCGCGTAGTGTCGGACGAAACGGCACCCCCAACGATGTCGCCGACCCCCGGCCAGGTCAAGGTGGCCAACGAGGTGATCGCCCAAATCGCCGCGCTGACCGCACTCCAGGTGCAGGGCGTCTCGGGGATGGCCGACCGGACCAATCAGCTGACGCGGGTCATTCGCCGGGGCGGGATCCACAAGGGTGTGCGCCTGGAGATGACGGGTGAGCGTGACCTCCGGCTGCAGATCTACCTGGTCGCCGAGAGCGGCAAGAATCTTCCCGCCCTTGCCGCCGAGGTCCAGACCCGGGTGGCCGGAGCGGTCGACCGAATGCTGGGCCTCAACACCACCGCGGTGGACGTCTTCTTTGCCGACGTCCGCTTCGCAGCCCCGGACTGAGGGGTCTCGTGGGCAGGCGTCACCTGGCGCGTGAGGTGGCGATGCAGGCCATCTTTGAGATGGACCACCGCGATGGCAGTGACGCCGAGGCGACGGTCCGTTATCACTTCGAGGACCAGCCCGGGAACGAGGACCAGGTCCGCTTCGCGCTGGAGCTGGTCAACGGCACCCTGGAACACCGCGAGGAGATCGACCGCGAGATCGAGAACTCGTCGACCAACTGGCGCCTGGAGCAGATGGCGGGGGTGGAGCGGGCCGTCCTGCGGCTGGCCCTATTCGAGCTGTTGTTCTCGCCCGATGTCCCGGTCAAGGCCGCCATCAACGAGTCCATCGAACTGGCCAAGACCTTTGGCGGCGACGAGGCGGGGCGTTTCGTGAACGGTGTCCTGGGCCGGGTCGCCAGCCACCTCTCGAGGTCCGCCTGATGGAGGTCCAATCGGTCAGCGACGTCGCCAACTGGGTCAAGGAGGTCTTCACTCAGGAGCGCGGTCTCCAGGACCTCTGGATCGAGGGCGAGGTCGCCGGCTGCAAGATCGCGGCCTCTGGGCACTGCTACCTGACCCTCAAGGACGACCGCGCCGTGATCAACGCGGTCATGTTCCGCACCGCCCTGAGCCGGATCCGCTTCCAGATGCAGGACGGGATGGTGGTGCTGGCCCACGGCCGTCTCGAGTTTTACGGCGACCGGGGTCAGACCCAGCTGATCCTCGACGCCGCCCAGCCCTCGGGCGTGGGGGCGCTGTATCTCGCCTTCGAGCAGCTCAAGACCCGGCTCGAGGCCGAGGGGCTGTTCGCCGCCCACCTCAAGCGCCCGCTGCCGTTCATGCCGCGCCGGGTCGCGGTGGTCACCTCCGAGGGCGGCGCCGCTCTGCGCGACGTCATCAAGGTCATCCGGCGCCGCTGCGCAACCGTCGGCATCCTGGTGGCCCACGCGCCCGTGCAGGGGGTGATCTCGCCGGCCAAGCTGATCCTCTCGCTGCAGCGGGCGGCGTCCCGGCCCGAGGTGGACGTGGTCCTGCTGGTTCGCGGCGGGGGCTCGCTGGAGGACCTTGCCGCGTTCAACGACGAGGCGCTGGCGCGCGCCATCCGCGCCTGCCCCGTGCCCGTGGTGACCGGCATCGGTCACCAGACCGACGTCACCATCGCCGACTTTGCCGCCGACCTCCGCGCCGCCACGCCCTCCCAGGCGGCGGAGCTGGCCGTACCGAGCCTCGTAGACCTGCGGCGGCACCTGCTCCAGCTGCGACACCGGTTGGACGGCTCGCTGCCGGAGTTCGGCCGCCAGCGCCAGATCCTGGTCGAGCTGCGCGAGCGGTTGGATGGGGCCGTCGGGCGCGAGGCGGCGACCAAGCGCGAGCGCCTGGAGGCGGCCGCGGCGCGCCTGCATCGTCAGAGCCCCGCCCTCCAGCTGCCCCTGATGCGCCAGCGCATCGACGACCGCATGGAGCGGCTCGACGCCGCCCTCAAGGTGGGCCTGGACAGGGCCCGGGCAGACCTCCGTGCCAGCCGCGGTCAGCTCGAGGCGCTCAGCCCGCTGCGTGTGCTGGGCCGGGGTTACAGCATCGCCCGCACCGTGGACGGGAAGGTGGTGACTTCGGTCAGGGGGTTGCGCCAGGGCCAGCGGCTGGTCACCCTGTTTGCCGACGGTAGGGTCGTGGGCGAGTTGGTGTCGGTGGAGGAGCAGCCGGTCCCGGCCGGCGTGGAGGTGGAGGATGACTGAGGCGCAGGAGCCGATCGAAAAGCTCACCTACGAGGGCGCCCTGGGGGAGCTCGAAACGTTGATCCGGCGCCTGGAAACTGGCAGCATCGACCTCGCTGACTCGATCGCCTCCTACGAGCGGGGAGTGGCCCTGGCGGCCCACTGTTCCGGCCTCCTCGAAGCCACCGAGAAGAAGGTCCAGCGCCTCGTGCTCGGCGGCCGGGGTGAGGCGGTCGAGGTGCCGGTCGAAGGCGAAGACGAGGCTTGACCCACTACCCGTACCTGGTGATCCCGGGGCTGGCGTGGTTGATCGCGCAGAGCCTGAAGGTGATCATCGACTCCGCCCGACACAAACGATTGGACATTGCCCGCCTGGGTTCCTCGGGGGGCATGCCCAGCTCCCACACGGCGATGGTGATGTCCCTGACCGCCCTGCTGGGCTCACGCCGCGGCATCGGCAGCCCGGAGTTCGCCATCAGCGCGATCTTCTCCGCGGTCGTGATGTACGACGCCACCGGCGTCCGTCGGGCGGTGGGCCGCCAGGCGCGCGCGCTCAACCACATCCTCGACGACATCCTGACGGCACAGCCCTTCAACGAGGAGCGGCTGCGTGAGCTCATCGGGCACACCCCGGTCGAGGTCTACGCCGGCGCCGCGCTGGGGATCGGCCTGGCGCTCCTGCTGGGCCGATGATGACCGCGTCGCGGCTGGACCAGGCCCTGGTTGAGCGTGGCCTCGTCGCCTCGCGCCAGAAGGCCCAGGCCCTGATTCGCGCCGGGATGGTGCGCCTGGACAGCCGTCCCGTCGACCGCGTCGACGTCCGCGTCGGCGCGGGCGCCCGGCTGGAGGTGATGGCCCAGCCCCGCTTCGTGAGCCGCGGTGGCGACAAGCTACGGGGCGCGCTCGACCTGCTCGCCGTCAGCGCCGACGGCCGCGTCTGTCTGGACGCCGGGGCCTCGACCGGGGGGTTCACGGATGTCCTGCTGCAGGATGGCGCCCGCCTGGTCTACGCGGTCGACGTGGGCTACGGGCAGCTCGACTGGCGGCTGAGGCAGGATGATCGGGTGGTGGTAATGGAGCGCACCAACATCCGCGACGTCCTCAGGCTGCCGGGGGAGACCCCCGACCTGGCCGTCGGCGACCTCTCCTTCACCGCGCTGAAGCGGGTCGTACCCGCCATCCGCCGCCTCCTCGCCGCACCCTACGAGCTGGTCCTGCTGCTCAAGCCACAGTTCGAGGTCGGCCGCGAGCGAATCGGCAAGGGTGGAATCGTCCGCGACCCGCGGGCGCGGCAGGATGCGCTGGACGCTTTCACCGCCTGGGCCGTGGCGGATGGCCTCGAGGTGGTCTGCTCGGTCGACTCGCCGCTGGCGGGAGCACGCGGCAACCGCGAGATCTTCGTCCACCTCCGGGGTGGTGCATGACGGACGCCGCGACGGTCCTCTTCGTCCTCCATTCCCGGGTCCCGGGTGACGAGGCCGCGGTGGTCGAGGCGCGGCGCTACCTGGAGGCCCACGGCCACCCGGTGCGGGTCTTCCAGCGCCAGGCGCCCGACGAGAAGCCGGGGCGCTTCGGCGGTGGCTGGGTGCTTCCGGACGAGGAGCTGAACGGGGTTGCCCTGGTGGTGACCTTCGGTGGCGACGGCACCTTCCTGCGCGCCGCCCGCGCCGCCATCGCTCGCGGGCTACCCCTGCTGGGGATCAACCTCGGCCGCCTTGGCTTCCTGGCCTGGGTCACCCTGGAGGAGGCGGCGGGCGCGCTCCGGGAATGGGTCGAGGGGCGCACCACCATCGAGACCCGGGCGACCCTGACGGTGGAGCTCAATGGCGACAGCCGGCTGGCGATCAACGAGGCCGCATTGCTCAAGGACCCCGCCGCCAATGTCATCCAGCTGGAGGTCAGCAGCGGCGGCACCGCGGTGGGCATGTTCCATGCCGACGGCGTGGTGGTGGCGACGCCCACGGGCTCGACCGCATATGCCGCGTCTGCCGGCGGGCCCATCCTCGACCCCGCGGTGAGCGCGATCGTGCTGGTCCCCCTCAACCCCCACACGCTGGCCAGCCGCGCCCTGGTCCTGCCCGGCGAGGCCCCGGTGCTGCTGCAGGTCGATGAGGCCACGCGGCTGCTCCTGGACGGCGCCCTCAACCTGGCGGTCCCGAGCCACTCCACGCTGCGCTGCAGCCTCGACGGACCGCCCCTGCGGGTGGTGCGCTGCCCTGGGACGTCGGACTTCTACCAACAGCTACGCGAGAAGATGCGCTGGGGGGAGCCACTGGTCCGGGAGGGGCGCAGGTGATGCGGCAGGCCGGCTACCGGGTGGGACAGGCGCTGGGCGGCACCTTCGGCCGGCTTGACCCCGCCGCCGCGGACGCCGCGGCCGCCGAGCTGCCTGAGAACCTGCGGCCGCTCTTCCGGAGCATGCGCCGGCGCGACCAGCGCCACTCCATCGGCGTCCTGCGGCGGCTCGGCCCCGCGCCGGTAGTACTGCGGCAGGCTGCCCTGCTGCACGATGTCGGCAAGGCCCAGGTCTTCCTGGGGACCCCCGGCCGGACCCTGGTGGTCCTGGCCAAGAGCACTCACACAGTGCCCGTGTTGACGCGGGTGCCATGGCTGGGCGCCCGGGTCGCCCGCTACCTGCAGCACCCCGCGGTCGGCGCCGACATGCTCCGCGGCGCCGGTGCGACGGCGGAGTTGGTGGAGATCGTGGCCGAGCACCAGGCGCGCCGCCCGCGGCGACCGGAAACCCGACTGCTGCAGGCGGCTGACGGCGGTGAGTGAGGAGCTGGTCACGGCCCAGCGCGACCCCGCCGACGCCCTGCGGGTCCGCACCGACGTCTTCGAGGGTCCCATCGACCTGCTCCTGACCCTGGCTCAGCGCCAGCAGGTGGACCTCAACCAGGTCCGCCTCGCCGACCTCACCTGGGACTACGTCGGCAGCCTCGCCGGCGGCCCCCGCCGACCCGCCGAGGAGATGGCGGCCTTCCTGCTGGTGGGCTCCAAGCTGCTCGCTCTCAAGGCGGCGGGGCTCCTGCCCGGGGGCGCCACCGAGGATGAGGAGGAGGACCTCGAGGGCTGGGAGGAACAGGTCCGGGAGCGGATGCGCGAGTACCAACGCTTCAAGGAGGCCGCGCTGGAACTGATGCGACGTCACCAGGATGGCGGGATGAGCTTCGCCGCGCTGCTGGAGGGTGAGGTGGTGCCCTCCGAGCGTCTGGCGATCAACCCCGACGGCCTCGCGGCCGCCTTCCAGGCCGTTCTCGACCGCCTGCCCACCCCGGACGAGGTCGCGGTCCAGCTCAGCAATTACTCCCTCAGCGAGGAGATGGACCGGGTCCGGACCCACCTGCGCGCGGGGCGCCTGGCGTTCGGCGACCTCTTCCAGCAGGCGGAGAGCCGGCTCCACGCCGTGGTCATCTTCCTCGCTCTGCTGGAGCTGATCCGTCTGGGGGAGGCCGGGGTCCGCCAGCGCAGCACCTTCGCAGAGATCGAGATCACCGCCGGCCCCGGTGCCTGACTTCGAGACCGTCCCCGGCGTCGGGGACCTGCGCCAGCAGGCTGAGGCGGTGCTCTTCAGCGTCGGCATCGCGATGGAGAAGCGGCGCCTGGCTGAGGCCCTGGATGTCGACGGAGGCACCCTGGACGGCGTCCTTGACGCGCTCGAGGAGGCGCTCGAGGACCGGGGTCTGATGCTTCAGCGCCACCGCGACATGGTCCAGCTGGTGACGCGGCCGGAGACCGCTGACGCGGTCCGCCGGATCCTCAACCCGGAGGTCTCCGGGCGGCTGTCGCCGGCGGCCTACGAGACCTTGGCAGTCGTCACCTACCGTCAGCCGGTGACCAAGGCCTCCATTGACGACGTCCGTGGCGTGGACAGCGAGCGCACCCTCGAGGGGTTGATGATGCGCGGCCTGGTCGAGGAGCGCGGCCGCCTCGAGACCCCCGGCACCCCGCGCACCTTCGGCACCACGATGCGCTTCCTGCAGATCCTCGGTGTCGGCAGCCTCGAGGATCTCCCCGGGCTGGCGGCAGCGGCCGAGGTCGATGGCGGCCCCCCGGCGGACGAGACCTGAGCGACGAGCCCGCCGCGGTGCGCCTCAACCGCTACCTCGCGATGAACGGGGTGGCCGCCCGCCGCAAGGCCGACGAGCTCATCTCTGCGGGCCGGGTCACCGTCAATGGGCGGCCGACCCCGCCCGGCGGCGTGTTGGTCCACCCCGGGGTCGACCACGTCGAGGTCGACGGCCGGCCGGTCGAGCCCGCCACCCTGCACCGCTACTTCGCCGTCAACAAGCCGGCCGGTTACCTCAGTGCGGTCAGCGACCGCACCCGCCGGCCCCTGGTCACGCAGCTGGTCCCGCGCGCAGAGCGCCAGGGCGCGCTGCACCCGGTGGGCCGCCTCGACCTGCGCAGCCGGGGGCTGATCATCCTCACCGACGACGGCGAGCTGAGTTTTCGGCTCCAGCATCCCCGCCACCACGTCGAGAAGGAGTACCTCGTCGAGGTCCGAGGCTCGATCGCCGACGAGGCCCTGGATCGCCTCCGAGCCGGCATCGAATTGGAGGAGGGGACCACGGCCCCGGCCACCGTCGAGGTCCTCGACCGCGAGGACGCCCGAACGCGCTTGCGGGTGGTGCTGCGCCAGGGATGGAAGCGGCAGCTGCGGCGCTCCTTCTCGGCGGTGGGGTCGGTGGTCGTCGACCTCCGCCGGGGGCGCGTGGGGCCGCTGCAGGTGGGGGACCTCGAGGAGGGCCACTCCCGGCCGCTGAGCGCCGACGAGCTGCGGGAGCTGCGCGCAGCCGTGGGCCTGCCCGGGTGAGCCGCTGCCTGATCGTGGCCATCGACGGCCCCAGCGCGTCGGGGAAGTCGACCATCGGGCGCCTGCTGGCGCGCCACCTGGGCCTGCCCCTGGTGGACACCGGTCTGATGTATCGCGCGGTCACCGTGCTGGCGCGCGACGCGGGTATCGACCCCGGCGACGAACCGGCGCTGGGCCGAATCGCCGAGGGGGCTGACATCGAGGTCAACACCACCACCGAGGAGGGCTCCCATTGGGAGGTGCGGGCGGGCGGCGACGACCTGACACCGCGCGTGTTCGACCCCGGCCTGACCCCGACCCTCACCCGCGTCAGCCAGGCCGGCGGTGTGCGCGAGGCGCTGGTGGCGCGGCAGCGCCGCTACGGCGAGGCCGGGGTCGTCATGGTGGGGCGCGACATCGGCACCGTGGTCTTCCCCAGGGCCGACCTCAAGCTGTTCATCACCGCCTCCGACGAGGAGCGCCGGCGGCGTCGAGCACACCAGCGCCGCGAGGCCGACGACGCCCTCATGAAAGGCGAGATCAGCGACCGCGACGCCGCCGACGCCGGGCGCTCGATCTCGCCATTGCGGGTGGCCGACGACGCCTTTACGATTGACACCGATGACCGCAGCCCCGCTGACGTATTCGCCGAGGTGCTGCGGCTGATCCCGACACCCCGTGGCTGAGCCTACAGTCGACCCCGCCCAGGGCGGGCACATGCGTCTCCCGGTGCTCTACCGGCCCCTGCTGTTCGCCGTCCGGACGCTGGTGCAGCTGTTCCTGGTCGGCGGCCACCTCCACATCGAGGGCGCCGAAAACGTTCCCCGCAGCGGCGGCCTGCTGGTGATCAGCAACCACATCGCGGGCGCGGATCCGCCCCTGCTGGGCGCATTCTTCCCCCGGCCGCTGCACTTCATGGCCAAGGCTGAGTGGTTCCGGAACCCGTTCCTCACGCTCCTGGCCCGGACCTTCCTGTGCTTCCCGGTCGTGCGCCACACCGCCGACCGCGCGGCTTTGAAGTTCACCCTTCTGCTGCTGCAGGCGGGACGGGCGATCTGCGTCTACCCCGAGGGCACCCGCTCCCGCGACCTCGTGATGCATGCGCCCGAGGCGGGTGCCGGCTTCCTCGGTCGTCGCGGCGGGGTTCCCATCCTCCCCGTAGCCACCTGGGGCGGCGAAACCGTCCTGCCAACCGGGGCGAGGTTCCCGCACCGCAGCGGCACCGACGTCTACCTGGCATACGGCAAGCCCTTCACCCTGCCGGAGGGCGACATGGACAACCAGGAGGCGGCCGAGTACATGATGTCCAAGGTCGCCGCGATGCTCCCCGAGAAGTACCGCGGCTTCTACCTTGAGTGGGAGCCCGGGACCACCGGCCGCCACCGCCGTCTGCGCCGCCCGGAGCGGCGTTCCGCCTGAGTGTCCGGTCGCTAGTGCCCCGCAAGAGCAAGACCTTCGTTCTCGACACCAATGTCCTTCTCCATGACCCCGAGGCGCTGAACGCCTTCGAGGAGAACGACGTCGTCATCCCCCTGGTGGTGATCGAGGAGATCGACGACCAGAAGAAGCGCCAGGATGAGGTCGGACGCTCGGCCCGCCGAGTGTCGCACCACCTCGACGAGCTGCGTCGCCTCGGCAAACTCTCCGAGGGGGTCCCGACCGCCGGCGGCGGCAAGCTGTGGATCGAGATCCATGACCCTCGGGGCGACATGCCCGGCGAGCTGGACCTGAGCAAGCCGGACAACCAGATCATCGCCGTGGCCGCCCAGCTGACCCGGGCGATGCCCAAACACCCCGTGATCCTGGTCAGCAAGGACATCAACGTGCGGATCAAGGCCGAGGCCCTCGATCTTCCCGCCGAGGACTACGAGCGCGACAAGGTGGTCCGCGGCACCGACGAGCTGTACAGCGGGGTCCAGGTTCTCGACGTATCCGCCGAGGTGATGGACCGCTTCAACCGTGAGGGCGTCCTGCCGGGTGCGGACTACGACCTGCGCAGCAACGAGTTCGTGCATTTCCAGGTACCCGGCCAGCACAGTCTCTCGGCGATCGCCCGGTTTGACCTCGCGCGCAACGAGATCGTGCCGCTGGCGCCGGTCCGCAAGGACATCTGGGGCATCAGCGCCAAGAACCTGGGCCAGCGCTTCGCGCTTGACGCGCTCCTCAACCACGAGATCCGGCTGATCACCCTTACCGGCCGGGCGGGCACCGGCAAGACCCTGATGGCGCTGGCCGCGGGGTTGCACATGGTCCTCGACTCCCACATGTACCGGCGGCTGCTGGTGACGCGCCCGGTGGTTCCCATGGGCAAGGACGTCGGCTACCTGCCCGGCGACAAGGAGGAGAAGCTGCGCCCCTGGATGCAGCCGATCTACGACAACCTGGAGTTCTTGATGTCGACGATGTACAAGGACCAGATGGTCGGCGACATGGTCAATCGCCTCCAGGACAAGGGTCTCTTCGAGGTCGAAGCGCTGACCTATATCCGCGGGCGCAGCATTCCCCAGCAGCTGATCATCGTGGACGAGGCTCAGAATCTCACCCCGCACGAGGTCAAGACGATCATCAGCCGGGCGGGGGAGGGGACCAAGATGGTCCTCACCGGTGATCCCTACCAGATCGACCACCCGTACCTGGACTTCAGCAGCAATGGGCTCTGCTTCGCGGTGGAGAAGTTCAAGGACAGCCCGATCGCCGCCCACGTCACCCTGACCAAGGGCCAGCGTTCCGAGTTGGCGGAGCTGGCGGCAGTCCTGCTGTGACCCGCGGCATCGCGGGGGCGCGGCCGCTGCGACGTCCGGCTGCGTCCCGAGGAAGGGTCGGCGACCACTGGTCGGCCGACGTTACCGGAGCGGTGCCGGTCGAGGGCTCCGGTGCCCACCTCCCGGTGATCGTCTCCCTCGACCTCGAGGCCACGGGGCTGAGCGCAGCGGTCGAGCACGTCATCGAGATCGGCGCCGTGAAGTTCCGCGGCCACGAGGTGCTGGGGCGCTACCAGACGCTGGTCAACCCGGGCCTGCGGCTGCCGCCGATGATCCGGCGCATGACCGGAATCAGCGACCAGGACCTGTCGCGGGCGCCCCGGCTGGGCAGTGTGCTGCCGGAGTTGCGCGACTTCATCGGCGACGCCGACCTGCTGGCCCACGGCGCCGGCTACGACATCACCTTCCTCGAGACCACCCTGGGCGAGGGTGCGCTGGAGGGGCGGGAGGTCTTCGACAGCATCGAGGTCGCGCGCGTCGTGGCCCCCAACGCCACCTCCTACTCACTGGGCGGGCTCTGCGAGCTGGTCGGCCTGCAGCACCCGCGCGCCCACTACGCCCTGGAGGATGCCGAGGCGACCTTCCGGGTCTTCCTGGCCCTTGCCGACATGGCCACCGGGCTGCCCCCCGAGACCCTGCAGCGGTTGCGCGCCCTGACCGCGCCCTCTGCCCATAGTCTGCGCACCTTCTTCCACGACATGGTGGGGCCATCGGTGGCCGAGCCGGCCAGGGTCCGCCCCGGCCAGGCGGCGGCAACCGCGCGGCCCGAGGGGGCCGTGCTGGCGGTCGACGAGCTGGTCGCCCTGCTGGGGCCGGACGGTCCGCTGGCGACCGAACCGGGTTGGGAGCTGCGCGAAGCCCAGCTCGACATGTGCCGCTCCGTCGCCCAGGCTTTCGATCGCCGTCTCAACCTGGTTGTCGAGGCCGGCACCGGCACGGGCAAGTCGCTGGCCTACCTGGTGCCGGCGCTGGCCCACGCCGCGGCGCGGAACCGCCAGGTCTACGTCTCGACCTACACCATCAACCTCCAGGAGCAGCTGCTGCACAAGGACCTGCCGCTGGCGGCGCGGATCCTCGGGATCCCGCTCCGGGCGGTGCTCCTGAAGGGCCGGGCGCATTACCTCAGCCGCCTGCGCTGGCAGCAGCTGCTGCACGGCACCGACGGCGGGCGCACCGCCGCCCACACCGACCTCGAGGGCATCAACCCCGACGAACTCCTGATCTTCAAGCTCAAGCTCACGGTCTGGCTGGATCGCACCACCACCGGCGACCGCGATGAGCTCCGCCTCTTCGGCCAGGAGGAACGCTGCTGGCGGGCGGTGGCCTCCGAGTGGGCTGACTGCCCCTCCAATGCCTGCCTGCCGACGCCCGCAGCTTGCTTCTACCACCTGTCCCGGCAACGCGCGGGCGCCGCCG
This sequence comes from Candidatus Dormiibacterota bacterium, assembly GCA_036741395.1. Classification (GTDB taxonomy): domain Bacteria; phylum Chloroflexota; class Dormibacteria; order DASZGP01; family DASZGP01; genus JAXDLW01. The sequence goes on from DAINSI010000011.1 coordinate 40,830, forward strand.
ACGTCGTTGTCGTCAACCACGCCCTGCTCCTTGCCGACGCCTTCAACGAAAGTGAGAGCCTGGCCGCGGTGCGCTGCCTGGTGCTGGACGAGGCGCACCACCTCGAGGAGGCCGCCACCCGGGGACTGACCGACGAGTCGCGGGAGGACGACATCCTGCAGTCGCTGGCGCTGGCGGCCGGGGCGGTTCCGCCCGGCGGCATCCCGGGCACCGCGCTGGGCCAGCTCGAGCGCGCCGTGCGCGATCTCTTCGAGACGATCCGGATGGCTGGGCGCACGGTCTGGGGCCTCGAGACCGGGCGCGAGCTGACCCTCGACGCGGCGTCGTGGAGCCAGCAGTGGATGCTCGACGTGGTGGCCGCCGCGGACCGCACGCGGGAGGCCGCGCTGCGCCTGCCCGGCCCCCAGGCCGCGGTGGTGGCGGCGCGCCTGGCCCGGCTGCTGGAGATGCTCAGCCCCGGCCGGGAGGGCCGCGTGGTGTGGTTCTCCTACGGCCGTGACGGCCGCACCGCGGTGCGGGCCGCCCCCGTGGACGTTGCCACCGCGCTTCGCGACGCCATCTTCGAGGACCGCGACTCAGTGGTGCTGACCAGCGCCACGCTCACCGTCGAGGGTGGTTTCGACTACTTCCGCGAGCGCGTCGGGATGCCGGCGTCGCGGCTGGTCGAGATGGTCCTGCCCAGCCCCTTCGACTTCCTGGAGCAGGCGCTGCTGTGCCTGCCGGATGACGTGCCCTCGCCCGGGGAGCCGGGCTTCGAGGACTCTCTGGTTGACGTCATCGCCGGGGCGGCGTTGCGGCTGCGGGGCCGCACGCTGGTGCTCTTCACGTCGACCGAGCAGCTCAACAACGTCTCGTCGCGGGTCCGCGAGCGGCTCCTGCCCGAGGGCATCGAGGTGCTCGCCCAGGGCCGCGGTAGCGGCAGCCGGCGGACGCTGACCGAACGCTTCGCCAGCCTTCCTGAGGCCGTCCTCTGCGGCACCAACAGCTTCTGGGAGGGCCTTGACCTGCCGGGGCGCTCGCTCTCCTGCGTGGTCATTGTTCGGCTGCCCTTCTCGCCCCCCACCGACCCCGTGTTCCGGGCGCGGTCGGAGCACCTCCGCGACTCCTTTCTCCAGCTCGCCCTTCCGGAGGCCGTGCTCCGGCTCAAGCAGGGCTTCGGGCGCCTGATCCGGCGCTCCACCGACCGCGGCGCGGTGGTCATCTTCGACCGCCGGGTGTCGACCCGGAGCTATGGCACCCACTTCCTCGCCTCGCTGCCCCAGTGCAGCAGTTTCGTGGGCCCGGCTGGCGAGGTGCCGGAGGCCATCGAGCGCTGGGTGAGCGACCGCCGAATATCCTTCTCCGATGGAGACCTCGCAGGAATCGAACCCACGCCGCCGTCTGGCGCTGGCACAGTGCGCGCCCAGGCTGGGCGACGTGGAGGCGAACCTCAGGCTTCACCAGGATCTGGCTGAACAGGCGGCCGGCGAGGGCGCCACACTCTGCGTCTTCCCCGAGCTGAGCCTCACCGGGTACCTGCTCAAGGACCTCGTCCCCGAGGTCTCGATGACCCTCGAAGACCCTCGCCTGCAGCCGCTGCTCGATCTGTCGCGGCGCATCGACCTGGTGGTTGGCATGGTGGTGCGCTCGGACGACTTCCGTCATTACAACGCCGCGGTCTACCTGTCAGGCGGCGAGGTCCGCCACGTCCATCGCAAGATCTACCTGCCGACCTACGGGATGTTCGACGAGCAGCGCTATTTCGCGGCCGGTGACCGCGTTCGGGGTTTCGACGCGGGCGGTGTCGCCACGGGGATCCTCGTCTGCGAAGACATGTGGCACCTGAGCAGCGCCTACCTGCTCTTCGTCCAAGGGGTCAGCCTGATCATCTGCCCCTCCGTCAGCCCCGGCCGCGGCGTCCTCGCCGACGCCGAGCGCGAGCGCGGTTTGGGCAGTGCCGATTCGTGGAATGACCTCTGCCGCACGGTGGCGCAGTTCAGTGTCAGCTACGTCGCCTACTGCAACCGCACGGGCTACGAGGACGGTGTCTATTTCGGGGGTGGCTCGGGAGTCTTCGGGCCGGACGGGGGCGCGGTTGCGAAAGCTGCGGGTACCGAGGTCAAGCACGGCGAGGCGCTCCCGCAGGGCGACGAGGTGATCTACGCCGACATCGATGTCCGCGAGGTCGAGCGACAGCGACAGATGACGCCACTGCTCCGCGACGAGAAGGTCGATTTCACGCTACGTGAGCTTGAGCGCGTGTGGGATGAGCGCACCTCCGGCCCCTACTGAGCCGGCGGCGGCGGAGCCGCTGGACAGCGGCGAGCTGGCCATCAACCTGCCGCTGGTGCACAGCATCCTCACCGGGTTCATCCGCAACGAGACCGGCCGGGTGGGCTTCAGCCGGGTGGTCCTGGGGCTGTCGGGCGGGGTCGACTCCGCGCTGGTGGCGGCACTGGCGGTGCATGCTCTGGGCGCCGAGAAGGTCACCGGGGTCTCCATGCCCTATCGACTGAGCAACCCGCAGAGCCTGCAGGACGCAACCCTGGTGGCGCAGCGCCTGGGCATGGCCCAGGAAGTGGTCGACATCACGCCCCAGATCGACGCCTATTTCGAGCGCTTCAGTGACGCCGGCGACGCTCGTCGGGGCAACAAGATGGCGCGGGAGCGCATGACCATCCTCTATGACGTCTCGGCCCGCGACAATGCGCTGGTCCTGGGCACCAGCAACAAGACCGAGCTGCTGCTGGGTTACGGGACGATCTTCGGCGACATGGCGTCGGCCCTGAATCCCATCGGCGACCTCTACAAGTCGCAGGTCTGGCAGCTCGCGGCGCACGTCGATCTCCCCGCGGAGGTGGTGGGCAAAGCGCCGTCCGCGGACCTCTGGCAGGGGCAGTCGGACGAGCAGGAGCTGGGCTTCGCCTATGCCCAGGTCGACCGGCTCCTGTACCACGCGTTCGACCGACGGATGAGTCGCGCCGAGTTGGCCGAGCAGGGCCACGACGACGCGTTCGTGGACTCAGTCCTGCGGCGCGTCCGGGTCAACCAGTACAAGCGCCGACCGCCGATCATCGCCAAGCTCTCCACGCGCACCATCGATAGGGACTTCCGGTACCCCCGCGACTGGGGTGTATAGCGCCGCCATTGATCGGCCGCGCAGTCTGGTGCTCTGAATGGGAACTCTGTTTGTGGTCGGGACGCCGATTGGGAACCTCGAGGACATGACGCCGCGGGCGGCGCGGATCCTGGGCGAGGTGGCGCTGGTGGCAGCGGAAGACACCCGACGGACCCGCGCCCTGCTGACCCACCTGGGCTTGAGCAAACCGCTGCTGGCGGTATACGCCGACGTGGAGCGGGCGAGGACGCAACAGGTCCTCGAGGCCCTCGACGCCGGTGACGTCGCCTATTGCACCGACGGCGGCATGCCGGTGATCTCTGACCCCGGCGCGCACCTCGTCGGCGCCGCGCGCGTGGCGGGCCACGAGGTCGTGGTGGTGCCCGGCCCGTCGGCGGTCACCGCGGCCATCGCGGGCTCCGGCTTTGCAGGAGATCGGTTTGTCTTTGCGGGCTTCCTGCCGCGCAAGGCCAGCGAGATGACGCGTCTGTTCGAGTCTTTGACCGACGACCGGCGCACCTTTGTCGCGTACGAGTCGGCGCAGCGACTCCTCAAGGCCCTCGATATAATCTCGGCCACGCTGCCCGACCGACGTTGCGCCGTGGCCCGCGAGCTGACCAAGGTGCACGAGGAGATCCGGGTCGGGCTTCCCGCCGAGCTGGCTCAGCACTATCGTGCGAAGCCGCCGAAGGGCGAGATCACCGTCCTCATCGAAGGCGCGCCGAAACGGGCGCGGAAGGAATGAACAACATCCCCACGTACTACGTGACCACGGCGATCGACTACATCAACGGCCACCCGCACCTGGGCCACGCCTACGAGAAGATCGCCGCTGACGCGCTCTGTCGATACAAGCGGCTGGCGGGGAATGAGACCTGGCTGGTGGTCGGGTCGGACGAGCATTCGCAGTCCGTGCTCAAGGCCGCCGAGGCCCGAGGGCAGAGCCCCGCTGAGTACTGCGACGCGGTCGTGCCGGCCTGGAAGTCGATGTTCGGGCGGCTACAGGTTGACTACTCGGAGTTCGTGCGCAGTTCGTCGGACGACAACCGTGCCACCACGGAGGATTTCCTCCAGCGCGTCTACGACAACGGGCACATCTACAAGGGCAAGTACGCCGGCTTCTTCTGCCCCAGCTGCGAGCAGTACTACCAGGAGCGCGAGCTCGTCGATGGTCGCTGCCCGGAGCACCAGGTCGTGCTGGAGTGGCTCGAGGAGGAGAACTACTTCCTGCGTGTCTCCTCGTTCACCGAGCAGCTGATCGCGCTCCACCAGCGGGAGGATTTTCTCCAACCGGCGGCGCGGCGCAACGAGATGCTCAACGTCATCCGAGAGGGACTTCCGGACGTATCCATCTCCCGAGGCTTCACGGACTGGGGCTTCCCGCTCCCGTTTGACCGGACCCAGGTGATCTACGTCTGGTTCGACGCCCTCCTCAGCTACGTCACAGGCGTCGGGTTCGGCACCGATAAAGAGCGCTTCAACCGGTTCTGGCCGTGCGACGTCCACGTCATCGGCAAGGGCATCACCAGGTTCCACACGGTGATGTGGCCTGTCATGCTGTGGGCGGCGGGGGTCGAGCTGCCGAGGCGGGTGTATTCGCACGGGTACATCGGCATCGGTGGCGAGAAGATGAGCAAGTCGCGCGGCATCATGTTCGAACCGCTCAGCCTCCTCGACAGCCTGCAGCCAGAGCACGCGCGCGAGCGCTGTGGGAGCGACGCCGCCCGGTACACCCTGCTGCGGGAAATTCCCTTCGACCGCGACGGGGATTTCGCGCTGGAGGTATTCGTCGACCGCTACAACGCGGACCTGGCCAATGATTTCGGCAACCTCGCCTCCCGCGTCCTCAAGATGCTCCGCCAGTACACCGACGGAGTCGTGCCGGCCCCCTCCCCGGACCAGACCGAGCTGCACCAGATCGCCGCGGGGTTGCCCGCGCGGGTCGACGGTCGGATGGAGGCGCTCGACTTCAGCGGTGCCCTCGAGGCCATCTGGCGATTGGTCGGGCGCGCCAACAAGTACGTCGAGGAGTCCAGGCCATGGGACCTCAACAAGTCCCCCGACAAGCGCGGGGAGCTCGGTGGTGTGCTCTACAACCTCGTTGAAACCCTGAGGCTGCTGGTCTACCTGACCGCGCCCTTCGTCCCCGACGCGGCGGATGAGCTGGCGCAACAGTTGCGGGTCCCGCTACCGAACACCGTGGGCCCGGAGGGGAGCTCGCTGGCGGAGGTGCTGCGCTGGGGCGGCCTCACCGAGGGACACCAGACCGAGGTTGGAGAGGTGCTCTTCCCGCGGCTCGACCGCGTCGTCGCGGAGACCTGAACCCTGGCCGCGTTGGGGCTCACCGACACGCACTGCCACCTCGAGCTGATCGCCGAGTCCGGCGACGTCGAACTGGAGGCCGCGCTGCGGCTGGCTGCGGAACATGGCGTGAGCCGCGTCGTCAACATCGGGCTGGGGCCCGACAACGTGGCGGTGCTGGCGCGCGCCGGACAGCACCGCGAGGTCTTCGCGACCGTGGGCTGGCACCCGCATGAGAAGGCGCCGCCGCAGGACGATCACCTGGTGTCCATGCTCGAGCTCGCCCAAGACCCCCGGGTGGTGGCGATAGGCGAGGTCGGACTGGACTACTACTGGCGCCCGGGTTACCACGAGGTCCCACCGGAGATCCAGCAGGAGAGCTTTCGTCGCATGCTCCAGTTGGCGCGCCAGTCCAACCTGCCCGTGGTGGTGCACAACCGCGACGCGCACGCCGACACCCTCGCGATGCTCGAGGACTTCGAGGACGTCCAGGTCGTGATGCACGCCTTCAGTGGAGATGTCGAATTCGCCCGGGAATGTGTCCGCCGCAGGGTGGTGGTTTCGGTCGCCGGGCCGGTCACCTACCCTAGCGCCGCGGTGTTACGAGAGGCCCTCGAAGCGGTCCCGGTGGACCAGCTGCTGGTCGAGACCGACGCCCCTTTCCTGCCGCCGCAACCGTGGCGTGGCAAGCCCAACCGCCCCCACATGATGGTCGAGACCGCGACCGCGCTGGCCCGGCTGAAGGGACTCTCGCTCGAGGACTTCGCCTCGATCTCGTCGCGCACCGCCGACCGCGTCTTCCGATTCCCCGTCTAAGCCGGGATCCACCGATCCGGACGCCGAAGGTCGGGATGATGGGTGTTCGATC